>DATGMB010000143.1:0-35188 GCA_035293845.1 Bryobacteraceae bacterium
AAACCAGATCACCAGGGGCGACTGGCTGGTGCGCAACGTCGATTACGTGGACGACGACAAGCGCCAGATCTGGTTCGAAGCCGGCGGCATGATCCCCGGCCAGGATCCGTACTTCACGCAATACTGCCGCATCAATTTCGACGGCACCGGCCTGACGCGGCTCACCGAGGCCGATGGCACCCACACCGTCGTCTTCTCGCCGGACCGGCAATATTATGTCGACACCTGGCAGCGCGTCGATCTCCCGCCGCGCGCGCAGCTTCGCCGCACCGAGGACCGCAAGGTGCTCATGGACCTCGACCAGGGTGACGCCTCCGCGCTGCTCGCCGCCGGCGTCCGCTTCCCCGAGGTGTTCGTGGCCAAAGGCCGCGACGGCAAGACCGACATCTGGGGCATCCTCATCAAGCCGACGAATTTCGACCCCTCGAAGAAGTATCCGGTGATCGAGAACATCTACGCCGGTCCGCAGGGCTCGTTCGTTCCCAAGACCTTCAGCGCCGTGTCCGGCGATCAGGCGCTCGCCGAGCTGGGCTTCATTGTGGTCCACATCGATGGCATGGGCACCAGCAACCGCTCCAAAGCCTTCCATGACGTGGCGTGGAAGAACCTCGGAGACGCCGGCTTCCCGGACCGCATCCTCTGGCACAAAGCGGTGGCCGCCAAATACCCGTGGTACGACATCAGCCGCGTCGGGATTTTCGGGACCTCCGCCGGCGGGCAGAATTCGCTCGGCGCCGTCCTGTTCCATCCCGAGTTCTACAAGGTCGTGGTGACCAACAGCGGCTGCCACGATAACCGCATGGATAAGATGTGGTGGAACGAGCAATGGATGGGCTGGCCGGTCGGCCCGCAGTATGCGGCTTCTTCCAACGTGGATAACGCCTTCCGCCTGCAGGGCCGCGCCCTGATCATCGTGGGGGAGATGGATACCAACGTCGACCCCGCTTCCTCGCTGCAGGTGGTGAACGCGCTGGTGAAGGCGCACAAGCATTTCGACATGCTCTACATTCCGGGGCAGGATCACGGCGTGGGCATTCTGGCGAGCGAACACTATCGCGACGATTACTTCGTGCACCACCTACTCGGCGTCGAGCCGCCCGATTGGAATAAGGTGTCGCTCACGCCTGAGCCGGAGCCCTCGAACGGCGGCAACTAAGCCGTGAAAAAACGGTGGGTGGCTTACGATTGGCCGCCTGCCCAGCGCAAGTCGTTGATTCTACGAGCCGGCGGAAATGCAAGTGGCCAATCGTTGGCCACTTGCCCGAAAATGCGGTGAATTTTGGGCTCCGCTACTCGTCGCGCAGCGCGTCCATCGGCTGCAGCCGGGAGGCCCTCCATGCCGGCCCATAGCTCGCCGCGAGCGCTGTGAACGCGAGCAGAGCCACCGCGCCGCCCAGCGTCAGCGGATCGCGCGGCTGGATGCCGTACACCAGCGAGGCGGCGGCCTGCCCGGCCCAAGCTGCGAGTGCCGTGCCCAAGGCGATGCCGATGAGCAGCAGCAGAACGGCCTCCCGCAGCACCAGGCCGATGACCCGCGCGCGGGTCGATCCCAGCGCGATCCGCACCCCGATCTCGTTCCGGCGGCGGACCACCATGTAGGCGATCACGCCGTACAATCCCATCACCGCCAGCAATCCCGCCAGCGCCCCGAACGAGCCCGCCAGCGCCGCCATCAGCCGGTCCCGCGTCAGCGATTCCTTGATCTGGGCTGTCAGCACGGTAAATTGCACGCCGATGCCGGGATGGAAGCTCGTGATCGTGCTTTCGGCTGTGCGATAGAACTCGCCGAGCGGAGCGTTGGTGCGGAGCACATACGTGGCGCCGGGTCCGGGATCGTCGTCCTGCGCCTCCGCGACGAAGGCAATCGGCCGGAAGTCTTCGCGGAGCTCGTAATATTTCGTGTTTCTCACGAGCCCGACCACCAGGAAGACGGTGTCCGGCTTGTCCGCCGATTCCTCCCGCCGGAACGAACGGCCGACGGGATTCTGGCCGTGGAAAATCTTGCGCGCGAACTCCTCATTGACGATCGCCACTTTCGGAGCATGGAGATCGTCATGCTCGTTGAAGTCGCGCCCGGCTACGATGGGCGTCCCCATGGTCCGGAAATAACCGGGGCCGGCGCGATTGAATAGTACGTCCACGCGCGGGCCGGCCGTGCCGTCGGCCCAGGCCATCTGGTCCCAACCCGAGCCGCTGACCGGCGTCATATCCACTTCCGCCGCGGCAATCGCGCCGGTGCGCGCCCGCAGGGCTTCCGAGATTTGCCGGCGTATGTCATGCAGCCGCTGTTTCGGATAATGCGCCTCGCGCAGATCCACGCTGATGGCGACGATGCCTTCCGGCCGGAAGCCGGGGTCGACCGCCATCAGCTTCTGCAGGCTGCGCACAAACAGCAGGGCTCCCGCCAGCAGCATCATCGACATGGTCACCTGCGCCACCACCAGCCCCCGCCGCAAACTGAACCGTTCGCGGCCCGCGGTCAGGCCGCGGCCGCCCGCGCGCATCGCGGCTGCCGGAGCGATTCGCGTGGCGCGTAGCGCCGGCGCGAGGCCGAAGAGCAAACAGGTGAGCACGGCGATGGCGGTGGCGAAGCCCAGCACGCGCCAGTCGACCGGCAGCCCCACGAACATCCGGTTATCGTCCGTGGTCAGGAACCCGATCAGGCCGCGGCTGAGCAGCGTCGCGAGACCCGTGCCGAGCGCCGAGCCGATCGCCGCCAGCAGCATGCTCTCCGAAAGCAATTGCGAGATCAGCCGCCCGCGCGACGCGCCGATGGCCTGCCGCACCGCGATCTCGCGTTCGCGATTGCTGGCGCGCGCCAGCAGCAGGTTGGCGAGATTCGCGCAGGCGATCAGCAGCACCAGCCCGGTGATGCCGAGCAGAATCCAGAGCGGATCGCCATATTGCCGGCGCAGAACCGAAACCCCGGTCGCGCCCGAGGTCACCGTCAGCTTGTTGGCGAGATATTCCTTCGCCATGTCCGCCCGGTAGGAAGGAGGCAGCGTTTCCCGCATGATGGCAGGCGAAACGGCCTGCATTTGCGCATTGGCGCGCTCGATAGTCCAGCCCGGCTTGAGCCGCCCCATGATCGAAAGCCACCAGGCCGAGGGCGTGGCGATCCGGTCCTTGCCGGGTTCCGAGAAGAGGGGGTCTGCGCAGAGCGGGATGGCGACATCGAACCGGTATCCCACGTCCACGCCGAAGAACCCCGGCGCGGCGACGCCGATCACCGGGAACACATGGCCGTCCAGCCGGACCGTTCGCCCGGCGAGGGCGGGATCGCCGGCGAATTCGGATTGCCAGAAGGAGTAGCCCAGCACCGCCCCCGCCGGGCCGCATCCGGGCCGGTCATCATCCGCCGTGAACGTCCGGCCGATCATTGCCGGTACACCGAGCACGCGGAAAAAGTCTCCGCTGACGAACAGGCCTTCGGCATAGCGCGCCTTGCCTTCGCGGCTGAGGTTGAACCGTGTGGCGCTCCAGGCGATCGTGCCGGAAAATGCCTCCTGATGCTGGCGGACGCTATCCCATTGCTTGTAGGTGAAATTCGCGCTCCGCGACGACCACCAGCCGGCGCGGCGGCTGCCCTTCGCAAAATCGAGATACGCCAGCTCGTGCGGATTCGCCACCGGCAGCGTGCGCAGCCGGATGGCGTCGATCAATTGAAAGATGGCCGTATTCGCCCCGATGCCGAGCGCCAGCGACAGCACCGCAACGGCCGTGAATAGCGGATTGAGCCGCAGTTGACGCAGTCCGAAACGCAAGTCTGCCGTGTACCGGTTCATCAGTCCCCCGATTCTGATACTCGGCGGGCGGCAAACGGTTAGGAAAAATCCGCGCTCCGGTCCGCGCCGCGGCAGGTTCGCGCTCTCACACTCGCGCCCGGAACGTGCGCGGAAAGCCACGGGAGGCATCCGGCCGTGGAATTTCCCGCGCCCCGGAGTGCGGTGTCCGCGTCCGACAAGAGAGCCAATGAAAAAACGGGATGCTTTGCGCGTTTGGGGACGTGTGCTGCGGGGCCGCTCTCCCTTTCTCTCGCTCGAAATCACCAAAGAGTGCCCGCTCCGCTGCCCCGGCTGCTACGCCTATTCGGCGGACCACGTCGGGCCGCAGGTCACGCTGCGCGAGCTTTCCGATTCCCGTGGAGCCGATCTCGTGCGCGGCGTGATCGCCGTTGTGCGGCGGCTTCGGCCGGTCCACGTCTCGATCGTCGGCGGCGAGCCGCTGGTCCGTTACCGCGAGCTCAGCGAGCTTTTGCCCCTGCTCGACCGCATGCGGGTGGAAGTGCAGTTGGTGACCAGCGGGGTCCGCCCCATTCCCGAGGAGTGGAACGCGATCCCGTCGCTGCACCTGGCTGTATCGGTCGATGGTCTCCCGTCCGATCACGACCGGCGCCGCAGTCCCGCCACCTACGACCGCATTTTGAAACACATCGCGGGCCATCGCGTGAACGTGCATTGCACCTTAACCCGCCAGATGCTGGCGCGGCGCGGATACCTGGAGGAGTTCAGCCGGTTCTGGGCGGCCCGGCCGGAGGTCCGGAAGATCTGGTTCAGCATCTACACCCCGCAGGAAGGCGACGGCTCACCGGAGCGCCTGCGTCCGCAGGATCGCGAAACACTCCTCGATGAGCTGCGAGTTGCCGCGCAATTCCCGAAGGTAGACCTGCCGCGGCTGGTTCTCGAAGGCTTCCGGCGGCCGCCCCGCTCGCCCGAGGAGTGCACCTTCGCGCGGCTGACCACCTGCCTTTCGGCCGACCTCGAAACGCGCATCACGCCCTGCCAGTTCGGCGGCAAGCCGGTTTGCGCCGAGTGCGGCTGCATCGCCTCCGCCGGCATGCACGGCCTGGCGAATTACAGGCTGGGCGGCTTGCTTCCGGTCTCGACCATTCTGAACGCATCGCTGCGCGGCGCCTGACGCGCTGTCATCGGGCTGTAACGCCGCGAGCCGATAATAGAAGCTTTGCATGCAGCCTCGCGCGTGCGCCCTGCGCCTCCTGATTCCCGCGTTATTGGCCACATCGCTGAGCTCCGCGCCGCCCGTGCGCATCGCGCGCGATTGGCAGCAGTTCCCGCCCGTCGTCGAGATCGATACGGCCGCCGATATCTTCGCGATGGGCGATGTGCACGGCGACTACGGCCGGCTGGTTGCGCTGCTCGCGGGCGCCGGAGTTCTCGGCGGCATTCCGCCCGCGCCGGATCGCCCCACGTGGGCGGCGGGCAACGCCACGCTGGTCTTTACCGGAGATCTGATCGATAAAGGCCCGAAAAGCCTCGCCGTGGTCGCGCTGCTGCGCGCGCTGCCGGGCGCCGCGGCTGCCGCTGGCGGCCGCGCGATCGTGCTCATGGGCAACCACGAGGCGGAGTTTCTCGCCGATCCCGGCGCGGCCAAGGGACACGAATTCGCCCGCGAACTCTCGCGCGCCGGTATCGAGCCGCGCGCCGTGGCCGAATGCGCGAATGACGTGGGCCGGTTCCTGTGCGGGCTGCCGTTCGCCGCGCGCGTCAACGACTGGTTCTTCTCCCACGCCGGAAACACCGATGGCCGGAGCCTCGCCCGCCTCGCCGCCGATCTGCGCGCCGGCGTCGACCGCGACGGATTCGCCAGCGCGCAGCTCACCGGCCCGAATTCGCTGCTCGAGGCGCGCATTGGCGAAAAAGGCCCCGGCGGCCGCTCATGGTTCGAGCAGGGCGGCGTGCCCGCGGACCGGCTGCTGGCCGGGTTCGCCCGGCAGCTCGGCGTGCGCCACATCGTCGAAGGCCACCATCGCGCCGCCGTCCGCTTCCCCGACGATTCGGTGCGCCGCCCCGGTGAAATGTTCAACTGGCGCGGCGAGCTGTTCCTCATCGATACCGGCATGAGCCGCGAGATCGGCGATAGCGCGGGCGCCCTGCTGCACATCCGCGCCGGCGGGCGGCAGGCCGTGGCGGTTTGCGCCGGCGGACAGGAGACACCGCTCTGGGACGCCGGCCAGCCCGGGAAGACGGCCAAGGCCGCGCCATGCCGTTAACGCGCGCTGAACGCCGCACGCGCGTATAATCGTCTCTACGAAACCGAGCGCCTCAGTCCGGGTGAGCGAGGCCCCGCACCGGCGTAGTGGAGAGTGCCAGCCTATGTCGGAACGCAAATCAACATCCTGGTTCTATCCGAAGCCGACCGGCGATCCGGGCCGCGACCGCAACGCCCGGTCTGTCCAGTTCGCTTGTCTCCTGTTCGCTGCCGCGATCGGGCTGGTTGCGGCTTTGGATGGGGGCAGGCAGGAAGTTCCGCTCCTGCTCTTCGCCATCCTGGGTCTGGCGGCCGCCGCACTCATGAACCGGGCAGGCTGGGCGGTTTGGGCGGCGCGCACCACCTTTCTGGCCGTGCTCTATGCCGCGGCTGTGCTGGTTTTGATCGCGCACGACGGGTTCCGCAGCCACGCGATGCTCATATTTCCAGGGCTGCTGCTGCTGACCGTGATGCTGCTGGATCGCATGTCCTATGTGACAGGCGCGGCGATCGTCCTCGCGACCGTAACCGCCATCGGGATCGCCGAACATCTCGGTTTCACCCATGCCATTACCCGTACGCGCACCGCCTACGGCTCCATATTCTTCGTGGATCTGTACCTGCTGGCGATCGCCCTCATCGGCAGCCGGGTCGCCCGCGACATCCAGAGCAACGTCGCCAACTTGCGCGCGAATGTCGAGCGCTTCTCCGCCACCAACCGCGAGCTGATCGAAGCGGCGGAGGCCCAGCGCATCTCGGAGATCAAGGTTCGCGAGGGCGAGCAGCGGCTGCGTATGGCCAAGGATGCGGCCCGGCTGGGCATCTATGACTACCATGTCGCCACGGGAGAGATCCTGTGGGATGCCCGCGTGAGGGAGTTTTGGGGCGTCGGCCCCGATGAGCCCGTTACCATCGACACCTTTTTTTCGGGGCTGCATCCGGACGACCGGGCAAAGACCCAGGCGATCCTGGCGCGCGCGCTCGATCCGGCGGGAAACGGCGAATATTACGCGGAATACCGCGTGATCAGCAAAGCCGACGGAACCGAGCGATGGGTCGCCGCCACCGGCCAGGTGTTTTTCGAGAACGGCCGGCCCGTGCATATGATCGGCACCGGCCAGGACATCAGCGAGAGGAAGCGGGCGGAAGCCGAGCTGCGGGAAAGCGAAGAGCGATTCCGCATCATGGCCGATACCGCGCCGGTGATGATCTGGGTCACCGGCCCGGACAAGGCCTGCACGTTCGTCAACCGCACCTGGCTGAACTTTACGGGCCGCACCCTGGAGGAGGAACTGGGGTTCGGCTGGGCCGCTTGCGTTCATCCGGAGGATCGCGACCGCAACTGGGCCGCTTTCTGCGCCGCATTCGACGCGCGCCAGACGTTCCAGGTCGAATCGCGGTGGCGCCGGGCGGATGGCGAATACCGGCTGGTGCTCTGCACGGGCGTCCCCCGCTTCGAGCCCGCTGGCAATTTCGTCGGCTATATCGGCTCCAAGATCGATATCACGGACCTGCAGAGCGAAAAGCGCTTCCGGCAGTTGGCGGAAAACATCGACGGGGTCTTCTGGATGATGGACCTCGCCACCGGGCGCGAGCTTTACGTCAGCCCCGCGTTCGAGAAAATATGGGGCGTCAGTCCGGCTCCGCTGTACGGCGATGGCCTGTGGCTGGCGGACACGGTGCACCCCGAGGACCGGGACCGCTTTCTGGCGTTCTGCTCCAGGATGAAATCGGAACCGGCCGAGGAGACGTATCGCATCCTCCGGCCCGATGGCTCCCTGCGATGGATCCACGACCGCGCCTTTCTCATCCACGATCGGGAGGGCAAGCCGTACCGCGTCGCGGGAATCGCGGAGGATGTCACGCGCCAGCGCCAGCTCGAAGAGGAACTCCGCCAGACGTACAAAATGGAGGCAATCGGCAGGCTGGCCGGCGGCATCGCGCACGATTTCAACAATCTCTTAACGGTGGCCGGCGGCTACCTTCACCTGGTTCTCGATGCGACGCCGCCCTCCGATCCCCGCCACGAGAAGCTGCGGCATATCCTGGGCGCGACCACCCGCGCCAGCACGCTGACCTCACAACTGCTGGCCTTCGGCCGCAAGCAGATGGTCCAGCCGAGGGCGGTCAACGTGAACCGGCTGCTGACGAATATGGAGCCGCTGTTGCGGCCGGTCATGGGCGAACAGGTCCGCCTGACGACCGATCTGGCCCGGGATCTGCCTTGCGTAACCGCCGACCCGAACCAGCTCGAACAGGTGTTCCTGAACCTCGCCGCCAACGCGCGGGACGCCATGCCGCAGGGCGGCGAGTTCCGCATCCGGACCTCCTTCGCCGAGGAACGGGCGGGCTCGGGCCGCGAGAGCCGCCCGTGCGTCCACATTCAGGTCAGCGATACCGGATGCGGCATGAGCCCGAGCGTCCTGGAACACATCTTCGAGCCCTTTTTCACGACCAAGGGCGTAGGCAAGGGAACCGGGCTCGGCCTGAGCACGGTATACGGCATCGTGCAGCAGAATTGCGGCACGATTCATGTCAGCAGCAGTCCCGGCCGCGGCGCCACCTTCGAGATCCTGCTGCCGGCCGCGCCGGAGCTCGAATGCGCCAAGCCGGACGACTCGCCGCTCGAAGGCCGGCGGGGCACGGAAACCGTTCTGGTCGCGGAAGACGAGCCCGCCGTGAGGATGCTGGTGTGCGAAATGCTTGTGCAGCTCGGCTACACGGTTTTGCAGGCGCCGGACGGCCGCGAGGCATTGCGGCTGCTCGGACAACACCGTCCCATCCACGTGCTGTTGACGGATGTGATCATGCCGGCGATGGGCGGGCCGGAACTCGCCGAACGCGCCAAATCCCTGGTTCCGGGGATCAAGGTGATCTACATGTCCGGCTACACCGATGACACGCTGGCGCGCCACGGCCTGCCCGGGCCGGACACGAAGTACATCCAGAAGCCGTTCTCGCCTGGGGCGCTGGCGGAACAATTGCGGCAGGCGTTATCGCCGGCGCCGAACCGCAGCCGCACGCAGAACGGCAGCAGGTGACGGCCGGCTCCTGGCGCTACGACCGCAGCAGGCCCAACGCGGGCCCCGGCTGAAATCCCGGAAATACGGAGCTCAAGTCCTTCTGCCCCAGATGGCCGCGCACCAGCTCGCTGAGGACGGTCCGGAAATCCGTGGTGACCGCGAGATCGCGTCCCTCGAACAACTGCTCCTTCTCGAGTCCCGGCCACTTGCCGTAAACTTTGCCGCCCTGTACCGCGCCGCCAATCACCATCATGAAGCTGCCATGCCCGTGATCGGTGCCGCCCGTGCCGTTCTCCTGCGCGGTGCGGCCGAATTCGGACATCGTGACGATCGCGACGTCCTCCATCCGGTCGCCGAGATCCTGGCAGAAGGACACGATGGCGTTCGAAAATTGGTTCAGCAGATTGGGAAGCTGGTTGTTCTCGTTCTGGTGGTGATCCCAGCCGTCGATTTCCGCAAAGGCCGCTTCGACGCCCGCATCGGACTTGATCAGCCGCGCCAGCTCCTGCAGATTTCTGCCGAGCTGCCCGCCCGCGTTGTAGGACGGCTTCGCCTGGAAAGGCCCGGCCGCGATGGCGCCCGGCGCGAACGGCGCCGGCCTCGGTCCGTTCGGCCCCTGCTCCCTGGTCATGGACTGGATCATCTTCATGGCCTCGAAAGCATCCTTGCCCGTGCGGCGCATCGTCGCATCCGGAGTGAGCGAGTACATGTTCTGGAGGATCGCCAGCCGCTCCTGGTCCGTGATGTTGAAGTCCTGCACGTTGCCGAGCGCCACCGCTTCGTATGTGCCGCGCAACGTCCGCGGAACGCGGTTGGAAAGCGCCACCGCCCGCAGCGGCGATGCACCTGGGGCGGGATCGCCGAGCGCGCGGTTCAGCCAGCCGGTCCCGGTCTTGCCCGGCGTTCCGGATTCCATGTAGTCCTGGGCGTCGAAATGCGAACGCGAGGGATCGGGCGAGCCGGCAGCCTCGACGATCGCCAGTTGCTTGTTGTCCCAAAGCTCCTTGAAATGCCGCAAGCCCGCGTGCAGCCCGAACATGCCGTCGAGATCGATCACCGGGCCGAACGGACCGTTGTTCTGGTTGTCAAGCTGCGGCTGCGGAGGCTGCAGGCCGAGCGTCGGCCGCAGCTCGCGATACTGCGGATCGCCGAACGGCACGACGATGTTCAGTCCGTCCGCCGCCCCGCGCAGGAAGATCGCCACCAGCGTCTTGCGCTTCCTGCCTTCCGTAGCGGCCGCGCGCGCCAGCCACATCGGAGCCTGCCCCATCCCGACCATCGCGATCGCGGAGCCACGAAGAAAAATACGGCGAGTCAACATGGGCCTTTACCTCCTCTCGAAATCGGGCGAACCCAGCACCAGGGACGCCACCACCGCGGGGGATGGATTCCTGCCCTCGAGCCCCGTGGCGATCGCCTGCAGCGTCTGCGGGGAAGCATCGTGCCCCAGCAGCGCCTTGGCGATCGACGCGGTGTCCGCGCCCTGCCATCGCGATGTGTCGGCGGTGACGCCGGGCACTTGCCCCATTGCCACGGCGGCCGCGAAGTTCATGCGCGCGATCACCGACGTCGCGCCGAGCCACGTTTCCGCCACGTCGGGGTAGCCCGTGGGCTCCATCTTGGCGTAGAGCGCCTGGCCCATGTCCGCGATTTTCTGCAGCGTGGCATAGGCGTCGGTCAGCTCCGCCCCCATGGCGCGAATCGTGCTGGCCGCCATTTCGAGCGGCGATTTCACGCGCGCCTCCCAGGCGCCTTCCGAGAAGAATTCGGGCGAGCGCAACATGGTCTCCATGACCGCGCGCAAGTCGCCGTCGGTCTTTACAAACGTCTGCGCCATGCGGTCCACCAGCGCCTGCGGCGGATGATCCGCGACAAAATGCCGCGCCAGCCCGAGCGAGATGAACTTCGCCGTCGAGGGATGGTGCGCCAGAATGTCGATCACCTTCAACCCGTCTTCCTCGCCGCCGCCGGCCGGAATCTTGTGGCCCAGCACGGTCTTCTCGCCGAAGTCGTGCATGAAGGGCGCGAAAACGAATTCCGGATTTTCCGGGCTGCGCACCGTCCAGCCGGTGAAGCACCGCGCCACCGCGATCACGTCCGCCTGCGTATAGCCGCCCTTCACGCCGAGCGTGTGCAGCTCCATGACTTCGCGCCCGTAATTCTCGTTGAGCCCGTGCGAGAGGCGCTGCAGGCCGTTCGGAATGATGGAATTGGGCACGCCGTTGAGCGTTCCGCGGCGCGGCGCGAACGGACCTACCTCGAAGCTGCCGGGCGCGACGGATTCCCAGTTATCGAGGTAATAGAGCATCGCCGGGTGCCGCGCGGTCGCGAGCAGCAGGTCCTTGAAATGCCCCAGCACGTGCGGCCGGATGGCGTCCCGCTCGAAGCTGCCGATCAGCAGTTGCTCGAGGAACGGCGCCATCGCGACATTCTTGGTGGAATCGACGTTGAAGTGGTTGAGCCAATAATCCACCAGCACCTCTTCGAGCTGCCGGTTCGAATACACCGCCCGGTAAAGGCGCGCCTGCTTCAGATCCTCGCCGGGCACCATCTGGGGCGTGCGCTTCATCTGCGCTTCGCGCCGGTACTCCGGGAAGAACGCCTGGCTTTTCGGCGGCAGCATCGAGACCACGGCAACGCGCTGCTCCGGGTCGAGCCTGTTGATTGCAGCGACGACGCGGTCCTTCTCGCCCGAGCGCGCGGCGGCCACTTCCTCCGGCTTCAGCAGGTCCTGCAATTGGGGGAAGCGCTTGCGGCTCTCGGCGCGCCGCTCTTCCTCCAGCGCCTTGCGCGCCGCCGCGGCTTCCTCCTTGTACTTCGGGGTGTGCTCCGCCACGTTATCCGGCAGGGCGGCCAGGATCTTCGCGCGGACCTGCGGCTCCATCTCGTCGAGCGCGGCGGTCCGCTCTTCCGCCGTGCCCTGCATGATTTTGAAGCGCACGGCTTGCGGCAGCCGGTTGATGACGGCAAACGGCGGCTCCATCGCCGTCATCATTGCCATTCCCATATTCCGCTGCGGCCCGAAGTTCGCCACCAGCTCCGCAGGCGGCATTTTCAGCGTGTCGAGCGGGGCCAGCCGCTCAGCGAGCACCGGGTTTTCCGCGATCTGCTCCGGATGAAGCTGCTGCTCGATCCACTTGGCGAGGCCAATTCGCCGCACCTCCTCGACGTCGCCGGGGCGCGGCCCGAAGGTCAACCGGTTCAACGCCTGGACGATCTGGCGGTCGGGGCTGAGTTTCTGTTCGAAAGGATCGGCCGTCCGGCCGGGACGGGGAAGGCTCATCGCCGCCACGGCGGCCGCGATGGCAAATGCGCGCTTCATCTCCCTGGGACCTCCACGCAGCAGATTGGGATTGTCCACAGTATAAGACGCCGCGCACCCCCCTGAGTTGGGTACCCGTTTTTAAGCCGGCCAGGATCGTATTGGACGGACGCGCACGATCGGCGGCTAACCCTTCGGCGCGTAGCCGAATGTCATGGTCACGGAGAAGCTGCGCGCCGGAACGATCGTGAGGACGTCGCCCGGAGCCGGCGCATTGCTCTTCGCCGATGCCGGCGTGACGCCCACGATGTTGTGGTTGTTCTGCAGGTTGTTGATGCCGAAGCGGATCTTGGTTCCGCGCAGCCACGAATCCCCGCGCACCGTGTAGTTTAGGAACAGGTTCGCGATATTGAAGGGGTCGATCGGCACCGCCTGGTTGATGGTTCCGTTGTCGTTCCACATCGAGCCCACGCGCTTGTCGATGAAGCCCAGGTCGAAGCCCCGCATCCGGTAGGTCACACCGATCGCCTCCGTGTCGTGAGGCGTATTGGCCACCCACAGGTCCGTCTGCTGATAGGCCGCCTTGCCGAGGCTGGCATTCAGATAAAGGCTCAGTCCGTGGCCGATCTGAATGTTACTTTCGCCTTCGACGCCCTTGGTGTTGGAAGGTCCGGTCTGATAGAAGTAGGACTCGGTGGTCACCGGGTCGACGAAAGAGGCGTAGGGGTTCTGGAAGTGGCTGTAATAGCCGTCGAAGTCCAGGGTCCAGCGCTGAAACTTCAAGACGGTTCCCGCCTGGTAGGTCTTTACGCTGGTCGGCTTGGGCAGCACGGCGACCTGAGCGCCGGTGGAGTCGAAGACGCTGCTCGGCGGAATCACGCTGCCGATGGCAAATTGCCCATACACCGACCAGTTGCTCCTCACGTGGTAGCGCATCGCGGTCGAAGGGTTCCAGGCGCTATAGTTCGCCTCGTGGGTGACGAACGGGAGGCCGCCCAGGCTGCCGACCGTCTTGCCGTTGTCCGCGAACTGCTTCAGGTCCATCGTGTAGTGCGCGTACTTGATGCCTGCATCCCAGCTCAGCTTCGGGGTGAGGCGGTATTCGTACTCCAGGTACGGCTGCGCCGATAGTGTGATGAAGTGCTCGTGGAAATTCGGCAGCGCCGCATCGGCCCAGGTGCGCGGATCGCTCGGGATCTGGTAGCGGTCGGTGTAGGTCCACTCGTACCACAGGCCGGTCCGCAGAATTCCCCGCGACCATTCCTTGCTGACCGCGAGCGTATCGCCCACACGGCGGTAGCCGTTCAGCTTATCCGTCGCGCTCGTGGCGCTGATCGTGGAACCGTTGTAATTCTGCTTGTTCCAATAGCGATAGGTGTAGACCTTGTTGTCGAGAATCCACCCGTGGCCCAGGTCGGAGTGCAGGCCGACGTATTCGAAGTCGGTCTGCACATGGTAAAAGTTGTAACCGTAGTAGTTGGGCTGCGACGGATCGCCGGACATCAGGTAGTCGTAGCCGAATTGCTGCACCTGCGCGCGCGTCGGACCTTTGGTGTTCGGCGTGTTGGTCCAGAGATCCACCAGGCCGGAGAACGCGGTAATCGTCGTCCGCTCCGTCAGCCGGTATTGATACTTGATAAATCCGGCGACCCGTTTCTGGTAGTTATAGGTCTGGTAGCCGTCCGACAGCATCTGGTGGATGTTGATCGTCAGGCTCGACTTCTTGTCCTTTCCGCCGAATTGGCCCGAGTCCAGATCGAGGGCGAGCATTCGCGTATTGAACGAGCCGTAAGAGGCGGTAGCGCGGATATCCGGCGTGTAGGCCACGCTGCGGGAGAGCAGGTTCACGGTTCCACCGAAGTTGGTCGGCCCGATGGTGGATGCCGTGCCGGGGCTGCGGTCGAAGTCGATTCCGGCAATGAACTGGCTGGGGAAAAAGGCCCAGGAATGGTGCGTCGGGTCGTTGCTGTCGTTGAACGGGATGCCGTCCGCCTGCATCGTATACTGGCCGTCCTTGAAGCCCCGGAAGTACGTTTTGCTATCGCCCAGACCCACTCCGTTCGGGTTCACGCTGAAGGTCCCCGGCGTGTAGTTCAGGAGCTCGGTGTAATCCGCGACCGGCGAGGCGAAGTTCTGAATGAAGTCGGGGCTCACCTCGGAGCGCGCCGAGAGCGTGTCCAGCGTATTCTGCGAGGGAGCGGTCTCCGCCGCCACCATCACCGAGCCTTCCACGGTGATGCTCTGCGCCAGCTCGCTCACGTTCAGCGAGAGGTTGACGCTTTGCGTGGCATCCGCGGCCAGCGCGACACCGGCGTGACGGCTGGGCGTGAAACTGGGCGCCGCGGCTTCCACCGTGTACGTCCCGGCCGGCAGTCCCGATACGGAGTACTTGCCCTCCTGGTCCGCAGTAACCAGCTTGGGCGCGCCGCCCGCTTCGTTTCTCACCGTAACGACCGCGTTGGGGATTGGTTTGCCGGTAAGGTCCAGAACCGTGCCGGCGATGCGGCCCGCGCCGGCGGCGGATTGGGCGTAAATCGAGAAAGCCGCCAGCAGCAGCGCTGCGCAGGCGGTGATCAGAAATCGGGCGGAGGTACACGTACGGCGCATCTTGTCTCGTCAGCTCCCTGATTGAATGAAGGTCAACTCAGGTTATCCGGCGATCTTGACAACGGCGTGACAGGAGAGTTACAGCCAGGTAGATTCTCGCGCGAACCGCGGCAGGCCGGTCCTAGCGCGCAATCGGGCGGTCCATCGGGACCGAGGGCGTTCCCTTGGGCGCGCGCTTCGCCGCCGCTGGATCGAAGATGCGCGAATCTTCTGGCAGCACGTGGTACCCGCCGGGCGTGGTATGGTCCGCGAACAGGTCGGAGAGATCCGCGGCCGCGGCGTCGAACAGGTTGAGCGGCGGCAGCCCGAGCAGCCGGAAGATCGTCTTCAGCAGACCGGGGAAACTCGTATTGACGTGCGAGACATAGCCGGGCTTCACCCACGGGCCGGCGCACAACAGCACGGTCCGCTGCGCGTCCACGTGATCCACGCCGCCCTGCGCATCATCCTCCGTCACGAACACGGCCATCTCGCTCCACCATTTCGTGCCGGAAAGAAATTCGAGGATCCGGCCGAGCGCGTAGTCGTTATCCGCCACGAACGACTCCTGGTAGGGGTAGCCGTCATCCGGCCGCTCCTTCGCCATGTGGTCGTTCGGAAGGTGCATATAGATGAACCGCGGCAGCTCCGCGCCGGTGTTGACATAGCGCTCGCGGATCTCGCGGATGAACTGATCGGCCCGGTATTGGTCCGGGATGTTCATGTTGAATCCGGGGTATTCGCGCGACGTGTTGGCATAGAGCGGCGCGGGCATCGGGACGTTGGTCAGGTAGCGCGCGCCCGTCGGTTCGAGGTTCGGTCCTTCGTCGACCCCGGCCAGCTCGAATCCTTCGCCGAAGTTGCGAAACTGTACGCCGTGGCGTGCAAGATGGGGCCAGAGCGTTCCGCCCTCCAATTGCTCTTCGGGGTGCACCGAGGAATCCGAGCCGGCGAACAGCAGCCGGCCGGGCGCGGCGCCGAGCTGAAATTGCTTCCCCTGCTGTCGCGCTCGCCTTCGAGCACTGGACCCCTTCCGGCTTGAGTTCCTCAGCTAAGGCCGTCCACAGCGCCCGGTCCGATTACCGCGCCTCAGGTGCTCAGCAGGTGAGTCGCCGGGGCACCAACCGTAATCTGCGGCGGGCTCTTCCTGCGATGTGACGATGGCCGTCAAGATCAGCGTGTGTGGGAAGTAAACGGGGTAGCGGCGCTTGAGAGCCTTCCTCCCTGACGGCGAGAGGATTGCTCGTGCCGGCATCTGATGTTGCGCTCACGTTTCAGGCCCCAAAAGGTCGCCGAGACGCGATTCTTAAACTCATCGCGCACGGACGAGGCAATAAAGAAGTTGCCGACACCCTCAAGATCACCGAGCGAACAGTGAATTGGTATGTGTCTCAGTTTCTTAGAGAGATATCGGCGCTGCAAACCGACCAGAATTAGCGGTAGAGTATGCCAAGAGTGTTTTCAACAGAAATGTCGGAAACCTTACAGAGTAAGACCCCTACCGGCCTTACGGGCCTTCAGTACAGTTGTAAATTTCAAAGATTTCCCCTAGACTCTCCCCTAGCAAGGAGCCGAAAGTATCATGCATCTCGGGTGGAGGATTTTCCTACTAGGCACTTCGCTCGCGGCTTTGGGACATTCAGAATCGGGAATAACTGCGCGGGTCCTCGTCACGGATGGGGAAACAGCGATCTCCGGACCGCCCATTTTGTCAATGCCGCGATGGAGCGGTAGCCGTCTAGTGGGATGCGATGAATGCCAGTCGCACGCGCCGATTCTTTGGGCGGTTGATCGCCAAGGCAGGCGCGAGGAGACGGTCCTTCAGATTCCAGAATCGGGTTACGTGACCGTCTGGGACGTCGCATCCGGACAGGATGGTGCCGTGGCAGCGGTAGGGTATGCCATCAGTAACGACTCACGCCTTGCCGACTTCATTGTCTGGATATCCCCAGATCGAGGTCAGCAGGTAATAATGCGTGTCTGGCCCTTCTGTCCCTACGCGGTGGCGGTCGCCCCTGACGGCACGGTGTGGGCAGCAGGACCGGTAAAGCACGAAGATTCGAAGGTGGACTTCCACGCGAACGTCGTTCGCCATTACTCCCCGTTGGGACAACTGCTGGCAACGACCACTGTCCGGGGCGTCCGCCGGTTTAACGGCTTGGCAGCCGTCGCTAATGGCTCCACCCTCATGGTCTCCAAGGACCGGGTCGGATGGCTCACCCATGCGTGCGACTATATCGAGTTCTCGTTTGACGGAACCGAAGTTGGCAGGTACGCATGCCCAGCAACCCTCGCGGACGGGCAATTCGTCGGCGGCGTGGGCTTAAGCCTATCTAACGACTTGGTGATCGGCGGTTCGCGTTCAGGGCCGTTGTCGCCCTTAATGCTTGACCGCCTTACCCATAATTGGGTGCCGGTGCCAGCCCCTGCGGACATTAAGAACGCTCATGGGATTCTCGGTTTCGACGGCCTGACGCTGGTGACCTATCCGGAACCAGGCAAGCTGGGACGGCTAAAGTGGGCTGAGGCCGCCCATTGATGAATCGGCATGGCTAGCTCTAATCTATAGGACGATTCGCAGTTCCCTTAGGAGGGCTCAAAGACGATGGGGAAAGCACGCATCGGAGTGTTCTTATGTTTGATTGCCGCCGCGGCTGTCGGGTTCGCGTGGAATGGCGACACCGCAAGGCGGATCAGGGCGCACCATGTAGGAAAGACGGTTATCGTCTCCGCAGGAAACCGAAGACTACGGAGCGTATTTGACGGCCTGCCGGTGGACCAGCGGTTCAACGCCAAAACCGCGCTTGAGCTGACCAGAAACCAGCAGCGCTGCAGCGCCCGGCGTCCGGCAGTCGGTGGAACCGTTGGGAAGTTGCTGTCTCTCGTGGAATCCTCGGTTTATGCGCAGGGCACCTGTACGCCTACTAGCTGCGCGGGCAACTTCTGGAGCCAACAGAGCGGAGGTACACTGTGTACCACGCCTAATTGCTCAGGCTACTATGCCAGTGTCGTCGTTGACTACAACCAGTGGTGTCAGGGAAACAGAGTAAAAGGAACACAGGGCTGCATCGGATCGGGTTGCACCGCCACCAGCTGTGACGTCTACGTCTGCAACAACGGTGCAAGTGGATGCGGTGGCGGAGGTGGCGGCTGTATCAATGGTGGGCAGGAATGCGACCCCGATAACGACCAATGTTGCCCGCCGTATAGTTGCGATGAAGGTGACGGGCTCTGCGAAGACACCGAACTCCGCCGACGGGCGAACTAATCAGTTTCCAGATCGGAATTGGCGATGCATCGACCACGACTCGTAATCTCAATCGGAGCCCTCGCCGTCGTGAACGCTGTCATCGCTATCGCGTACATCGAAAGATCGTCCGCTCATTGCCCTTCGATGAGCGATTCGGATCGAACTCGATTAGCCGCGTTCGTCCGCATCAAATACGGAATTTCCACGTCGATTCCGATCACTGTCTCAGAAATCGGATCGCCGCCATCGTCGTGCTACAGGCGCCTAGTCTTCAGCGCGAAGAGAGGACCGCAGCCGCTCCATCTTGAGTTGTTTGCCTCTCCTGATCTCCGGTTCTTGATGACCGATCTCGCGGACGCTGACGTTGACCCGAAGGAACTCGAACGGCAGCAACAGGAGTTCATGGAGAACTTGACGCGTGGCGATCCACCAACGCTCGGCCCACGTAACGCCCCAGCTACGATAGTCGTATTTTCCGATTTCCAATGCCCTTACTGCTCTAGGCTAGCTCAGACCCTCCGCAATGTGTCCAGTGCCGAGCCAAGCAGTATTCGAGTCGTCTATCATTACTTTCCTCTTTCGATCCATCGCTGGGCTAGGGAGGCAGCGGAGTCGGCCGCCTGCGCCAAGCGCCAGAGCAATGAGGCATTTTGGCGGGTGCATGATTTCCTGTTCGCACATCAAGCCGAACTGTCTCATGAAAACCTGCGGAAGCAGTTGTTCGAAGGCGACGCGCCTATATCTCCTGAAAGTCAGGATCGGGTAAAGGCGTGCATCCAAAACCATACTGCCGCTGGTGAGATCGAGCAAAATATGGCGCTAGGGGAGGAAATAGGCGTGCATGCGACGCCGACGCTCTTCTTGAACGGGGAGTTGATCAAGAACTCCGGCCCGGAAGAACTCCGGAGGATCATCGATCAGGCACATTCTCGCGCAGTCGGTAGGTAGTCGCGGAAAGGTACACCAGGACCACGGTAGAGACGAACGTAACGCCCTGGGTATGCCTCGTGAGCCGCCTGTGGCGACGCCGGATGACCATACTAACCGCCCGTCTCTAAAAGTACTACGCCGGAAATAGCGGTTTCTCCTAGACAGCTACTGGTGCCGGCGCTCCGGACCGTCCATCCGCGCCGACGGCGTTCCCTTCGGCGCGCGCTTCGCCGCCGCCGGATCGAAGATGCGCGCATCTTCCGGCAGCACGCGGTACCCGCCCGGCGTGGGGCGGTCCGCAAACAGATCGGAGAGGTCGGCGGCCGCGGCGTCGAACAGGTTGAGCGGCGGCAGGCCCAGCAGCCGGAAGATCGTCTTCAGCAGACCGGGGAAGCTCGTATTGACGTGCGAGACGTAGCCGGGCTTCACCCACGGGCCGGCGCACAGCAGCACGGTTCGCTGCGCGTCGATGTGGTCCACGCCGCCCTGCGCGTCGTCTTCCGTTACGAACACGGCCATTTCGCTCCACCATTTCGTGCCGGAAAGAAATTCCAGGATTCGGCCGAGCGCGTAGTCGTTGTCCGCCACGAACGACTCCTGGTAGGGGTAGCCGTCATCCGGCCGCTCCTTCGCCATGTGGTCGTTCGGCAGGTGCATGTAGAGGAACCGCGGCAGCTCCGAGCCGGTGTTGATATAGCGCTCGCGGATCTCGCGGATGAACTGATCGGCCCGGTATTGGTCCGGGATGTTCATGTTGAATCCGGGGTATTCGCGCGACGTGTTGGCATAGAGCGGCGCGGGCATCGGGACGTTGGTCAAGTAGCGCGCGCCGGTCGGTTCGAGGTTCGGTCCTTCGTCGACCCCGGCCAGCTCGAATCCTTCGCCGAAGTTGCGGAATGGGATGCCGTGGCGCGCCAGATGGTGCCAGATGGTTCCGCCCTCCAGTTGCTCTTCGGGATGCACCGAGGAATCCGAGCCGGCGAACAACAGCCGTCCGGGCGCCGAACCGAGCTGAAATTGCTTCCCCTGCTGGCTGTATGCCGCCATCAAAGACGACTCGGTCCAAGCGGTCGGGTACGATCCCACGAGCCAGTGGTGGCCATCCACGCTGACATCCGAATCGGCGTAGAAGTTATCGCTGAACGCCCACCGGCGGGCAATCGCGTGGTGGTTGGGCGTCACGTTCGTATCTTTGATGCTCAGCCGCTTGCGCCGCCCGTCCGCGTAACCTCGCGTGCCGAGCCGCGCGATCTCCGGCATCCCCGTGCCCTCGGGTAAATCGCCGAGCACTTCGTCATAAGTGCGGTTCTCTTTTACGATCAGGACCACATACCGGATGCCCTTCGGTAGCGCCCTGGCGGGCCGGGAGTGCGGAACGAAGCCATTGGCTTCCATCACCCGCGAGGTCATGACATCGAGCGCCGGGCGCGCCGGCAGCGGAAAAACCGAAATCGAGCCGGTCCGCAGCGCCACCGGGGACTGGCGCGCCTCCCAGTCCGGCCCCACGCCGTGCCCGCGCGCGTTGGCGACAAACACCGTGCCGCCCTCGATCGCCACCCTTGTCGGAAACCACGCCACCGGGATATGCCCGATCACCTTGCGCTCGCGCGCGTCGATCACGCCGACGGCGTTGATCCCGGCCTCCGCCACCAGCAGCCAGCCGTGCGCAGCGTCGTACGCCATTCCGACCGGCAGGACGCCGCGCAAGTTCTCCAGGCCCGGGATGCGGATCGGAATCTCCGCCGTGACGCGATTGGTTCGGGCGTCGATTACGGTAATGGAATCGTCCGCGGAATTGGAGACGAACACGGAATCTGCCGTAGCCACCACCCCGGAGGGACTGCTGCCGCCGTTGGACGGCCCGCCGAACGGCAGCCCGGTCCGGATAAAGGTTTCGACCTTCGGAGCGGCCGGGTCCGAGACGTCGATGGCGCATACCGAGTTCGCCTCGCGGGTGTTCGGGTCGCCGAGGCCGGGCACCTTCACGGTCCCCCGCGCGGTGGCCCGTTCGGCCCCGTTTTCGGCTTCGGAGCTGGGGAATCCGAAGGCCGGGAAGGGAAGGCCCGTGGCCGCGGCCTGCTGCGCATCGGCTCCTGGAATGGCCTGATATTCGAACATCCCCAGGTTGGTCACATAGAGCCGCCGCCGATCGGGCGAGAGCGCCAGCGCGAACGGCAGCCGGCCCACCCGCACGGACGCCACCACCCTCCGGGTCCGTAAGTCGATCGCGGCGACCCGGAAATTCGCCTGGTCCACGACATAGAGGATGCCGCGGTCGTCGTCCATCGCCAGATCGCCCGTGTAGCTCGCGGTGTACCCGCCTTGGTTGAGGTCGAAGCTGCGGCGGCGCTCGCCCTGCCAATCGAGCAGGCTGACGCGCCCGCTGTTCCCCTCGGAGACGTAGACGCCACGGTCCCGGTCGAACGCCAACCCCATGAAAACACTGTGCCAATCGGATTCGGAGTCGTCGGTTCCGGGTTCGTCGGGCGGGGCAGCCATCATTTGCCGGTCGTCCCAGCCCTTGCGCGTCCGCTCCAGCACGGTCAGGGAGTTCCGCCCCGGCCCTGTGTTGGCCGTCACCACGTATTGGCCCCCGGGGCTGACCGCCAGGCCGAAAGCTCCCGGGCCGCTGATGTATTCCTCGCCCGCCGGAGCGATGACGCGGCCGCCGGGCAAGATCGATGCGCCGCTGTGGCGCAGAGGGGTGCGCGCGCCGGCCGGCGCCGTCCAGGTCTGCGCGCCCAGAACGCCCGCCATCATCCCAGCCGCCAATATCTTCCACGCCGCCGGCACGTTCCCATCATAGCCGCGGGGGCGGCCCGGGAGGGCAAACAACGGGCGAAAACGAGCGCCCGCCGGCGCTGTCAGGACGTGAACACTCCTGCGACCGGCAGGGTACTTCACCGATTGCGTAATCTTTGCAGGGTAGTAAAGAATTCTACTCGTTCGGGAGTACTGTGCCCTATATCCAGGTTGATGAAACTCACTCTTTTATGTTTGAGTAGGTGAATTCACGTAGGCGAGACATGTTTCAAGGCTCAGTATCGGTTGGCACTCGAAGTGCTTTGGGGGTATGGAACGCAACCGGGATGCAACGCCTGCATGCATCGACGATTTGGCTCCTGGGCGCCCTCCTCTGGGCGTCGCTGCTCACGGCCGCCCCTCAGCAGGGTAGTCCGAAGGAGCAGCGAGTCAAGGAGACCGCAATGAGCGGCTGCATCGATGAGCAGGATGGCCGGTACGTTTTGATCGACGGTCGGACCCGTGAGCCGATCGCCAACCTGGAGGCGCAAGGATTCCCAACGGAGGGCTTCGCCAAACATTTGGGGCACAAGGTCACGGTCCGGGGCAGCGCCACGCCCGGGCAGCCACGCCCGCTTGTCAAGGTCCGCAGCATCGAAATGCTGAGCGAGAGCTGCGAGCCGGAGCAGCCGCGAAGGCTGCAGTGAATTCAGTTGCACTTGGAGGAGAAATGGCATCTAGTCCCACAGCGTTCGCGCCACAGAAACCACTTGAGGACCCGTTAGCGCATCTGCCCTGCTCCAGCATCGTCGAGTACCGCAAGGGCCAGATGATCTACAACCAGGACCAGCCGTCGACGGCCATCTATCTGGTCATCGATGGCAAAGTGAAGGTCTCGCGTCTGGCCGATGACGGCCACCAGGTGGTGGTCGACATCTATCAGCCGGACGAGTTCTTCGGCGAGTCCGCCTTCCTCAATCTGCCGCACCGCTCCGAGCAGGCGACGGCGCTCGAAAACACCAAGCTCATGACGTGGACCACGAACGAGATCGAGGACATCGTCATGAAGCGGCCGCGCCTGGCCGTGGCGCTGCTCCAGATTCTCGTCCAGCGGACGATCGATTTCACGCACCGCATCGAGAGCTTTTCCGTCGATAACATCGCGCGGCGGCTCGCCCGTTCGCTCATCCGTTTTTCCGAGCGCCTGGGCACGCCCGAGGACGACGGCTCGATCCGCATGGTCCCCTTCACGCACGAGCTGCTTTCTCAATACGTCGGCACCTCGCGCGAAATCGTCACGCACTACATGAACCAGTTCCGCCGCCAGGGTTACCTGCGCTATTCCCGCAAGGGCATCATCCTGTACCGCGACGCCTTCAAAGAATGGCTTCGCCAGAACGCGTAGCGCCAGCCGCGAAGCCCGATCCCGCGCCCCAGGCCCTGTAAAGGACAACGCGCGCGCCGCCGTGGATGGAACAAACTCCTCCGGGTCCTCCGTATACTGAGTACGGAGGGCCCGATATGTTCTGCACGAAGTGCGGCGCCGAGTTGCGCGAGACCGATCGTTTCTGCTCCCAGTGCGGCAGTCTGACGCCGATCGGCCGCACGGCCACGCCGGCCGCCAGGCAGCTCCTGCTGGACAAGCGGAACAAGAAGATCGCCGGCGTCTGCGCCGGTCTAGCCCGCTACTTCGAGATGGACCCCACGGTGATGCGCGTCATCTGGGTGGCGGGCGCGGTCGTCTCGGCGGGTCTGGGCGTATTCGCTTACCTGGCGTGCTGGATGATTATCCCGCGCGAGCCATGGGAACCGCCGGTTTACGAGCCGCAGCGCACTTATTGACGGGCGGTAGCGCGGACCCTGGCCCGCGCGGTTTGCGAAAATAGCGCATTGCCCGCCGCCTGCCTGATCTTCGCCACAACCTACATCGTTCTTGCCATCGGCCGCGTGCCGGGGCTGCGTGTGGACCGCGCCGGCGCGGCCATAATCGGCGCGGCGCTGATGATCGCGGCGGGCGTGCTCACACCGGGCGAAGCGTGGGGCGCGATCGACTACGGCACCATCATGCTGCTGTTCGGCATGATGATCGTCGTCGCGAATCTGCGCTTCTCCGGTTTCTTCACCGCGCTCAGCGCATGGGTGGTGGAGCATGCGCATCATCCGTTGCTGCTGCTGGCCGGGATCGTTCTGGTGGCCGGCGTCTCTTCCGCTTTCTTCGTCAACGACACGATGTGTCTGGTGCTCACGCCGCTGGTTCTCGAGATCACGCGCGCGGGCAAGCCCGAATGCCGCCACAACCCGGCGCCGTACCTGCTGGCCGTCGCGATGGCGGCGAACGTGGGCAGCGTCGCGACCATCACGGGCAATCCGCAGAACATGCTGATCGGCAGCTTCTCCGGGATTCCCTATCGGGCGTTTGCGGCGGCGCTCTCGCCCATTGCGGCGGTGGGACTGGCCCTCACGGTAGCCGTCATCGCGCTGGTCTATCGCGACGAATTCCGCGGCGGGCAGCGCTTCGAGGTCCCGCGCCGGCGCGTGCGCGTGCACCGCGGGCTGCTGTGGAAGTCGGGGGCCGCGGCGGGCGGCATGCTGGCGTGCTTCTTTGCCGGCGTCCCGGTCGCCGAGACCGCGTTCGTAGCCGGCGCGCTGCTGCTCATTACCCGGCGGGTCAAGCCGGCCCGCATCTACGCGGAGATCGACTGGGGTCTGCTCATGATGTTCATCGGGCTGTTCGTGGTGGTGGGCGGCATCGAGAAGACCTCGCTCCCGGGCGCCATGTTCCGATTGGCCGGGCGCTACGGTCTGGACCGTACCGCGCCCATGGCGATCTTCGCCGCGCTGCTCTCGAATCTCGTCAGTAACGTGCCGGCCGTGCTGGTGTTCAAGAGCATGGTGCCGCGCCTGCCCGATCCCGCCCACGCCTGGCTGACGCTGGCGATGTCCTCGACGCTCGCCGGTAACCTGACCGTGCTCGGCTCGGTGGCGAACCTCATCGTGATCGAGCGCGCGCGCCGCGACGTGCGCATCGGCTTTTGGGAATACGCGAAAGCCGGCGTGCCGCTCGCGATCGCGACGCTGGCGGTGGGGATCCGGATGCTCGGATGAGTCGGACGGCGCGCGGCTCCCCGTTGCTGCTAGCATATTCCTTTACCCACAAGGAGCCTTTCAACATGCTGGTCAATCAAACCCGCGAGCGCCTCTCGCGCGGCGAAACGGTTTATGGAACGGGTCTGCAGTGCTACCGGTCGCCCGAAGTCCCGCGCGCGCTGGCGGCGGCGGGGTTCGACTACGTCTTCATCGACATGGAGCACAGCTCCTTCGACCTCCCGCTGGTGCACGACATGATCCGCGCCTCTGCGGATAGCGGCATCACGCCCATCGTGCGCATCGGCGAGCTGCTCTACTCGCTGGCCGCCCGGCTGCTCGATTCCGGCGCGCAGGGAATCATCCTGCCGCGCGTCGAGGACCCCGCCGTTCTGCGCGAAGCGCTGAGCTGGATGCGCTTCCCGCCGGTGGGCAAGCGCGGGTATGGCGTTAATCCCACGATGGTCCGCTACGAAGCGCGCAGCTTCGAGGAGATCATCGAGCACCAGAACACGCAGACGCTGGTGGTGGTGCAGCTCGAGACCCGCGCCGCCGTGGAGCACGCCGACGAGATGCTCTCGCTGCCCGGCGTCGATATCGCGATGGTGGGCCCGGCGGACCTTTCGATCGCGCTCGGCGTGCCCGGCCAGTTCGACCACCCCAAAATGGTGGAGACGATCGACGGCCTGATCGCCAAGTGCAACCAGCACGGCGTGGTCCCCGGCATTCAGACCCGCACGCTCGCGATGTCGAAGTTCTGGGCCGCGCGCGGCATGCGCTTCATCGGCACCGGCGCCGAGCACACCATGCTGCTGGAGAAGGCCAAGGAGATGGTGGGGCAGTTGAAGGCGGCCAGCGCGGCGAAGGCGTAGCTATTCGCCGTACGCGATCCGCCAGACCCGGCCCTTCTGCGAATCGGCGACGTAGAGCGCTCCATCGGGGCCGACCGCCGCGCCGATCGGCCGGTACTTCGCGGGGCCAGGCTTCGCGGCCGAGGCATCGAAGCCGGCGAACCCATCCGCAAAGACCTTCGGGTCTCCGGACTTGCCGTGCCGGTTGAACGGCACGAAGACGACGTCATAGCCGTTCTTACTGCGCGTGCCATGCAGAACGATGAAGGCGCCGCCGCGATACTCGGCCGGGAACTGGTTGCCCGTATAGAACACCAGATCCACCGGGGCGGCGCGCGGCGATTGAAAGGTCACGACCGGGGAAGAATAGGCGCCCGAGGGCGCGGCCGTTTTGCCGTCGCCGCCGTACTCCGGTGAAACCAGGCGAACCTTGCGCACGCCGTCCCAATACGTATACGGCCAACCGACGTCGGTGCCCTTCGTGATGCGGTGCATTTCGTCTGCGATGTGGTCGTCGTCCTCCGCGCTCACCAGGTCCGGAAACATCCGGTGCGTATTGTCGCGGCCGTGCATGATTCCGTAAAGGTGGCCGTCGGCCGCCGACCAGTCGAGCGAGGAGATATCGCGAATGCCCGTGGCCACCTGCTCGCCGTCTCGCGGGAACTGCTGGCCGATTTTGTTCGCATCGAAGCGCCATACGCCGGCGCGCGTCCCTAAATCCGGACACGGCTTGAGACCGACCGCCGGCGCGCCTTGCGCCGCGTTGGGATCGGTGCAGAGATTGGCCGACCCTTCGAGCGCGACGAACAGATTTCCCCTGCCATCGAAGGCCAGCGCCACATTCGCGCGGGCGAAGCCGGGGTGCGCGGCCGGCATCCCGTCGACGATGACCTCCGGATCTTTCCCCGGCAGCAGCGCGCCGTTATCGGCGAAGGTAAACCGGTAGACCGCGGTGGCGGATGCCGCGTACAGCGCGCCCTGATAGAAGCGAATGCCCGTGCCGCCGGCGACCTCGCTGAAATGCTCGACCCGATCGGCCCGGTGGTTTGCGTCCAAATGGAGCGCGATGATTCCCGCGCCCTTGTTCTGCCGGTCCACCGGCGTCGAGATATAGATGTCGCCATTCGGCCGCACGGCCAGGTGCCGGATGGGTCCGAGGCCATCCGCCACCACGCTCGCATGGAATCCATTCGGCAGGATCAAGCCATCCGGCTCCGCCGCGGGGCCGGGGACGCAAATCAAAACAAAAAGCGAAATGCCGGTGAGGAGCTTCATAGCGATGTTCTTCATCATAAGCCCCGGAGCCACTGGATGGTCGACGCTCCCGGACGGCTGCTAAGTGGGCGTTCGGAGTTCTCTGAACCATGCCGGTATAACCTGAGTTATACTGGGAGCGTGAAGACTGCGGTCTCGCTCCCCGACGATCTCTTTCAAATGGCCGAAGCAGCCGCCCGGCGTCTCCGGGTTTCGAGAAGCGAGCTGTACGCCCAGGCGATCGCGGAATTCCTCAAGCAACGCGAAGAAGGGACGGTAACAGAGCGTTTGAACGAGGTGTACTCGCGGCGCACGGCCAAGGTCGATGCCGCTCTGCATCGAGCACAGCTACAGTCCATCCGGAAGGAAGTCTGGTAGAAAGTGGACGGCATCCAGCGCGGCGAGATCTGGTGGGCGGATCTTCCCGAGCCGCGCGGCTCTGAACCCGGATACCGCCGGCCCGTACTCGTCGTTCAAGCCGATGCGTTCAACCGAAGCCGCATCCAAACCGCTATCGTGGCTGTGATCACGAGTAATCTGGAACTTGCCCGCGCGCCGGGCAACGTCCTCCTGCCGGCCGGCTCGTCAGGGTTGGCGCGCGACTCCGTCGTGAATGTGTCGCAACTCCTGACTCTCGACCGGAGCTTTCTGACGGAGCCTGCCGGCGCGTTGCCGCGCCGCTTGCTGCGTTCCGTCGACGACGGGTTGCGGCTGGTCCTGCAAATCTAATCCCCCATCACCGTCACCACTACCGTCCGCCGCCGCGGGCGGACGTCGCACTCCAGGTGAAAAATCTGCTGCCACGTACCCAGCACCGGCTGGCCCTCCGCCACCGGGACCGTGAGGGACGGGCCGAGCAGCGTTGCCTGCAGGTGGGAGTGGCCGTTGCCATCGTGCCAGGCCTGCTCGTGGCCGTAGCTGCGGCTGGGCGGGATCAGCTTATCGAGAATTTCCGGCAGGTCGCGCTCCAGGCCGGGCTCGAACTCGATGGCGCCGATCGCGCCGGTGCTGCCGATGTGGAACACATTTACCGTGCCGGTGCGGATGTTCGAGGCGGCCACGATCCGCGCCACCTCCGCGGTGAGATCGTGCATATCGCCGTGGCCCTTGGTGGCGATCTCGATGCGCGCCTGATGCGTCATTTCACCGCGTGCGAGGCGTGGTAGGAGCTGCGCACGAGCGGGCCCGATTCGACGTGCGCGAAGCCCATTTCGTAACCCGCGCGGCGGAATTCGTCGAACTCGGCGGGCGGCACGTAGCGGACGATGGGCAGGTGGCGCGGCGAGGGGCGCAGGTATTGGCCCAGCGTCAGAATATCGACGCCGTGGGCGCGCAGGCCGCGCATCACGTCGAGCACTTCGTCCGGGCGCTCGCCCAAGCCGAGCATCAGGCCGCTCTTGGTGGGCGTCGCGGGCGCGATCTCTTTGGCATACGCCAGCACTTCGAGCGACCGCTCGTAGCGCGCGCCGAGCCGCACCTGGCGGTAGAGGCGGGGCACGGTTTCGGTGTTGTGGTTGAGCACGTCCGGCGCGGCTTCCATCACGGTGCGGACGGCGTCGCGATTGCCCTGAAAATCGGGGACCAGCACCTCGACGCCGCAGCCGGGAATGCGCCGGCGGATGGCCCGGATCACCA
Source organism: Bryobacteraceae bacterium (assembly GCA_035293845.1). GTDB lineage: Bacteria > Acidobacteriota > Terriglobia > Bryobacterales > Bryobacteraceae > DATGMB01. The sequence continues at coordinate 28,606 of DATGMB010000143.1, forward strand.
TCGCGAACAGCTCGGCGCCGCCATCGGGGCGGTCGTCGCGGTTGACGCTGGTGATCACGGCGAATTTCAGGCCCATGGCGGCGACGGCCTCGGCCACGCGGTTCGGCTCGTCGTAATCGACCGGCAGCGGCGCGCCCTTTGCCACCGCGCAGAAGCCGCAGCGGCGCGTGCAGACGTTGCCCAGGATCATGAACGTGGCGGTGCGATGGTTCCAGCATTCCCCGACATTCGGGCAGGCGGCGCTTTCGCAGACCGTGTGGAGGCGGAGACGGCCGATCAGGGATTTGAGGTCGTGGTAATTTTCGCCGACGGGCGCGGGCGCGCGGAGCCACGACGGGCGCACCGGCTGCGGGGATGTGATGGAAACGAGCACTCTGTTTTTATCGTAGCGCGGCGGCCCCTACTCCACGATCTTCGATTCCGCCTGGAACTTGCGGTAGTTGCTCCAGGTGACCTCTTCTTCCATGGCGAGTTTCTTCACGAGCCCCAGCCGGCCCGTGCCGCGCAGCCACATGCGGCTGGGCAGCCAGACCTCATCGTTGACGCGCTTCTGCTCGAAGACGAGCTTCGCGCCTGGGCTGAGCCGCGCCAGAAACACACCGTAGGAGATGGTGTCCGTGGTCTCGGCTTCGAGGCGCACCCATTGGTACTCGGCCTTGTCGATCCAGATGCGCCCCCGGATTTTCAGCAGCGGGCGGGCGTCGCGGCGCTTCGGCTGGGCGCCGGCCCTGGGCGCGCCGGAGATCACCCATACGGGCCGGCCGTCGATGACGGCGTCTCCTTCCAGCTTGAAATCGTATAAATCGGGGATTTCGCGCAGGAATTCGCGGTCTTTTTCGCGCTCTTTTTCGAATTTGGCGAGACGGCGCTGGCGCTGCTCGGGGGTTTCGTGCTCCAGCTTATCGGCATACTTGTCGAGCTTGCGCTGCTCCTGGTCCGCCACGGGCTTGCCGTGGTCGATGAGCATGCGGCGGTAGGGTTCGCCGTAGAGGATGAGGGTTTCCCACTCGCTCACCTGCTCGGATTTCCGCTGGCCCGACCCATCGAGATGCCGCTCCACGTCACGCGCCGTCCAGGTGTAGTCCTTCATGCGGTGCCAGTTCATCTGGTCGAGCTCGATGGACCGGCGCACGATTTCCCTGGCATCCGGGGCCGGCTGCCCCCACGCCGCCGCCGCCGCTGCGACGAGCGCTAATGCCGGACCGTAACGCACTTGCTTGCCAGTTCGCTGGTGGGGAATTTCTTGCGCAGTTCCTGGCACGCCGCCGCGGCATCGGCGCTCCGCCCCAGGCCCTGCAGGCTCTTGTTCTTGTAATACAGGGCGTCGGCGAGCTTGGTGCTGTTCGGGAATTTTTGTTCCAGCGTGTCGAAATCCGCCAGCGCCAGGTCGTACTGTTTGAGCTGGTAGTGCAGCACGCCGATCTGAAATTGCGCCACGTGGGCCATGGGGGTGTCGCCGTAATATTTGATGTAGTCGGTGAATTCCTGCAGCGCGAGCTCCGGTTTGCCGCCGCTCTGATCGCCGGTGGCGTTGTTGAACAGGTCCGCCGCTCCGACCGGGGGCTTCTCGGTTCCCGGCGGCCCGGCGGGTGGCGCGGCCATCGCCTTCACGGCGTTGCCGATGTCGCCGACCTGCGTTTGCAGCTTGTTGACCGCCGCGGTCAGGTCCGCGACCGCCTGCTGCACCTGATTGAGCGACTGCCCCGCCTGGTCGATGCGCACGCCTTGCGTGGCGATCGTGGGAGCCACGTCGCCGATGCCCTTCTGCAGCGCCGCCACACTGGCGTTGACCTTTTCGACCGACGCCGCGATGCCCTGGATCGCGCCGTTCATCGCCGCCGCGCGCTGCTCCATGGACTGCCCGAGAGTCTTGACCATCTCCTGCAACTGCGCGACGTCGCGTTGCAGCTCCAGGATTTCCTGGCTGGGTTTATCGGCAGCGGCCAGCGCGCCGGCCGCGATCAGCACAACCATTCCCGTTCTTGCCAACATGTCCGTATCCTACCGCGCGGCGGGTTCCGTATCATAAAGCCATTCGGAGGAAGCTCGTGCTCATGCTGGCGCTTGCCGGCGGCGCGGCGGCCCAGACGCTGCCGCCGGAGGCGGTCCTGCTTTCGCGCATCCAGGAGCGGCTGGAACGGTACGAGAACAGCACCTTCGCCCTGGGGCTGGAATTTCTGGAAGCCGAAGCGGCCGGCGGTCCGCTGCGATTCTACGGCGATTTGACCGGGCTCGACCCGCGGCGGCCGGTGCGGAAGCGGGTCTCGGAGAAGATCCTCATCCCCGATATGGGCAAGTGGCACGAGGTCACCTTACCGCCGCTGCCCGGCGTGGCATCATTCTTCGTGCCCGGCAAATCGTTCACCCTTCCGGCGGGGTTTCGAACGGTATGGCGGACCCACGGCGTCATTCACCAATAGCGGCGCGGCCCGCGTTATCCTATGGGCTTGACGCCCCAAGGCAACGAACAGGAAAAGGCCGCGCCGCGAGTCTCCGTGGCGGTGGTTTCGCACAACCGGGTGGAATACCTGCGCCGCTGCCTCGCTTCGCTCGAAAAAGCGGAAGGCCGGCCGGAGTTCCAGATCATCGTGGTGGATAACGGCTCGACCGACGGCAGCGCCGAGCTGGAATCCGAATACCCCGATCTGCAATGGATTCGCCTTCCCAAGAACTTCGGGCTCACCAAGGCCTGGAATCTCGGGTGGCGCGCCGCGAATGCCGAGTACGTGCTGTTCCTGCACGCCGATACCGAAGTCGAGCCCACTGCCGTGCGCAAGCTCGCCGAAGTGCTGGACGCCAACCCCGATGCCGTCGCCGTATGCCCGCTTCTGGTGGATGCTGCCGGCCAGCCCGCGCCGCAGCTCGGGCATCTTCCGCCGGACGGCCAGTGGCGGCCGGCGGAGGTCAGCGGGACGGCACCTTTCGAGGTCGAATACCCGCGCGGCGCGGCCTTGATGGCGCGTGTGTTTTACATCAAGAAAATCCGGCAGATCGACGAGCGCTACGGCCAGTTCGGCGCCGATGCCGACCTCGCCATGCAGATCCGCCGCGCCGGCCGCAAGATTCTGCTGGTTCCGGAGGCGCGCGTGCGCCACGAGCCGCGCGCCGGTTATCCGGCGATCGAGCGCGCCGATTACCTGCTGGGGCGGTCGGTTTTTCTGGGCAAGTACGTGGGATTTCTGTCGGGCATTCAGGCGCGCATCGGCGCCGTTCTCGGGCCGCTGTTCGGATTCCGATTCGGCGAGCTGAAATTCACGATCAGCGGCCAGAAGATCAACGGCACGCAATCGTAGCGCGGCGGCCGTCTACGCCGCGGTTTCGCGCAGGCGTTTGACGCCGTCCGCGCACAGCACCGCGGCGTGCTTCGATTCGTTCCGCAGCCCGCCCAATGCCTCTTCGATGACGGCCGGGCGGAAGCCCGCCAGCTCTTCGCGCCGCTTGCCAAGCAGCCACTCGGTGAGCGCCGAGCCGGCGGCGATCGACGCCGTGCAGCCCCGCACTTTGTACCGGACCTCCGCGATGGCGCCGTTTTCCCAGCGGGCCCAGAGCCGCAGGACGTCCCCGCAGGCCGGGTTTGACGCCTCCACGGCGACGGCGGGCGGCGCGAGTTCGCCGACGTTGCGCGGGTTCTGGAAATGATCGAGGAGCGGCTCCGGATACATGGTCTTTTCCAACGGCAGCCGCCCACGGGCGATTGCCGAAAACGGCGTTTCTCCAACGAAAAACCGCTACGATTCAGCGGTTTTTGCGGCTAAGTCGTTGATTCCATTATAGGACAACCGCTCGACGCAAGCGGTTTTTCGTAGCGTAGAGCCGTGTCCGGTCCCGCACGGGCCGTGGGCTTGCCCCCCATGGCCGGCGCCGCTGCGATGGGGACCAGGGGCGAGCCCCGCGCGCGGCAAGCAGGTGCGGAGTGCGGCGCGGCCGGGGCTCGCAAGAGATGCGCGGGCCGCGGCGGCCGGCGGGGCCGCGTGTTCCAATAGGGGCATGGTCGAGGTAGTGGCGGCGATTCTCGAACGCGAAGGACGCATTCTCATTTGCCAGCGCACCGCGCGGCAGTCGCACCCGCTCCAGTGGGAGTTTCCCGGCGGCAAGGTGGAGCCCGGCGAATCGCCCGCGCAGGCGCTCGCCCGCGAGCTCGAGGAGGAACTCGGCATTCGCGGCGCGCGCGGCGAGGAGATCGCGCGCTACCCATACGCCTATCCCGGCAAGCCGCCGGTGCTGCTGATCTTCCTGCGCGTCAACCACTACGAAGGCGAGCCCCGCAACCTGATCTTCGAGGACATGCGATGGGAGCCGCCGGAGCGTCTGGCGGCATTCGATTTCCTCGAAGGCGACCGCGATTTCATCCTCTCGCTGGCCGGTTGATCCGTATACTGGTGGTGTATGCCGACTGCCATCCGAACCGTGGAACCGGCCGAGAACGAGCTTCTCGCGAGTCTCGAAGCCAAGGCCAAGGCCCCCAGCCCTTTCTACCGCGCGCTGGCGCACAGGCCGGAAGTCCTCAAGAGCTTTGTGCCGTTCTATAGCGCCATCATGGGACCGGGCGCGGTCGAGCGGCGCATCAAGGAACTGGTCTACCTGACGTGTGCGTATGCCAACGAATGCGCTTTCTGCATTGCGGCGCACACGGCGGGCGGCCGCAAGGCGGGCCTCAGCGACGACGAGATGCGCGCCTTGCAGACCGAACAGGATCACGGGTTTTCCGAGCCGGAGCGCGCCGCCATTCAGTACGCCCGCGACCTGACGCAGGATGCCGCCGCCGATGACGCGCGGGAAAAGCTCTTCGAGCATTTCAACGACGAGCAGGTAGTCGAGATCACGCTCGTCGCCGCGATGGCGAATTTCACCAACCGCTTCAACAACGGCCTGGGAATCGTGCCGGAGTAGATGGCGGTACTCAGCGGCATCCATCCCGTCGGCGAGGCGCTGCGCGGCAAGCGCCCGCTCGACCGCGTCCTGGTGGCCAAGGGCGCGGGTGGCCCGCGGCTGCAGGAGATTATCGACCTGGCCCGGCAGGCCGGGGTTCCCGTCCGCTTCGAGCCCCGCAATGCGCTCGACCGGCTTGCCGGCAGCCCGGCGCATCAGGGCGTGGTGGCGCTCGGCGCCGCGCAGCGCTACGCGGATCTCGAACAGGCTGCCACGGGGCAGATGGTGGTGGTGCTCGATGGCGTCGAGGATCCGCACAATCTTGGCGCGATCATTCGCACGGCGCACGCGGCGGGCGCGGCTTCGGTCATCATCCCGGAGCGGCGCGCGGCCGGGGTGACGGACGTCGTCGCCAAAGCCGCTGCCGGCGCGCTGGAGCACCTTCCGGTGGCGCGCGTCACCAATATCAACCGGGCGCTTGAAGATCTGCAGGAACGCGGGTTCCACCTGTACGGCCTCGATGAGCGCGGCGACCGGGATTACGACCGCGTGGATTACGAGGAGCCCGCGGCGTTCGTCCTGGGCGGCGAGGGCAAGGGGCTCCACGAGCAGGTGCGCAAGCATTGCGACGTGCTGCTGCGCATCCCGATGGCGGGAAAGATCTCCTCGCTCAACGTTTCGGTCGCCGCGGGCGTCGTACTTTTTGAGTGGGCACGGCGGAAACGAACGGGAACTTTGTAGCACGCTGCGCCCGCATCGTCGCGGCTTTGTTGGTGGGCGCGGTACAATGGGTTTAGCGCTGTTGGGATCTCTCTCCTGGCTTTCCGGCTCCCGCTTGTCCCACGGGTTTTTCATCAATCACTTACATCATGATTCGTCTTTCTTCTTTGGCACACTTCCTCCATGCCCGCCTGCTCTGGCTGCTGGTGGCGGTGTATGTGTTGGCGGCGTTGCTTCCCGGGCCGGCATTGTTCCTGCGCGGGATCGGCCTGCCCTCCAGTGACGGCGCGGCACTACCGCTGACGCTCCCGACGATGCTGCTGGCGGTGCTGCTGTTCAATGCCGGGTTCGGCGCGCGGCTCTCCGCGATGCGGCGCATCGGGCAATCGAGCCTGGTGCTGGGAACGGGAACGCTGGTCAATCTGCTGGCGCCGGTGATCGCGACCGTGGCGGCCAGCGTTTTGCTGCGCTTCTGGGATAACCCCGTGGAGGCGCAGAACGTGCTGACCGGGATGGTGCTGATCGCTTCGATGCCGGTGGCCGGCTCGTCGACCGCCTGGGCGCAGAATGCCGAAGGCGACCTGACCGTCAGTCTGGGGATGGTCCTGGTGAGCACGGCTCTCAGCCCGCTGACGACGCCGCTGCTGCTGCGGGCCGGAAGCTTTCTGACGACCGGCGCATGGTCGCACCGGCTGGGCGAACTCGCCGGGCATGGCGCCGGCCAGTTTCTGCTGCTGTTTGTGCTCGTCCCTTCGGTCGCCGGCATGCTGCTGCGCGCGCGCTGCAGCGACGAAACCGCCAAGCGCATTCAGCCCGTGCTCAAGATCGCGAATTCGCTGGTGCTGCTGCTGTTGTGCTACCTGAATGCCGCGGTTTCGCTGCCGCAACTGGTGGCGCATCCCGATCTGGAGTTCCTGAGCATGGTGCTGGGCGTGATGGTCGCGCTTTGCCTCGTGATGTTCGGCTCGGGCTGGGTCCTTTCGCGCGTGCTGCG
>DATGMB010000144.1:0-33392 GCA_035293845.1 Bryobacteraceae bacterium
CTGGCGTACGCCCGCGAGCGCAAGCAGTTCGGCAGGACCATCGGCGAGTTTCAGGGCGTGCAGTTCGAACTGGCGCGCATGGCCACGGAAATCGAGGCGGCGCGCCTGCTGGTGTACAACGCGGCGCGGCTGCGCGATGCCGGCATGCCGTTCCTCACCGAGGCCGCTATGGCGAAGTATTACAGCTCGGAGGTCGCGGAAAAGGCCGCGTCGAAGGCGATCGAGGTGCACGGCGGGGTGGGGATCACAAAGGACTACCCGGTCGAAAAGCTCTACCGCGACGCCAAAATCGGACGAATCTACGAGGGCACCAGCAACATACAATTGGTGACCATCGCGAAGAAACTGTTGGGCCGCTAGGGGCGTCCAAGTACAGTGGGTCTACGGCCTGGCTGGTATTGCATCGGGCCGCCGGGAGTCCTACCCTATTTTTGAGGGGCAAATGCGCAATTTGATTGTCTCCGCCGCGCTCGCCGCGGTCTGCCTGCCCGTTTGGGCTGCCGACACCGATAACGTCAATCCGCAGGAAATCATCCAGAAATTCGCCGCCAAGGAGCTCGAGTTCTCCGAGGCGCGCAACAACTACACCTACCGCCAAAGCGTGAAGCTGGAAGAGCTCGATGCCAGCGGCAATCCGACCGGCGGCAAGTGGGAGATGGTGGAAGACATTATCTTCTCGCCCGAAGGCAAGCGCATGGAAAAGGTGGTCTATGCGCCGGTGGTCAGCCTGCGGCAGATCCAGCTCATGCCGGAAGACGAGCAGGACCTGCGCAACGTCCAGCCGTTCGTGCTGACCACGCCCGAAATTCCCGAGTACAACATCAGCTACCTGGGGCGGGAGAAGATCGACGAGATCGGCTGCTACACATTCTCGGTGAAGCCGAAGAAGCTGACGCCCGGCAAGCGGTATTTCGAAGGCCAGATCTGGGTGGACGACCGCGATTTCCAGATCGTCAAGACGTACGGAAAAGGTGTCGGCGAGCTGAAGCGCGGCAGCAGCAAGAACCAGGAATTTCCGAAATTCGAGACCTACCGCGAGCAGATCGACGGCAAATACTGGTTTCCGACCTACACCCACGCCGATGATGTCCTGCACTTCAAGAACGGCGACAACGTGCACATCCGCATGACCGTGAAGTATCAGGACTATAAGAAGTACGAAGGCAAATCGACGATCCACTACGGCGAAGTCGTGGAGGACCCGAAGGCGCCGCCGACGCCGACCAAAAAGCAGTAGAATCCGATACCGCCTGGCGGCGTCCGCACCCGCCAGGCGGCTGGCCACAAGCCGCCGCGGCGCTCCGCGAGGATGCTATCCTCCTGGAGATGCCCACGAAAATCACCTGCAATCACAACGGTTCTCTCCGCATTGAAGGCGACTTTGAGATCGTCGACCCATCCGGCGCTCCGTTCGGGCTCGGCGGCCGGAAAGTCATCTCCCTTTGCCGCTGCGGCCACTCCGCGGACAAGCCCTTCTGCGACGGCTCCCACAAGCGCATCGGCTTCTCCGATACGGTAGCCGCCCGCGAACTTCCGCCTCCGCAACCGAAACTGTAGGAAAGTTCCGGTTTTTTGCGCCGGTCCGCCTTGGGGCGTAACTATACTCTGTAGCCATTCGCCAGTACAATGTAACTCTTATGCCGATATCCTCTCCCTTCCGGTCCGGCCGGGCGGGATCGTTTAAATCGCTTTATATTCTTGCACTTGCCGCGGCGGCCCTGGCTCTGGCCGGCTGCTCGAACCAGGGCGCCAGCGCGAGCGCGGCGGCGCCCGGCGGGGGCGGGGGAGGCAGGGGCGGCCGGAAAGGAATGGGCGGCGGCGATGTCCCGGTGACCGTGGCCGTCGCGAAGCAGAAAAATGTGCCGGTCGAAGTCCAGGTCATCGGCAATGTCGAGGCCTACTCGACGATCTCGGTGAAGGCTCAAGTCACCGGACAGCTCGACCGCATGCTGTTTCACGAGGGCGACTTCGTCAAGAAGGGCGATCTCCTCTTCACCATCGACCCGCGGCCGCTGCAGGCTGCCCTGGATCAGGCCAAGGCAAACCTGGCCCGCGACGAGGCTGCGGCCGGGCAGGCCAAGGCCAATCTGGCGCGCGATGAAGCGCAAGCCCGCTATGCCCAGGCGCAATCGGCGCGCTACACCCAGCTCTACGAGCAGAAAATCGTCTCCCGCGATCAGGCCGAGCAGCTCAAGGCGACGGCCGATGCGGCCGCGCAGGCCGTGGCCGCGGACCGGGCGACCATCGAAAGCGCCGCGGCCAACATCGGAGCGAGCAGGGCGGCGGTCGAAAACGCCGAGGTGCAGCTCAGCTATACCAAGATCGTTTCGCCCATCGATGGCCGGACCGGCAACGTCTCGGTCAAGCAGGGCAACGTCGTGACGGCCAACAACATGGAGCTGGTCACGATTACGCAGATGGAACCGATCTACGTAACCTTCGCGGTGCCGGAATCGCAATTGACCGCCATCAAGACGTACATGGCGCAATCCAGGCTGCCGGTGCGGGCGCGCCCGCAGGAAGACCCCAATGGCGAAGAGACCGGCTATCTGACTTTTGTCGATAATACCGTTGACACCACCACCGGCACGATCAAGTTGAAGGGCACCTTTCCGAATACCGATCACAAGCTGTGGCCCGGCCAGTTCGTGCGCGTCACCTTGCGGCTTACGACGCAGCAGAATGCCGTCGTGGTGCCGAACGAAGCCGTGCAGACCGGTCAGAACGGCTCGTTTATTTACGTAGTCAAACCGGACCGCACGGTGGAATCGCGGCCCGTCACGGTGGGCTCCCGGGTGGATGAGGACATGGTGATCCAGTCCGGGCTCGAAGCGGGCGAGACGGTGGTGACGGACGGCCAGTTGCGCCTCGCGCCGGGCAGCCGCATCGTCGTGCGCGACGCCAACGGCGGTGGGGGCGGCCGCAGAGGGGGCAACCCTGGAGGCCGCGGAGCCAGGGGCGATGCTGCGCCGGGACGGCCGAAGAGTTAGCCGCGCTTCCGGCGCCACGAGGGGCGCATGAACATTTCCGAGACTTTCATCCAGCGGCCCATTGCGACCAGTCTCCTGATGGCCGGTATCGCGATGTTCGGCATCATTGCCTATCGCGCGCTTCCGGTGAGCGACCTTCCGCAAGTCGATTACCCGACCATCAACGTCTCCGCCAGCCTGCCGGGCGCGAATCCGGACACCATGGCTTCCGCGGTGGCGACGCCGCTCGAACGCCAGTTCACCACCATCGCCGGGCTGGACTCGATGATCTCCTCGAGCAGCCAGGGCAGCACCAATGTCACCCTGCAATTCAATCTGAGCCGGGATATCGACGGCGCCACGGTGGATGTCGAAACCGCCATCGCCGAGGCCATGCCGCTGCTCCCGCCCGGCATGCCGACCCCGCCCTCCTTCCATAAGCAGAACCCCGGCGACTCGCCGATCCTCAATCTCTTTATCACGTCGCCCACGATGCGCCTCTCCGACGTGGACGAATACGCCGAAACCGTCGTCGCCAAAGCGATCTCGATGGTCAGCGGGGTATCGCAGGTGCAGGTCTTCGGCTCCGCCAAGTACGCCGTCCGGGTTCAGGTCGATCCCAATGCGCTCGCTTCCCGCCAGATCGGCCTCAACGAGGTCAACACCGCCCTCAACAATTGGAACGTCAACCTTCCCACCGGCACCCTCTACGGCCCGCGCACGGCATACAACATCATGGCGAACGGCCAGTTGATGCACGCCGCCGATTATAAGCCGCTCATCATCACCTACCGCAACGGCGCTCCGGTACGGCTGGACGAGGTGGCGCACGTCATCGACAGCGTACAGGACGATAAGCAGATCTCCTACATCTACGGCGGCGGATTCGGCAACCAGGGCACGCGCGGCGTCAATCTTGCGGTCATGCGGCAGCCGGGCAGCAACACCATCGAGGTGATCGACAATATCCGCAAGCTGATGCCGACCCTGCGGGCGCAGATGCCGCCCGCGATGGAGCTCAGCATCCGCGGCGACCGCTCGAAAAATATCCGCGAGGCGTTCAACGACATTCAGTTCACCATGATGGCCACGCTCGCGCTGGTGATCCTGGTGATCTTCCTGTTCCTGCGCAACCTCTCCGCCACCATGATTCCGGCCATGGCGCTGCCGTTCTCGGTCGTCGGCACGTTCTCGGTCATGTACCTGCTGAATTTCAGCCTGAACAACATTTCGATGATGGCGTTGATCCTCTCGATCGGCTTCGTAGTCGACGACGCGATCGTGATGCTGGAGAACATCGTCCGCCACATCGAGGAAGGCGAAGACCGGCTTACCGCCTGTCTGCGCGGCTCCAAGGAGATCGGGTTCACGATCGTCTCGATGACGTTATCGCTGGCTGCGGTCTTCATTCCGATCCTGTTCATGTCCGGAATCCTGGGCCGCCTCTTCCGCGAGTTCGCCGTCACCATCTGCACCGCCATCCTGATTTCGGGCATGGTTTCCGTGAGTCTGACGCCCATGCTGTGCAGCCGGTTCCTGCGCTTCCAGCATGGCCCCGGAGGGCGCTTCTACCAGCTTGGGGAGAGGGTATTCGATGCCTGGCTGTCGCTGTACCGTGTCACATTGCGCTGGACGCTCGACCACCGTCCGGTGATGATTACGGCTTTCCTTCTGGTGCTCGCGGTCACGGGATGGTTTTATGTGATCGTGCCCAAGGGCTTCATCCCCGATACGGACAACGATAATTTCAACGTCAATATCGAAGCGCAGCAGGGCACCTCGTACTACCAGATGGTCAAGTACATGCGCAACGTCTCGCAGGTGTTTATCAAGGATCCCGATATCGAGAGCTTCTATGCTTCCACCGGCGGAGGGTTCCGCGGCGCGGGCAACACCGCCAATATTTCGGTCAACCTGCTTCCCCGGCGGCAGCGAAAAGCAACGGTGAACGATATCGTCAATCGCCTGCGTCCGAGGGTCTCCGGTTTCCCGGGCCTCAAGGTGTTCCTTTCGATTCCGCAAGCGATCCGCGTGGGCGGCCGCATGTCCAAGAGCAGCTACGATTTCACGCTGTACGGACCGGACACCCAGCAACTCTATTCGGAAGCGCAAAAGCTGGAGCGCGTGATGCAGCGGCTGCCCGGATTGACCGAAGTGTCGAGCGACCTGCAGATTCGCAATCCGCGGGTCAATGTGATGCTCGACCGCGACCGCGCGGCTGCCCTGAACGTGAACTACAACTCCGTCTCGACGGCCCTCTACGACGCTTTCGGCCCGCAGCTCGCCTCGATCATCTATTCCCCGACCAATCAATACCAGGTTCTGCTCGAGATGCTTCCGGGCTATCAGCGGTTCACCGATGGCCTGAAGATGATCTATCTGCGGTCGGACACGGGGCAGCTCGTGCCGCTTACCGCCGTCTCCAGAATCCAGGAGGATGTGGGCCCTCTGAGTATTCCGCACTCGGGGCAGCTCCCCTCGACGACCATTTCCTTTGCGCTCAAGCCCGGTATCTCGCTGGGGCAGGCCACCGATGAGATTGAGGAGGCGGCGCGCAACAATCTGCCGGCTACGATCACGGGCACGTTCCAGGGCACGGCCAAAGTCTTCCAGGATTCCATGAAGAACATGGGCATCCTGCTGGTGCTTGCGATCGCGGTGGTGTACATCGTGCTCGGCGTGCTCTACGAAAGCTACATTCACCCGCTGACGATCCTCTCCGGTCTCCCTTCCGCCGGCTTCGGCGCGCTCCTGACGCTCATCCTGTTCAAGGTCGATCTCAGCATCTATTCCTTCGTCGGGCTGATTATGCTGATCGGCATCGTCAAGAAGAATGCCATCATGCAGATCGACTTCGCGCTCGAAGCCGAGCGCAAACACCACAAATCGCCCAAAGACGCCATCTTCGAAGGCTGCCTCATCCGGTTCCGCCCGATCATGATGACCACCATGGCGGCGCTTCTCGGAACGCTGCCGATTGCGCTCGGCTGGGGCGCGGGCGGCGAATCGCGCAAGCCGCTGGGCCTCGCGGTAGTCGGCGGCCTGGCGTTTTCGCAGTTGATGACGTTGTACCTGACTCCGGTGGTCTACACCTACATGGCCGCCATTCTGGAAAAGTGGCGCGAGTGGCGCGCCCCGAAAGCATCGAAGCGCCTGATGCCGGCCATGCAGGCCGGAGACTGATCCGGTGAAATCCTAACCCATGGCGAATATTTCCCAGACATTTATCGAGCGGCCGATCGCAACCAGTCTTCTGATGGCCGCCATTGCGTTGTTCGGGAGCGTTGCGTACCGTTCTCTCGCCGTCAGCGATCTGCCCAACGTCGATTTCCCCACTCTGCTGGTCACGGCCCAACTGCCCGGCGCGAGCCCGGAGACCATGGCCTCGGCCGTCGCCACGCCGCTCGAAAACCAGTTCTCCACGATCGCCGGGCTGAATTCGATGACCTCCTCGAACTCCCTCGGCAACACCAGCATCACCCTGGAGTTCGACCTCTCGCGCAAGCTCGACGGCGCGGCGGTCGATGTGCAGGCCGCGATCACCCAGGCCTCCCGCCTGCTCCCGCCCGGCATGCCGACGCCGCCGACGTTCACCAAGGTCAATCCCGCCAACGAGCCGATCCTCTATCTTGCACTCACCTCGCCGACCCTCCCGTTATGGACTCTCGACGAATATGCCGAGACCCGCATCGCGCAGCGCATCTCCATGATTTCCGGGGTTGCCCAGGTGCAAGTCCTCGGCGCGCAGAAATACGCGGTCCACGTGCAAATGGACCCGCACGCGCTGGCGTCGCGTCAGATCGGCATCAATGAAATCCAGACGGCCCTCGCCAATTGGAACGTCAATCTCCCCACCGGCGCCATCATCGGCCCGCAGCGCGCCTTTACTTTGCAGGCCAGCGGCCAGCTCCTGAACGCCGACCAGTATAAGCCGGTCGTGGTTGCCTACCGCGGCGGCTCTCCGGTCCGCCTCCAGGAACTCGGCAATATTATCGATAGCGTCGAGGACGACAAGACCGCCTCCTGGTTCTACTCCCATAAGGGACACTCCCGCGCCATCGTGCTGGCGATTCAGCGCCAGCCGGGAACCAATACCATGGAGGTCACCGACGGGGTCAAGAACCTCCTGCCGCTGTTCAAAGCCGAGCTTCCTCCTTCGGTCAGCATGGATATCCTGTACGACCGCTCGGATACGATCCGCGAGTCGTTCAAGGATGTCCAGTTCACGATGGTCCTGACGCTCGGTCTGGTGGTGATGGTCATTTTTCTCTTCCTGCGCAACGTTTCGGCCACCATCATCCCCAGCCTCGCGCTGCCGTTCTCGATCATCGGCACGTTCGCGGTGATGTACCTGCTCAATTACAGCCTGGACAACCTCTCGATGATGGCGTTGATCCTCTCCATCGGGTTCGTGGTGGATGACGCCATTGTCATGCTCGAGAACATCGTCCGGCATATCGAATTAGGCGAGGAGCCCCTGGGCGCTTCGCTCCGCGGCTCCGGCGAAATCGGCTTCACGATCGTCTCCATGACGCTCTCGCTCGCCGCCGTGTTCATCCCGGTGCTGTTCCTCGGCGGCGTTCTCGGCCGCCTGTTCAAGGAATTTGCCGTAACCATCACGGTCGCCATCCTGATCTCGGGGGTGGTCTCCGTAACCCTTACGCCCATGCTCTGCAGCCGCTTCCTGCGCGGCGGGCACGAAGAGAAGCGCGGCTGGTTTTACCACGTGACCGAGGGATTCTTTCAGGGTATGCTCCGGGTCTACGACCGTACCTTGCAGCTCGTTCTTCGCCACCGCCTGGCCATGATGGCCAGCTTCGTCCTCGTCCTGGGCGCGACGGTGTACATGTTCGTCAAGATCCCCAAAGGCTTCATCCCGGATCAGGACACCGATCAGCTCCACATCATCACCGAAGCCCAGCAGGGCACCTCGTATTACCAGATGGTCGACTATGAGCAGAAGATCGCCGATACGGTCGCGAGCGATCCCAATGTCGATGCGCTCATGGCCAGCGTCGGCGGCACCACCGCTTCCAACCTCGGCGGCCCCAACTACGGCGAGCTCGTCATCCACCTCAAGCCGCGCAACCAGCGCCGGCTCGGCGTCGACGACATCATCAAGGAACTCCGCCCTCAACTCGCCGCCTATGCCGGGGTAAGATCGTACCTCCAAAACCCGCCGACCATCCAGCTCGGCGGGCAGGTCACCAAGAGCCTTTATCAGTTTTCATTGCAGACTCCGGATAAGGCTGAGCTCTACGCTCAGACCGAGGCGCTGACCAAAAAAGTCGCCGAGATCCCCGGCGTCGAGGACGTGACCAGCGACGTAGCCGTGACGACTCCGCAGATCACCGTTACGGTGGACCGGGATAAAGCCGCGGCCATGAACATCAACGCCAACACCATCGAAAATGCGCTTTACGATGCGTACGGCCCGCGCTGGGTTTCGACCATTTACGGCTCCATCAACGAGTACAAGGTGCTGCTCGAGCTCGAACCGCGCTATCAGAAGGATCCCAACGCGCTTTCGATGCTCTATTTCAAGAATGCCGCGGGCAAGCTGATCCCGCTCGATACGATGGCCAGCATCGTGACGGAGACCGGTCCGCAGACCATCAACCACTACGGCCAGATCCCCTCGGCCACGATCTCCTTCAACCTCAAACCGGGCGCCGCGCTCGGCGAGGCCATCGAGAAGATTCAAGGATTAGCCGACGAGCAGCTTCCCGCTACGATCAGCACGAACTTCCAGGGCGCCGCCAAGGCGTTCATGAGCTCGCTCGGCAACCTCTGGGTGCTGCTGATCATTGCGATTCTGGTGGTGTACATCGTGCTGGGCATCCTGTACGAAAGCTACATCCACCCCATTACGATCCTCTCCGGCCTCCCGTCCGCCGGCTTCGGCGCGCTCCTCACGCTGGTGATCTTCAAGATCGATCTGAGCATCTACGCCTTCGTCGGGCTCATCATGCTGATCGGCATCGTCAAGAAGAACGCCATCATGCAGATCGACTTCGCCCTCGAAGCCGAGCGCCACCAGGGTCTCAGCCCCGAGAAGGCCATCTACGAAGGCTGCCTGATCCGCTTCCGCCCGATCATGATGACCACCATGGCCGCCCTGCTCGGCGCCGTGCCGATCGCCCTTGGCTACGGCGCCGGCGGCGAAGCCCGCCAGCCGCTCGGCCTGGTAGTCGTCGGCGGCCTGCTGTTCTCGCAATTGGTCACGCTCTACCTGACGCCGGTGTTCTACATCTACATGTCCGCATTGCAGGAGAGAGTCCAGCACTGCCGGCGCAGCGGCAAGAAGGTGGCGAACGAAGCGCCGGTGGTGGGATAAGACCCGCTAGGTGACCGTACGTCCAGTCAGGTTGAAGTGGCGCGCCGCCGCGAGCAGGTGGCGGTCGTTTGTCCATATCTCGGATTCGCCGTATACCGAGGCCGTGGTGAGGTGCATGGCATCACCAGCTCTCAAAAACACGCCGGGAGGCAGTGTGCTTACCAAGTATGCGCAGCGCCGCAAGAGAGCGTCGGTTACCGGAATCAGTGTCCAGACATCGGCGTCAATGTCCTCAAGGAAGCGGCGGAGGAGAACATGCGCTTCCGTTGGGCTGAGGGCGCCCTCACGAACGTGGCGGTGAAGCACACAGGTGACTTCCGGAATAGCCCATGCGGAACAGATGCGCGTCTCGGCGTCCCGCATCATCTGCCGGACCGCCGCTGAATCCGGCTCGTTTATGTATACCTTGGCCAGGTAGGCGGAGTCGACGTACACGCTCAGCGGTCTTCCTCGAGGAATCTACCGCTATCACCAGGCACTTGGGGAAATGTTTCCCAAAGGTCGCGGTGTTCCGGCAGCGGCGGCTGCTTGCGCTTACCGATCGGCCGCAATTCCGCCACCGGCTCGCCCCGCCGCTCAATGACGATCACCTCGCCCTGCTCGGCATCGCGCACCAGCTCCGAGGTCCGAATCCGCAGATCGCGAATGGACGCCTTTCTCATGTGCTACATTGTAGCACATCGAGACTCAAGCCGGCGATCCCTCACGACGCCTGCGCCCGCTGCGCCACCTCCTGCACCGGCACCGCCAGCGCCGTCCCGGCTTCCTCGACCGCCCGCAGCATCCGCAGCAGCAACTCCTGTTGCAGCGCCAGGAACTCGTCGCCGTTCACCGTCCTGACGTACGCCACCACCTCGACATCCAGCGAATACGGGCCCACGCCGATGAACCGCACCGGAATCTCGCCCGTCTCCACCTTCTCGTTCCCCTTCAAAATGGCGCCGATGCCGGACAGCACCTTGAGGAGCTGCTCCGACGTCGTGTCCCGCCGCAGGTTCAGCACCGGATGAAACAGGAACTTATCCCGCCGCGACACGTTCTCGAGCGGCATCGAGGAGAACTGGCTGTTCGGAATGCTGATGATCGTGCGGTCCGCGGTTTGAATCCGCGTCGAACGCAGCCCGATATGCAACACCGTGCCGGTATGGTCGCCGAACTTGCAGACATCCCCGACCAGGACCGGGCGGTCGCCGATCACCGAGATGCCGCCGAACAGGTTCTCGATCGTCTTCTGCGCCGCCAGCGCGATCGCCAGTCCGCCGACGCCCAGTCCTGCCAGAATCGTGGACGTGTTGTAGCCCCACGCGCTGATCACGCTCAAAATGGCGAGAACGTAGAGCGACAGCTTCACGACCTGGCGCCCGAGCGGAAGAAACGACAGGCTCACCCCGTGCATGCGCGGGTCGAGGCGCTTGCGCCATCGGTCGGCCAGCAGGTCCGCCAGCACTGCGGCCGCCCAAGCCAGTCCCAAGGCCATGGCGAGCGCCAGCGCGCGCTCCACGAACATCCGCGCGATGGCCGCCGGCGGCGCGAATTCCACCGCAATCCGGAGCCCGGTTACCGCGAGCAGAATGCGGAATGGCCCCTTCAGCGCAGGAGCATTCAACACCGGGCGGAGCGCCCTCACCACTCCCGATGCCAATACCGGCGTCACAAACCATAGCGCCAGCCCGGCCAGCACCAGCCCAATCCAGCGCCACACCGGCGTGTCGAAAAGCTCGAAAGTAACCAGCGCCTGCGGCAGCCACTTTTCGAGTCCTGTTTCCTGGATCAGTTGATGCGCCTGGGGAATCAGCGGCAGGCTGTCGGAGGCGACCAGCCAGACGCGTTGTCCGGGCCGCCGTTCCACGCGCTCCATTTGCAGTTCCAGGGTTTGAGAGCCCACGTGGAAAGTGGCCAGCTTCTCGCGGGCGACGTCGAGTCCATCCGACGTATCGCCCATCGGATCGCGGCTGAGCGTCGTGATATCGAACTGGGTATCATCGAGCAGATCTTCGAGTTGGGCCGCCAGCGCCGGACCGTTCTTGGCTACATCCGCGGGCGGCATTTTGCGGAGATCGAGGTAGTGAGCCGCTTTCGCATAGTTCTTGGCGTGGCACGCCTCCAGAAACTGGAAAATGCTTTCCTGCGGGCTGGTCCGTCCGAGCGGGTCGACCGGCTTTGGGGCGGGTGTCTGGGCCCACAACCCACTGGGCATCAGCGCCAGCGCGCAGAACGGTATCAAAAATGACTTCACCTTACCAGTTTCGCCCCAACCGGAAAGTAGCCGCCACCTCCGCGTCTGATGCATGCCCGCGCTGATTGAAAGTTGATATGCCTCGGGACTCAGCGGCCAGCGCGCCCTGGCTGGGCCGCAAGTCCCCTTCTCATCGGGGAAGGCAAAAAACTTGTTGAAAACACGATACTTGTAACGTAAACGTACCTGTTGTTACTTCCACAATGGGACGTGTCGAGTCCATTCTGACCACATAATGTTGATTTCGGCAATCGATCGCTTCTCACTGTTGAGGCTCGCGGCCGTGTTCTGGCTCGGCGGGGGACTCGCTCAGGCGGGGACTTTTCTCTTCACGACCATCGATGACCCGAGCGCCCAGTTCTATCCCGCCACGTACGCCAATGCGCTGAACAACAGCGGTGTGATCACAGGCTCGTACTCGACGTCCGAGTTCCACTCGACCGGGTTTATCTATAACGGCGGCGCTTTTTCCACGATTTCCGACACGAAATTTCAAATTGGCAGCTCGGTCAACGATACCAACCCGACTGGCATCAACGATTCGGGGGTGATCGTCGGCTCCTATCGCAACTTATTCGGCACCAACGGATTCGTGTACAGTAACGGCACTTTCACGGATATCGACGTCGCCGGAGCGTTCGACACTTACGCCACCGGAATCAACAATTCCGGGCAAATCGTTGGCTATTCCTACAACGGGACCAGCTACAGTGGTTTTTTGGATTCGAGTGGGTCCTTTGCCTCCCTAAACGATCCGCACGCGGGCAACTCCTTCGGACAAGGGACGTATCCCTTCAGTATTAATGCTTCGGGAGCAGTCGTAGGCTATTACGTCGATAGCAACAACGTTGCTCACGGGTTTCTGGAGCAGAACGGCGTCTTCACCACGCTGGACGACCCGAACGCAAGTCAGGTCGCCCAGGAAGGAACCTACGCCAGGGGCATCAATAATCTGGGCCAGATTGTCGGTTATTCCATCGCGTCCGGAACCGGCCAGGACCTCGGACTCGATTATCACGGCTTCCTGTTCAGTAGCGGCTCCTTCACCACGATCGATAACCCCGGCGCGATCGCGACCGGCGCCACGGAGGTTACCGGCATCAACGATCTCGGGCAGATCGTCGGCCAGTTCACTTGCGCCACGTGCGGCGATAACTACCAGGGATTTTTCGCTACGCCCAACGGGCAGTCGGCTGCTCCTGAACCCTCCACCTGCCCGTTGTTCATCATCGGCACGATCATGGTAAGCTTTTTTCATCGCGGACACGGGTGCAAGCGGCCTCCAGGGCGGGCCCGGTCAGGAGGCCATTGAAGCGCAACTGACGCGCATTCTGGCCAGCAAGGAGTTCCGCCACTCCGGGCGCCGCCGCGCGTTGCTGCGCTGGACCGTAGAGCGCGCCCTCCATGGCGCGGAAGGCCCGGTCAAGGAACATGAAATCGGCTTGGCGGTGTTCGGCAAGCCGGCATCGTGGGACCCGCGCATCGATCCCATCGTACGCGTCGAGTTTAGCCGGATGCGCCAGAAGCTCCGTGATTATTATCAAGGCCACGGCGCAACCGATCCGGTCATCATTGAATTCCCTTTTCGCCAGTATCTTCCGGTCCTCACCTGGGCAGCGGCGAAAGCGGAGCAGCCTTCCGCGCAGGCGGGCTTCCCAACGGTGGAAATACCTTCCCGGCGGAGCCGCTGGGGACTGGCGATGGCGCTTGTCCTGGTGGTGCTGGGCGCAGGCGTTTTTGTGGCCTGGCGACGGTCGAGTACGCCGCCACCCATTACAACGATTGCCGTCCTGCCCTTCCTGGATCTGACGTCCGGCGGCCAGTATGAATACCTGAGCAATGGATTTACCGAGGAATTGACCAATTCGCTCGCCATGGTGAAAGGGTTGCGAGTAATCGCGCGAACCTCGGCGTTTCAGTTCAAAGGAAAGAACACGGATGTGCGGCAGATCGGGCGTCTGCTGGGGGCTGGCGCCGTGGTAGAAGGCAGCATTCTAAGTCAAGGCGATCGCTTTCGTGTCATGGTCCGGTTGAATCGCACCGCCGACGGCACTCACGTGTGGCAAGCCCAGTACGACCGCGAAGCAAGAGATGTGCTCGGAGTTGAGGATGAAATCACGCAGGCCGTAGCGGGCGCATTGCGGGTGAGGCTGGTCTCGCCGCCCGCGGCCGAGTTCGATCCCGGCCAGCAAGCTCTCGACGAGTACATGAAAGGGATTGACCAGGAGAGGAAGTCCGATCCGGCTTCGCTGCGGTCGGCTGAGGCGCATTACCAGGATGCGATCCGCCTCGCGCCCCTTTACGCGCTGGCTCATGCGCGATTGGGGAGCGTACACCTCGGCCTGTCTGCTCAAACCGGCCCGGCGCAGCAAGCGGAATTGGATGATGCCCGGCGAGAACTGGAGGCCGCCGTTTCGCTTGACCCCAGGCTTCCGGTAGCCAGCGCCGGATTGGTTTTGGTCAATTATCTCCTCAACTGGGATTGGCCGAGCGCCGAAGCGGGATTCCGGCGCGCCTTGGCGTTGTCCCCCAGCAGCGCTGCTCATCAGACTTACGCTTGGGCGCTGATGACTCGCGGGCGCTTCGCGGAATCCGAGCGGCACTACCGCGAAGCGATTGAGCTGGACCCCTTGAACTGCCTGCTTCGCTACAATCTGGCGACGCTATTCAGCAGGGAAAGGCGCGCTGCCGCGGCGCGGCAGGAGTTGGCCTCCTGCCTCGACCGTGACCCTGGGTGGTTCTTCGGCCAATTGGCTCTCGGCTATTTTGAACTGTTTGATAACCGTCCGGAGGCGGCCTTGAGCGACTTACATCGGGCGGCAAGCCTTGCGCCCGGAAGCCCGGTAATTGAACCGGGATTGGCAATCGCCTACGCCGAAAGCGGACGTCGACTGGAGGCGCAGGCGCTGATGCGGCAGATGGAATCGCAATCCGATGCAAAGCGCTACGTGCGTTACCAGTTGGGCTTGGTCAGCGCATACCTCGGGAATCGCGACCGGCTTTTCTATTGGCTCGGCCGATCGGTGGATTCTCACGAGCAGCACGCGCTGAACATGCGGATCGATCCGGTCCTCGCTCCATACCAGCAGGACCCGCGGATGATCGCATTGGAGCGGCGCACCGGATTGATCCAGTGATGCCTGCAGCGCCCGTGCGTGCTCAAGGCCGAGGCTGCCGCGTATGGTTTCGGAGACCAAAGGAGGGCGTCCGCGCCACGCCGGCCAGAAAATCTCCGGAAACAATCCGCCTGCTCTCCGGCACCTCACGGTTGTAAGCGTAGACCCACACCTCGGCGACACTGCCGTCCTCCATAACGGCTCCCGTCTTCACTCGCTCGAATTGATGCGGTCGCGGATCGTCGGGCGCGCAGCCCTCGTAGGCATCGAGGGCCCTCAGCGTGGCTTCGGGATCTCTCAACAGATACACCTCGCCTCTCGCCCAATGCTCCCCGCTCTTCGATAGCTTCAGTCCCGGATAGCCGCCCAGCCGGTATAGCCGGCCGCGCACGCGGGCCTTGCCCATAAAAACGCTTCCGGCCCGCAGGAGACACGCGAATTCGTTGTGAAACTCGCTGCGCAGGGTTCCGTAAACGAAAAGCGATGGCGCGCCGGTCACGCCCGCGCCCGGCCGGTGGCAAAACGCCGCGCCCGCATCAGAATCTCGTCGGAGCAATCCGGCAGATGATTGCGAATCCAAAGCACCGCCGCCTGGCCCGGCGGCATCTTGCTCCATTCCGGGTGGGGCATAAACGCCATGGTCGCGCTTACCACGCCCGCACGGCTGCCTAGCACTTCGCGCATCGCCCGGTCGATCGCGTCCATCATCGTTTCTTCGGGAAAGCCTGGCGCTATGTCGGAATGCGCGCGGAATATCCGGTGGAGCACAGCTTCCTGGAACTCGCGGCCGAATACGTCAATCTCGTACCCGCAATAAAGGCTGAGACCGCCTTCGGCCAGCAGCCGGTTCCAAAAGGCCTCCAGCCGGTCCGCCGCGTCCGCCTTGCCCACGTTCCAGAGCAGGCCGACCATCTCCCCGTACGCCCGCACTTCCGTACCCCCGGTCCGCGCGCGCAACCCGCGCACCAACGCGCCGACCACCGCGTCGAAGCGTTCCCAAACGGGCTCGTCCGCCTCCATGAAGCTGGCCAGAACCTCGGAGGCCTCCGCCACAACCAACCGTTCCTGCGCCGCCGCCGGGCCGAGATCGCCCACCTGTTTCCGGATCTCGTCCACAATCTCCGAGGCGCGCTCTGCCGCCGCGATCACAATCCCGCCGCCGGAGCGCACCCCTTCGGCCACAAACGCACCGGCGTTGCGCGCCAACGAGTGGTCTCCGGCGCCGAACTGCACCACGTGATTGTGGCCCGCGTGCTCCCCAGTAATCATCCTTTAGCTCGCCTCACTGTTATCTTACAAGTGTATGCGCAGGCGTGCCGGTTTACGGCCGGCCCGAGGCGCCAAACCCGGAATTGTCATCGAAATGAAGGAGGGCGGCGCTCCGCCGTATGGGGCCCCACGCTGATGCGCGAGAATCGAAGCAGGAGAAAGATCGTATTGGAGTTACCCAAGCGGGAGTGGATGCACGCGACACAGCCCGCCACCATCCTAAGCCCGGATTCCGCGGCCACGCTGGCGCGGCTCGCGGCGATCGTCGAGTCTTCCGATGATGCCATCATCGCCAAGGACCTGAATGGCGTGATTCTCACCTGGAATCGGGGCGCGTGCGCGGTCTACGGTTACTCCGCCGAGGAAGCGGTCGGCCAATCGATCAACCTTCTGGTGCCCCCGGACCGGCTCGACGAGGAGCAGCAGATCCTCAGCTCGATTCGCGCCGGCCGCCGGATCCAGCACTTCGATACCGTCCGTGTCCGTAAAGGCGGCGCGCGCATCGATGTCTCTCTGACGATCTCGCCGGTTTGGGAGAATGGCCGGATTGTCGGCGCGTCCCACATCGCGCGCGAAATTTCCGAACGCAAACGGCTGGAGGCGGCGAATGCACGCCTGGCGGCGATCGTCGAATCATCCGAAGACGCCATCATCAGCAAGGACCTCAAAGGCTGCATTCAGAGCTGGAATTCCGGCGCCGAAAAACTCTATGGCTACAGTGCCGAGGAGGCGATCGGCCGTGGCATTGCCCTCCTGCTGCTCCCGGCGGATCGCCAGCATGAGGAGTTGGAAATTCTGGAGCGCATTGGCCGCGGGGAACGCATTCAGCATTTCGAGACCACCCGTCTGCGCAAGAACGGCGACCTGATCGAGGTATCCGTAACCATATCGCCCATCTACGACACTTCCGGCCGCGTCGTCGGCGCCTCGCACGTGGCGCGGGACATCACCGGGCGCCGTGCTCTTGAGGAGCAGATGCGCCAGGCCCAGCGCCTCGAAAGCGTTGGGGTGCTGGCTGGCGGGATCGCGCACGATTTCAATAATCTGCTCACCGGAATCATCGGCAACGCCAGCCTGATCGAGGAAGACCTTCCGCCCGATGCGCACTCGCGCCAGTTCCTGGAAGCCCTCATGTCTGCTGCAAAGCGCGCCGCCGATCTTACCGCCCAGCTCCTGGCCTACTCCGGCCGCGGCCGCTTCTTCGTAGGCCCAGTCAACCTGTCCGAGGTGCTCTTCGAAATTCGCACCCTGGTCCGCGCGCTGGTGCGCAAGAACGTCACGCTGTGCCTCGATCTGGCGCCGGACCTCCCGCTGGTCGAGGCAGATAGCAGCCAGATGCATCAGCTCCTGATGAACCTCGTCATTAATGGCGCCGAGGCCATCGGCGAGGACCGCCCCGGCACGGTCACGGTCCGCACGGGAGTCGAGTTCCTGGACGAATCCTATATCCGCGCTG
This sequence comes from Bryobacteraceae bacterium, assembly GCA_035293845.1. Lineage (GTDB taxonomy): Bacteria > Acidobacteriota > Terriglobia > Bryobacterales > Bryobacteraceae > DATGMB01. The sequence continues at coordinate 17,384 of DATGMB010000144.1, forward strand.
CCCTTGCTGGCGCCGATCTGCAACCGGGCGAGTATGTCTCGATTGAGGTCCAGGACGACGGCTCCGGGATGGACGAGGCCACGCAGGCCCGCATCTTCGATCCCTTCTTCACCACCAAATTCATGGGCCGCGGTATGGGCCTGGCTGCCGCGCTGGGCATCGTCCGCGGGCACCGCGGAGCCATACGGGTTTCCAGCGCGCCCGGCCGCGGCAGCACCTTCCGGGTGTTCCTGCCGGTATCCCCGGCGGCGCAGGACAGCCGGCCGCGAGCCCGGCGCGGCACGGTTCTGATCGCCGATGACGAAGAGACGGTGCGGCAGGTGGCGCGCGCCGCGCTCGAAGCCGCGGATTACTCGGTCCTGCTGGCCGCCGACGGCCAGCAGGCGGTGGAAATGATCCGGACGGTGCCCGCGATCTCCCTCGTGATTCTCAATCTCACCATGCCCACGATGGGCGCTCAGGAGGTGCTATGCCAGATACGCGCTCTGCGCCCCGATCTGCCCGTCGTGCTTTCGAGCGGTTATAGCGAGGCCGAAGTCAGCCGCCGCTTCGAGGGCGCGGGCCCCGCGGGCTTCCTGCAGAAGCCCTACGGCAGCGCCGCCATCCGGAAGATCGTGGAATCGGCGCTCGCCGTCCCGGTCCGCACCGCACCGGCTACTCGCTGATCTCGATCTTCGGCCCTTCCTGCCGCGCCGCTTCGCCCGCCCGCGCCGCCGCCCGCCGCGCCAGCTCCAGAAAGGGCTCGCCTTGCCCCTCGCGGAGCACCACCGGCTGGCCGCTATCGCCTCCCACGCGCACCTGCGGATCGAGCGGCAACTCGGCCAGGAAGTTGACCTTCATTTCCTCGGCCGTCCGCCGTCCGCCGCCGTGGCTGAACACGTCGATGCGCTCCTGGCAGTGCGGGCAGTTCAGGTAGCTCATGTTCTCCACGATCCCCAGGATCGGCACCCGCACCTGGTGGAACATGTGGACTGCCTTGCGCGCATCTTCGAGCGACACGTCCGAAGGCGTCGTCACCACAATCGCGCCCGTGATCGGCGCCGTCTGAATCAGTGAGAGCGCCACGTCGCCCGTGCCCGGCGGCAGATCGATCACGAGGTATTCCAGATCGCCCCAGTCCACGCCGCGCAGGAACTGTTGGATCACGCTGTGCAGCATCGGCCCGCGCCAAACCAGCGGCTTATCGCCGGGGTTGAGAAAGCCCATCGACATCAGCTTCACGCCGAACTGCTCGAGCGGCTGGATGCGCTCCCCGTAGGCCATCGGCGTGCGGTTGATCCCCATCATCAGGGGCACGTTTGGGCCGTACACATCCGCATCCATCAAGCCGGTGGCGTGCCCGAGCTGCGCCAAACCGACAGCCAGGTTCACCGCGACCGTCGTCTTTCCCACGCCTCCCTTGCCGGAGCCGACGGCGATCAGGTTCTTCACGCCCGGAATCGGCAATCGGGGCATCTGTCCAGGCTGGTTGGGGTGCATCGACTCTATCGTAACAGCCCGAGCGCGGTTTTCTGGATTCCGTTCGCGAAGTTCGCCGGGTCGAGCCAGCGCTCGAACGCCGCTTTGCGCGCCGGCCATTCGCGATCCAGCATGGAATACCACGCCGTGTCGCGGTTCTGGCCCTTCACGATCATGTGCTGCCGGAAGATCCCCTCGAAGGTGAATCCCAGCCGCAGCGCCGCGCGCCGCGAGGGCTCGTTGCGCGAGTCGCATTTCCATTCGTAGCGCCGGTAGCCGAGGTCCTCGAATGCATGCCGCGCCATCAGGTACATCGCCTCCGTCGCGCCGGTCGTCCGCTGCAGCGCCGGCGTGTACAGGATGCTCCCGACCTCGATCACGCGATGCGCCGGTTCGATCCGCAGAAAAGACGCATACCCCAGCGCGCGCCCAGCCTCCCGCCCCACAATCGCAAAGAACAGGGGATCTTCCGAGGCCGCTTTCCGCGCCAGCGCCCCATCGAACGCCGCCCGCTCGCGATACGGCCCGTCGAACAGGTACGTCCATAAGCCGTCGTGCTCCGGCGCGCAGGCGCCGCGCCAGAGGTCTTCCGCGTGGGCCGCGGCATCGAGCGGCACGAGCCGCACGTACCGCCCTTCGATCGTGGTCCGCCGCGGCCGCGGCGCAGGTTGGGAATCGATGGGCATTCTCCCATCGTATCCATTGCACAATGGAAATATGTTCCGCTTCATCCTGATCCTCCTCCTCGCCAGCCAGATCTTCTGGGCCGTGTGGCTGGCGCGCTGGGGGAAGCGGGCCATCCGGCGCGCTCTGTGGAGAAGGACGCTCGGCGCCGCCGCTCTGGCGCTCTACGGGCTCGCGTTCGCCTATACCTGGCGCTCGTTCTCGCGCCCCACGCCCGTCCACCTCACGGCCGGCGACGCCCTGCTCGGGGCGCCCTTCGCCTGGTGGGCGGCCGGGTCGATCGTCGGATTCCTGGTCGCCGTCCTGCTCAGCCCGCTGCGCCTCGCGGGCCGCCTCAAGCCGCTGCGGTCGCCTTCGCGCCGGGCCTTCCTGAACCGCTCAGTGACGACCGCCGCCGCCGCCCCGTTCGTCGCGAGCGCCTACGGCGTCCTCTATGGCCGCCTCAATCTCGAAACCACCGCGCCGCGCATTTACCTGCCACGCCTGCCCAAAGCGCTTCACGGCTTCCGCATCGCGCAGCTTTCCGATATTCACATCGGCCCCTTCATGCCGGAAGACGAGATCCGCCGCTACGTCGAAATCGCCAACAGCCTCAAGCCGGACATGATCGTCCTCACGGGCGATTTCGTCACCTTCGACCGCCGCACCGCCCCCGCGGTCGTGGCAGCGCTCTCCGGCCTGCGCGCGCCTCTCGGGGTTTACGGCTGCCTCGGCAATCATGATGCCTGGGCGCGCGCCGAGGACGAGCTGACCGGCCTGTTCGCCAACGCCGGCATCCGCATCCTGCGCCACGCCGCAGCGCCGGTCGCAGTCCCCGGCGGCACGTTCAACCTCATCGGCGTAGATTTTCAAACCCGCCGCCCCTTCGGCAGTTCGCCCATGGTGCGGGAGTTTTTAGAGGGCGTGGACCGGCTGATGGCGCCGGATCAGGTGAATATTCTGCTCAGCCACAACCCGGACACGTTCGACCGCGCGGCCGGGCTGGGCATCGATCTCAGCCTCGCCGGCCACACCCACGGCGGCCAGGCCGCGCTCGAATTCATCAGCCCGGAGATCGCGCCCAGCCGCCTGGTCACGCCGTACGTCGCCGGGCACTTCCAAAAGCCGGGCGGCCAGCTCTACGTCAACCGCGGAATCGGAACCATCGGCGTCCCCATCCGCATCGGCGCGCCGCCCGAAATCTCCGTCTTCGAACTGGTCCGCAACGCCTGAATCCGAATCGAGCTCGATCCTCAACGCTTTGGATCCGGCCGTAGAATAAGGCAATGTTCATTGGACTATGGCGTCACAAGGGCTCCCCTGTCGTGATCCTTGTGGCGCTTATGGGGCTCGCCCGCGAATCCGTCAAACGAGAGGTAACCGTTCAGGCACAGTCCCCAACGCCGCAGCCGCGAGCAATGGCGATTCGTTTCGATGTCGTCGCGATCCGGGAAAACACGGCGGGAGCCGCGGGTGGCGACGGAAGGATGTCGCTGAAAGATGGGTTTCTTCAGGTCAATAACCTGCTCCTAAAATCGCTGATCACGAGCGCTTATGGAGTACACGAGGGATTGATCTTTGGATTGCCCCGATGGGCAGAAGAGGCTCGTTATGATATTCGGGCCAAAGTGACCGATGCCGGCCCGGCCATGCCGAATACCATGAGCCGTGAACAGCGGCGGGCGTTGATGGCGGCGATGCTCGAAGACCGGTTTCACCTGGAGGTCCACCCGGTCACGAAGGAGGTACCCGTATTCGATCTCGTGATTGCGAAAGGCGGGCCAAAATTCAGCGAGAGCACCCGTGGACAACACGTAGAGGTGCGGAAATCAGAGTACACCGGAACAGCCGTTTCCACCGGCGGCCTGGCTTCTTTTCTGGAAGAAATTGTGGGACGCAGTGTGGTGGATAAGACCGGGCTGAAGGGCGCATACGATTTGCGTCTGCGGTGGGACGCGGACCTGAGCGGAGCGGACTATGATACGTTCCCGTCCATTTTCACCGCACTTCAGGAGCAATTAGGATTGAGGCTGCGGCCGAATCGGGCCCCCGTGAAGACACTGTCTGTAGATCACATCGAGCGGCCCTCGGAGAACTGATATGGCGCGCCGCCCGACCCCCGCGGGGAGACGCGGAGGCGCAATTCCTGCTTCCCTCTGCGCCTCCGTGTCTCTGCGTTAGGGAGTGGCCTGAGGGTTACTTCCCCACTACCAGAATCGTGAACGAATCCGGCACCATCGGAGCGCGTCCGCCCCGTCCGCCTTCCTTCGGCGGCGCAGTGGGCGCTCCGTACTCGGCCGCGATGAGGTACACGTGCCCCGTCTTCGAATCGAGCGTCGAAGTCTTCGCGCCCGTCATCGTCTGCACCGTCTGCTCCACCGCGAAGCTCGTCGGGCTGTTCTCTTTCACGACCGTCAAGGTGCCGTCGCGCTGCGAGCTGAATGCCTCCATCGTCTTCGGGTTGAATACCGCGCCGTCGGTTCCGGCGCCGATCGGCAGCGTTTCCAGAATCTTGCCGTCATCCGCGTTGAGGATCACCATGTTCTGCGGATTGCGGCACGCCGCGAACAGGATGCGGTTCTTCGTGTCCATCGCGAGACCCGCGCACTGGCCGCCCTTCCCGGTCAGGTCGTAATGCCCGGTCACCTGCAGCGTCTTGGCGTCGATCACCGCGATATTGTCCTTGTCTTCGAGATCGACATAGATGTGACCCTTGCCGTCGCTGGCTGCCTGCTCGGGCGCGCCGCCCAGGTCGATCGTGCCCACGATCGAGCCGTCCGCCGGGTTGATCACCGTGGCGTTCGGCGCCCGGTGGCTGAAGATGTAGACGCGGTCGTTGAAGTCGTCATGCATGATGCCGTCCGGGGAGCCCTGCACGTCGATGGTCTTGATCGTCTTCAGCGTCTTGGTGTCCCACATCAGCACCGGATTGCTGCTGGCGAATCCGTGGTGCGTCTTGTCCGATACCGCCGCGCCGTGTACGCCCTTGGCCTCTGGAATCTCGCCCTCCTGCGCCAGCGTGTCCAGGTTATAGACCATCACCCGGCCCGGATTGCCGCTCCTCGGCACATAGAGCTTGCGGTCCGTGGAATCCGCGTACACGTAGTCGAAGCCGCCCGGTCCGCCCACCTTGGCCGTCTTCAGAACTTTGTACGGACCCTCGGCGGCCATCGCCAGCGCAGCCAGGCCGGCCAGAATCCATGCCATTCGTCTCATTGGTAACCTCCCTTTCGTTCATGAGGAATCATACACCAGTCCGGCTGCGGCCGATGGCGCTGCGGATTGTTGAAAAACGCGCAGCTTGCCGCCCGTAGCATAGAATGGAGTTTCGTGGCTGCCGACCGCAAAGCCGACCCGTGGATCGCCCGCCTGGCCTACCGCATTCCGGTCCGCATCAAAGCCGTGCTCGTGTTCTGGGTGCCCATGGCAGCGCTGTTTGGCGCGCTTCTCGCCGTGTTTTGGCTGGAGAGCCTCGTGCACCGCGCGGACCAGGCCGTGGCCGACGCCGATCAGCTCCGCGCAACGGCCGTCAGCCGCCTCCGCGACGCCGTCGTGCGCGAGGAGCACGCCGTGGATGGCCTGCGCGCCGGCGGTGGCTCGGTCGAAGAGTACGCCCGCCTGCGCCAGAACCGGTCGCAGTTGGAAATCAGCGTGCAATCGGCGGAAACGTCCCTGGCGCAGGCCCGTGCCGCGCGCCAGGCCGCCCCCGTCCGTCTCCGCAACACTCTCCTGGCGTTCGCCACCTTCGGTCTTCTGGCGACGCTCTTCCTCAACGTTATCGGTACCACCAACATGCTCGATCGTCTCCGGCAGGTGGCGGAGAACGCCCGCCGCGTCGCCCAAGGCGAGCCGCTCGGCGAAGCGCCCATCGGCAGCGACGAAATCGCCATCCTCGGCCGCCAGATTCAGGAAGCCGGCGCCATCATGAATGAGCGCGAGCACCTCGTCCGCGCCAGCGAGCGCCGCTACCGCGACCTGTTCGATCGTGCGCCCGTCCCGTATTAAGAGACCGATAGCGCCGGCATCGTCCGCCGTTTCAATCAGGAGGTCTGCCATCTCCTGCGCTGCGGCCCCGAGCGCATCGCCGGCAGCGCCGCCTGGGACTTCGTCGATCCCGGCCAGCGCGAGCAATTCCGCGCCGACATGCTCGACCGCATCGCCCGCGCTGTCGAAGCCGGGCCCTTCGAATGCGAATTCGTCCTCGATGATGGCGCCCGCCTCGTGGTCGAAATCCGCGAGAGCCTCATCCGCAGCGAAACCGGCGAAGTGACGGGCGTCTGCCGTTCGCTGCTCGACGTCACCGAGCGCAAACTCGCCGCCATGGCCGCCCGCAAGGTCGCGCAGTACGCCATGGAGCTCCGCAACCGCAACGAGCAGCTCGCGCACGCGCTCGAAGCCGCGCGCTCCGCCACGGACGCCAAGGGCCGCTTCCTCGCCAGCGTTTCCCACGAGCTCCGCACGCCGCTCAACGGCATCATCGGCTTCGCCGAGCTGCTCTACGACGGCAAAGCCGGCGAGCTCGCCGCCGAGCACCGCGAAATGCTCGGCGATATTCTTTCGAGCGCCCGCCATTTGCTCCGCCTGATCAGCGATATCCTCGATCTCTCCAAAGTTGAGGCCGGCCGCATGGAATTCCATCCGGAATCCTCCGCGCTCGCGCCGCTCGTGCAGGAGGTGCGGGACGTAATCCGCCCGCTCGCGGAGCGCAAGCAGATCCGCCTCTATACCGACGTGCCCGCAGGATTTTCCGCCGTGCTGGACCGCGGCCGCTTCAAGCAGATCCTCTACAACTACCTCTCGAACGCGGTCAAGTTCACGCCGGAAGGCGGCTCCATCCGGGTCCGCATTCTGCCCGCCGATGAGTGGTTCCGCCTGGAGGTGGAGGATACCGGCGTCGGCATTCCTCCCGAGGAGACTTCGCGCCTGTTCCAGGACTTCCAGCAGTTCTCCAACGCCCGTGGCTACCAGGGCACCGGCCTGGGCCTCGCTTTGACCCGCCACATCGTCGAGGCCCAGGGCGGCACCGTCGGCGTGCGCAGCACACCTGGCTCGGGCAGCGTGTTTTCCGCCGTCCTCCCCGTCTGTCCCAAAAAGCCCGCAGCGGTAGGTTAAAATACCAGCGAATGCCTGGAGAACCCATCCTTGTGGTGGATGACACGCCGGTCAATCTGAAATTGACCCGCCTTCTCCTGGAGCATGAAGGCTATAAGGTTCGCACGGCCGCCAGCGCCGAAGAGGCGTTGCAGGTGCTCGAAGAATTTCACCCGCGCCTGGTGCTTGCGGATATTCAACTGCCGGGCATCGATGGCCTGGAAATGACCCGCCGCATCAAGCGCGAGCCGCGCAATGCCGATATGCTGGTCGTCGCGCTCACCGCGTACGCCATGAAGGGCGATGAAGAAAAGGCCCGCGCCGCCGGCTGCGATGGCTACATCACCAAGCCCATCGACACCCGTGAGCTCGGCGCCCGGCTCCGCGCCTATCTCGATCGATCCCCAACGCCGCCTGCCGCATCCGGACCCCCGGTGGAACGCCTGCTTCCCGAAACCGAGATGCGCGAACTGCGCGAGCGGTTTCTGCGCGAGGGCTCGCGCCTCGTCCGCCAGTGGCAGGACGATCTCACCGGCGATTTTCAGCCCGCCGTTGTGGCCTCGGCCGTCCATCAGTGGGTAGGCGCCGCCGCGCTGCTCGGGTTTTCATCCATCAGCCTGCTCGCCCGCGAAGCGGAGGGCGTGCTGCGCGAGCTTCCACTCGATATGGGCCAACTCCGGGAGTTGCTCGACAGCATGGCCAGTCAGTTCCGCGACCCTACTGCCGGCACCACCGCCCCGGAGCCATCCCCCGATCCCGAGCCGGAAGCCGAGGGCCGCGTCCTCATCGCCGCGGCCGATTCCGCTCTCGCCGCGCTCATGAAGGCGATCCTCGAAAGCCATGGCATCGAATGCCGCACCGCCGCCGACGGCCCATCCGCCCTCGACGAAATCCGCCGCACCCGCCCCGAAGCCGCCGTGCTCGACGCGTGCCTGGGCGGCCTCGACATTTTGCACGCGATCCGCGCCGAAGCTCTCCCCGTCCGCCCGCTCCTGCTGCTCCCCGAGCGCCCCGCCGCCGATTTCCCCGAAGATTACCTCATCAAGCCCTGCGACCCCATCGAGCTGGTCGTAAAGCTCAAACGGATGCTCCCCACGCCGTAACGCCACGCTCTCTGCGTTTTTCTCCGCGCTTGCTCTGCGTCCTCCGCGTCTCTGCGGTGAAGAGAAGGCCCCGCTCCATCACCGCCCCTGCGGCGAAGCCCGAATCGCCCGCTCGAACGCCCACCCCCGGATATGGTTGATCTGCTCCTTCATCGTCCGCGAAAGCGGCACCTGCTTGGCCGCGATGGTGATCAGGTCGTGCTGCGTGACCGCCCGGTCCTCCAGCCGCGCCCGCGTCAGCGCCGAAACCACGCACTGCTCGATCTCCGCCCCCGTCCACCCGGCCGTGAACTTCACCATCTCCTCGAACTGGAACCCTGTCGTGTCCACCCCGCGCCGCGCCAGGTGAATGCGGAAGATCTCGATCATCTCGCCGGGCAGCGGCAGGTCGACAAAGAAGACCTCGTCGAAGCGCCCCTTGCGGATCATCTCCGCCGGCAGCAGGTCGATGCGGTTGGCCGTTGCCGCCACGAACAGACCGCGCGTTTTCTCCTGCATCCACGTCAGGAAGAACGCGAAGATGCGCCCCTGCTCGTTGCCGCTCTCCGCGCTCGTCAGGCCCATTTCGATTTCGTCGAACCACAGCACCGCCGGTGCCATATCCTCCAGCATCCGGCAGGCCTGCACGAAAACGCCCTCCGGCCGGCCGTGGCGCCCCGAAAAGATCTCGATCATGTCGATCCGGTACAGCGGCAACTGGAACGCCGAGGCGATCGCCTTCACGCAAAGGCTCTTCCCGCAGCCCGGAATGCCCATCATCAGCAGCCCCTTGGGCACGATCTCGCTCGACAGGCTGTCCCGCATATCGAACAGCTTGCGCCGCTCGATCAGCCATTTTTTCAGCGTTTCCAGGCCCCCGACTTCGTCCAGGCTCGTCCCGGTATAGATGTATTCGATCACGCCGCTGCGGTTCACCAGCAGCCGCTTTTCTTCCAGCAGCGCCGGCAGCGCCGCCGGTCCGAGCGTCTGCCCGGCCGCCAGCGCGCGGCGCAGCGCGTACCGCGTCTCATCGAGCGTCAGCCCCTGCAGCGCCCGCGCCACCTGGTCGAGATCCGCGTCCGCAGGCGCTCCATTCGCCGTCATCGCCCGCGCTTCATCCCGGATGAAATCCCGCAGCTCCACCATGTCCGGCGGCCGCAGATCGAGAAACAGGATGCTGCGCTCGATCTCCTCCGGGATCGCCCGCACCGGCGACGAGATCGCCACGAACCTCCCGCGGTCGAGACAGCTCTCATACACATCGCGCAGCCGCCGCCGCACCTCTGCCGATTGCCGCAGCGGCTCGTGAAAATCCTTCAGATGGAAAATGCCCGGGCCCGCGCCCGCCACGATGCAGTCGAGCGCCCGCCGCGGATCCTCCGTCCCCGCCGCCGCCTCGCCATTCTGCCGCAGCCCTTCCGTCAGCGTCCAGGTCCAGACGGGAAGGGGAGCGGCCGCCGGGGCCGTGCGGCTCACCTCCTCCAGGAGCCGTGCCACCCGATGTTCCTCGGAAGAATGGATATACACCAGCGGCCGTCCCGACTGGAGTGCCTCCAGAATCAACTGCGCCGCGCGGGAAACAGGATTCGCCATAGAACTCTCTCATTATGGACGACGCCAACCCGCAGTTAGTCGAACCCGCGCGGCCCCCAACCCCCAACCCCCAATCCCCTCCCAGGCCGTAGCCCGGTCCCCTAAACCGCCCCGCTGCTACACTGTTACTTCATGCGCTTCCGCCACGCCATGTGCAACGAAGCTTTCGAAGGCCACGGATTCGCCGAAACCTGCCGCGCCATCCGCGCCGCCGGCTACGAGGGCATCGAGATCGCCCCCTTCACCCTGGCTGAGCGCCCCGCGGACATTTCCGCCGCCCGCCGCCGCGAGTACCGCGGCATCATGGCTTCCGAGGGCCTCGCCTTCGCCGGCCTGCACTGGCTCATGGTCAGCCCCAAGGGCCTGCACGTCACCACGCCCGATGCCGCCCTCCGCGCCCGAAGCTGGCAGCACATCCGCGAGCTCATCGATCTCTGCGCCGACCTCGGGCCCTCCGGCGTCATGGTGTTCGGCTCGCCCAGGCAGCGCTCCACCACCGGCGGCCTCACTCGCCAGCAGGCCACCGCGCATTTCATCGAAGGCCTCGCCGGCATCGCCCCGCACGCCTGCGCCCGCGGCGTTACCGTGCTCGTTGAGGCGCTTCCCGCCAACCAGGCCGACGTCGTCCTTACGCTGGAAGAAGCCGCCGGCATCGTGCGCCAGATCGCCAGCCCCGCCGTCCAGACTATGTTCGATGTCCACAACGCCATCGACGAGGCGCTGCCTCACGACCAGCTCGTGGCCCGCTACTTCGATGTCATCCGCCACGTCCACGTCAACGAGCTCGACGGCCGCCATTGCGGCGCGGGCACTTACGATTACAAGCCCGTGCTCGCCGCCCTCCGCCGCCGCGGCTACACCGGCTGGATCTCGCTCGAAGCCTTCGATTTTTCGCCCGGCGCCGCGCGCCTCGCCGCCGAGTCGCTGCGCCACCTGGAATCCGAAATCGCCAAACTACCGTCATGAGTCACTACGTTGTTACCGGAGGAGCCGGCTTCATCGGCTCGGCCATCGTGCGCCGCCTGATCGAAGAGGGGGCGCGCCGTATCGTCGTCATCGATAACCTGCTCACCGGCCACGAGCACAACCTGGAAGAAGTGCGCCGCTCGATCGAGTTCCAGCGCGCCGATATCCGCAACTACGAGGAAATCGCGCCCCTGATCCGCGGCGCCGCCGTCGTTTTCCATGAAGCCGCCATCCCGTCGGTGCCGCGCTCCATCGATGAGCCGCTGCCGTCTCACGAAGTGAATATCAACGGCACGTTCAACGTCCTGCGCGCCGCGCACGAGGGCGGCGCCGGCCGCGTCGTCTACGCCGCATCGTCCTCCGCCTATGGCGATACCGACGTGCTGCCGAAAGTCGAGTCGATGCTGCCGCGGCCGAAGTCGCCCTACGCCCTGCAGAAGTTAGTCGGCGAGTATTACTGCAATATCTTTCACGGCGTCTATGGGCTGGAAACCGTCGCCCTGCGCTACTTCAACGTCTACGGTCCGCGCCAGGACCCCGGCAGCCCCTACTCCGGCGTGCTTTCGCTGTTCATGCGCGCGATCCTCGAACGCCGCGCCCCGACGATTTACGGCGATGGCGAGCAGTCCCGCGATTTCACTTATGTCGAGGATGTCGCGGACCTGAACCTGAAAGCCGCCCGAGCGCCCAACGCCGCCGGCAAACTGTTCAACGCCGGCAACGGCTGCCGCGTCACGCTGAACCAGGCCTGGGCCATGCTCGAACGCCTGGAAGGCGTCCAAATCCCGCCCGTCTACGGTCCCCCGCGCGCCGGCGACGTCCGCGACTCCCAGGCCGACACCAGCGCCGCGCGCCTCGAACTCGGCCACGCCCCGCGCTTCACCTTCGAAGAAGGCATGCGCCGCACCCTCGACTGGTACCGCAGCAGCCGGTAGCCGCCGAAGGCGCGGCCATGGCTCGCCGCCACCTCCGGTTAGTGCCGCTCCGCCTCTACGAGCAACCGGCCGAGGATCTCCTGTCGATAACGGAAATTCGTTTTTTTCAGGCGGTCTCGACGCGGGGCGATGTCATCCGGGATTTCGAGTATGACGTTCATACCCGCCCTGCCATCCTAACCCTAATCCCCCGAAGCCCGCTGCGGCCGCGGCCCGTACCACCACCCCATCTCCGCCAGCCACCCGCCGATCCGCTGCCGGTTCGTCTTGCCGGTCGAAAGCGCCAGCATCATCGCGATCACCGCCGCCGCCGCCAGCACCGTCTGCTCCACGTTCAACGCGCTCTTCCAGAACCACAGCCAGCGGCCATAGACCAGCTCGATGTGCACCCAGTACACCAGCAGGCTCGTCGTGCCGAACTGCCGCACCCAGCTCCAATCGCCCTCGCGGCTGCCGTAGCGCGTCCACAGATACGCAAACGCCACCATCAGCAGCACCACCCCGAGCTTCGTCAGCACCTGCGCCGGGCTGTTCAGCCAGAATTCCGATTTGCTGTAGATCGAAAACGGCAGCCCCCCGCAATACTGGCACAGCAGAATCACCGCGCCGCCGCCCAGCGCCGCCCACTGCATCGCGCGCTCCGTCGCCTCCGGCGGCATGACGCGGATCAGGCTCCCCGCGCTCATCCCGAACACCAGGTACGCGGCCCACGGAAAGAAGCTGAACGCGTGATAATCCGGCACTACATACCCGCGAACCAGCGCCGGCATCCACGACCAGTCCATCGCCGAAATCACCGGCGACAACAGCGCAATCCCGAGCCCCGCGAGCGCGCACGCCTTCACGCGCGTCACCGTCCCGACGAGCGCCATCACCGACATCACCGCCATCGCGAAGCCCATGCAGTTCAGGATGTCGACCTTGAACAGGTCCGTCCACTGCGCCGGCCAGCCGAAAAGGAACATCTGAATGCGGAATGCGAACGCCAGGAAGAACAGGTAACCGGACCGCTGCAGCGCCGTCGTGAAGCGCGCGCCGCGCGGCAGGCCCTTGCGGCACGTGCTGTCCATCAGGAAGGCCAGCGTCACGCCGGTCAGAAACAGGAAAATCGCCGGCGGCATCCCGCCCGCGAACTGCGAATAGATGTAAGCCGCGCCGCCGCGCAGATCGTTGCGCAAAAAGGAATCGAACACGTGCCCTTGCAGCATGATCACGGCGCCCAGGCCCCGCACCCAGTCCAGGTAAGAAAGACGATATGAGCTGGCCTTGGTTTTCATGCGCTTCTAAGATCTACCGCTGCAGCAGCTCGGGCTTCACTCCCGGAGGAAGTTTGAGCTTCACGTCCGCGTCGGAAAGGTTCGGATTGATGCGCATGTGCGTGTACGTGATCAGGTTGTAGCTCTTGCCCGGCTGGTACATCTTCTGCTGGATGGCGATCCCCGTCGCGTCCGAGATCCACAGCTCGAATTTCGGGAATTGCGCCGCCAGCTCCGCCGATTTCGGCGTCAGTTCGAGCCGCGTCGTGTCCTGCCCGTCGATCTTCTCCGGCCCGCCGATCTCCACCTTGTACGCTTCCTGCATCTCGCGCGACGTGCTGCCGAAGCCCAGCTTCAGAAACTGCTCCATTTGCGCGCGATGCGAGCGGCCGAAATCGTACTGCTGGGCGGTGTTCGATTTCGGATAGTAAATCAGCACCTTCGAGCCCGAAATCTCCACCTGCTTGGCATCCGGCGGATTGAAATCGAGCAGCATGCGCAGATCGTGCGGCTTCGGAAGCCTCACCTTGATCGATCCGGTGCTCACGTCCTCCTCGTCGATCGCGCCCTCGTGGGCGACCCGTTTCATGTCCGCCATGAGACCTTTGAATTTTGCGGCCGCCTGGTCCATGCGCTGAAATACAGCCTCGGGCGATTGATCAGCAGCCGAAGCGCCAAACGCCAGCCACAGGGCTCCCGCCAGCGTAATCCACCTCACAAGGCGGTGCTTACAAAAATACATCGGTTGTGACTCCTCTTACCGGGCGAACACCAGGTAACCGAGCAGCTCGCCTTCGGAATCGAGAATCGGCTCGACCCGCGTCACGGCCAGCCTCGGATTGCCGGCTTCCGCGCGCACACGCGCGGCCAGCTTTTCCCAACGTTCTCTCTCCGTAAGATGTTCGAGCTGCCCCGGCGGTACGAAAAATCCACCCGGGACGGCGGCGATCGTCTTCGCCTGCTGCGTGCGCGGCCAATCGCGGAACCAGGCGCGAGGCGTCAGGAATAGGAACGCGAGGATGATCCCCACCATCACGTCATACTGCCAGCTTCCGCGCTTGTAATCCCAAAGGATGAACCGCTTGAGCATCTGGTTGATACCCCATTCTAACAGGTCGGGATGCACGCCACCCGCGCGAAAAGGGGCCCTTCCGAGCCATTAGCCGAAGTTAGCCCGCCTCGCGCCCCGCCACCGCCCACCCCACCGCCGAAGCCGCACCGATGGCCGCCCCAACCCCCAGTCCCCGCTACAGAACCACCACCGGATGGTACAAATTCGGCAGCACCGCCTGCCCGATCGCCACCAGCTCCCCCTTACCCGTAACCGCCTTTACGTGCCGGGCTCCCGGCTGCCCCCGGAACGGCGACGCGGGAAAGTTGCGCCCATTCCGGATCTGCCCGGCCGTCAGTTCATCCACGAACACGCTCGGCATGCCCGGCAGCATGCTCCCCGCCGGCACCAGGGCATCGATCAGCCGCTCTTCCTCCGCCAGCGCCGCCAGTTGCTCCAGCGTGCGCGCCTGCGCGATCGTGAACTCCCCGCTCGCCGTGCGGCGCAGGTGGTCCAGGTGCGCGCCGCAGCCCAGCGCCTGCCCCAGGTCGTGCGCGATCGACCGCATATACGTGCCCCCGGAGCAGTGCACCCGCAGCCGCGCCAGCGGGCCGCTTAATTCGACCAGCGTCAGCTCGTACACCTCGACCCGCACCGGCTCGAGCGCCACTTCCACCGCCGCCCGGGCCAGCTCGTAAGCGCGCCGCCCGCCGACTTTCTTCGCCGAGACCGGCGGCGGCGTTTGCAGGAATTCGCCCCGGAATCGTTCCAGCGCGGCCTCCAGCTCGCCCGCGTCGATCGTCACTTCGCGCGCCGGCCCCGTCGGCTCGCCCTCGCGGTCGTACGTGACGGTCGCCCAGCCGAACCGCACCGTCCCTTCGTAAATCTTGTCGCTGCGCGTGTAGAACTGCGCCAGCCGCGTGGCCCGCCCGACGACCAGCGGCAGCACTCCGGTGGCAATCGGGTCCAGCGTCCCCAGGTGCCCCACCTTCTTCGTCTTCGCGATGCGGCGAAACTTTCCCACCACATCGTGAGAGGTCCAACCCTCCGGTTTGTCGACTACGATGGCTCCGTCCAAGCCTTTATTGTGACAGACGGGTTGTGGTGTCTGCCGGCACCTCGGCCGTCAACGGTGCGGGCCGTGTGCGGTGACGCGAACGCTTTCTCTAAACACGTTCAATAGCGTCGCAAACCCCTTTGAAGGCGTCTGCTAAGACCCGCTGCACACATTGCAACAAAGTGGGCGGGATGAACGGCTTTCTCAAGAACGCTTCGCGGACGTTTTCCTTGGAAATGATGTTGGCCGTTTCGCCGGACATGACGATGATCTTGATGTCCGGCCGTTCTCTCCGAACCCGTTCCGCAAGGGTCACACCGTCCATCCGGGGCATTCGCACGTCCGTCAGTAATAAATCGATCCGGTGGCGAAAGCCTTCGCAGATCTCCAGCGCTTCCTGTCCGTCATTCGCCGTGAGAACGGCGTAACCTTCCTTGGACAACATCAGGCGAATGAGGTTTCGTACGATAGGGTCGTCTTCCGCCACAAGAATCACGGTCTCGCTGGGTGTGGCCATCGCAATCGGCCATCACGTTCCTCTCCAAAGCGAGCACCATCACGCAAAATCGAAAAATATATCGCCTCCGTTTCCAATCAGTTCCGCCAGCCGAATTTCGGAGTCCAGCCCCCTCCTGTGCTTCACTCAATCCCGTAACGGCCAGCCGCCCGGCCCCGCGTGCTCCATCGAGCCCGTAGGGGCCGGCCACGGCCGGCCCGGACTCCAATCTTTTACGAAAGGCTGACTATGCCAACCGAAGCTCAAATCGCCGCCAACCGCCGCAATGCGCTCAAATCCACCGGCCCCCGCACCGCGGCCGGCAAAGCCGTCTCCTCCATGAACGCCCTCAAATCCGGCC
>DATGMB010000145.1:0-30427 GCA_035293845.1 Bryobacteraceae bacterium
CCGGTCGCTTCGTCGTACACCACGGTCCCCACCGGCACCGGCACTTCGATCGACTTGCCGTCGGCGCCCGTCTTGTTGCTGCCTTCGCCGTGCCGGCCGCGCTCGGCCCTGTGCTCCGGGTTGTAGCTGAATTGGAGGAGGGTGTTCTGATGCTCGGTTGCGACCAGGATGACATCGCCGCCGCGCCCGCCATCGCCGCCGCTCGGCCCGCCCCGCGGCACGTACTTCTCCCGCCGGAACGCGAGGATTCCGTTGCCGCCGTCGCCTGCTTTTACGAGGATTCGTGCTTCGTCGAGAAAGAGCATGGATAGGGGTCGAGGATCAGGGGTCAGGGATCGGGGGAATGCAGCGCTCCCTGATCCCTGACCCCTGATCCCCGATCCCTGTTTACTCGCTGGCGTGAATACTGACGAACTTGCCCATCCGGCCGCGGTCCTTGAACTCGACCACGCCCGTGACCTTCGCAAAGAGGGTGTCGTCCTTGCCCCAGCCGACGTTCTGGCCCGGCTTGATCTTCGTCCCGCGCTGCCGCACGATGATCGATCCCCCCGGAACCAACTGCCCGCCGAAGACCTTCACGCCCAGCCGCTGCGAGTTGGAGTCGCGGCCGTTTTTCGAACTGCCTAAGCCTTTTTTATGCGCCATACGTTCGCCTTGCGGGCCGGATGGTTCCGGCCCCTACACCAAAATGTCGCCGACCTTCACTTCCGTGAAGGACTGGCGGTGCCCGATGGTCTTCTTATACTGCTTCTTGCGCTTGAACTTGAAAACCAGCACCTTGTCACCCCGGCCGTTGCCCAGGATGGTGGCCTTCACGGAGCCGCCCGTCACCAGCTCGCCCCCGTCCTTGAAGGCGGCCTTCGCCGGCAGCTCGACCTCCGAGCCCACCTCGCCGGCCAGTTTTTCCACGCGGATGACGTCGCCCGGAGCGACGCGGTACTGTTTTCCGCCGGTCTCAATGATCGCGTGCATGCAAACCTCTATGTTTGGGAGCCGGAACACACGGAGTGTGTCGGAACCACTGGAGTAAACCACCAGTCTACTACACCCGGACCCGGCCTGTCATGCCGGTCCGTTTTTCTATTGTACCCGCTCCGCGTCCGTGATATTCTCCACATCCAGCCGGAATCGGCCGATGAGGATTTCATGCGCCCTCTGCTCGCTGCCCTGGCCTGGATTGGCGCCGGCGCTGCCGCCAGCGCCCAGACTCCCACCCTGCGCATCCGCGTCCTGGATTACGCCCGCCTGCCCGATGCCACGCTGCGGGATTTCCAGGCGCCCGCCCGCGAGATCTTCCGCCGCTCCGGCATCGACGCCGAATGGCCGACCTGCCGGATCGAGGCGCGCCGGGGCTCCTGCGAGCCGCTGGCAGATGGCGAGGTCTTCCTGAAGATCGTGCGGCGCCCCGCCGCCGCGCCGGCCGCCCGCGGCCCGCGCCGCCTCGGCTCGACCGTGCGCGAAGGGAAGCGCGGCCTCTTCTCTTATATCTTCTGGATGCGCGTCGAGCAGGCCGCGCGGGACCATGGCGTCGAGCCCTCGCTGGTGCTGGCCCATGTGATCGCCCACGAGGCCGGCCACCTGCTCGGACTCGATCACGGGGCCGCCGGCGTCATGAGCCCGGAACTGGACCGGCCGGAACTCCTCCGTGCCGCCTCCCAGGGCAACCTCGGCTTTACGGAACACGAATCCGCCGCTCTGCGCAGAGCCTTGAACCTCTCGGCGGCCGCGATGAACGCAGATAAACGCCGATAGCTCGTTCCGATTTTCCCGGCGCCTCGGCGTCTCGGCGGTTGTAAATTTGCCTTACCCCTCCTCCGCCGCCTCGCGGTAAATATCCAGCACCTGCCGCGCCGTGCGCTCCCAACTGAAGCGCGCGGCCTGCTCGCGCCCCCGCCGGATCATCTCCGCCCGCAACCCTTCATTCAACAGCAGGCTGGAGATGCCCCGCGCAATGTCGAACACATTCTCCGGATTCACCAGCACCGCCGCCTCGTCCACCACCTCGGGCAGCGAGCTCACGTTCGATGCGACCACCGGCGCGCCGCACGCCATCGCCTCGAGCGGCGGCAGCCCGAAGCCTTCATAGCGCGAAGGGAACACGAACGCCGCCGCCATCTCATAAAAGCAGCGCAGCGTCTCGAACGGCACGAACCCCATGAACCGTACCACGTGCTCCACCCGGCTCTTGATCACGCTCTGCCGCACCTGCGGGTATTGCGAAATCGTGTCCCCGATGATGACCAGCCGCAGGTCGCGATACACCGGGTGCCCCGCCAGTTGCTCCCGCACCACCGCGAACGCCTCGACCAGCCGCGGGATGTTCTTGTGCCGCCGGATATTGCCGGCATAAAGCAGAAACGGGTAGTGGACCTGGTAGCGCTCCATGATCCGCTGCTGCTCCTCGGTCTGGCACGTGGAATCCCGCATCTGAAAGCCGGGGTCGGGCGCATTGTACACGCGGCGGATGCGCTCCGGCGGCACTCCCATGTGCACCTCGACATCCCTCCGCGTCGCCTCGGAAACCGCAATCACGCGGCTCGCCCGCACCAGGCCGCGCCGGAACCGGAACCGCCGCAGCCACAGGCGCAGCGGCGAGGCCTCCTCCTGCCCGAAGAACAGGTTGGCCATGTCGTGAATCGTCACCACGTATGGCCGCGTCATGAGCAGCGGCACGCGGTTGAGCGGAATGTGCACGATGTCCGGCGCGAGGCCGCGCAGAAACCACGGGAACGCGATGTGGTCGAGCAGGCTCTTGTCGCTGCGCTCATAGGCCGCCAGAGCGAAATTCTCCGGCAGCCCGGCCAGCGTGCGCGCCTCATTCGGCCCGCTCACCAGCGTGTAACGGTTTTCCGTATCGATCTTCCCCAGCGCGTGCACCAGGCTGCGGATGTACGTCCCGATGCCGAAGTCCCGCACGCGGCGGGCGTCGATCACGATGTGCAGGGGCATGTCTATTCCGCATCATACCGTCGCAGGTCCCGGTGCCGCCGCCTCCGCGGCAGAGGAAAATTTCTCGCAGGATTTTCCCCGGAAATCCCGCTGTTATTTTGGAAAACCAATGGCTCACCCCCGTCTACACTCGCAACCATGATTACGACGACAGCTTCGTGCAGAGCATCATCGCCACTTACGGATTCCCCTACGCCAGCGAAACGCAGGTGATCGACATGATCGACCAGAATTTCAACAACCCGCCCCTTTCCCCCGGCACCTACACAGGCTATCAGGACGCGGCCGCGTTCCTGAACACTTTCGGAATCGCGGCGAACACGGTCTGCGTAATCGGCGGCGCCCACCCGTTCGTCCCCTGTCCCCGGACTCAGGGGCTGACCTCAACCAGCTCCAGCCCGGGAACCCACGACGGGGTCGGCATGCTTGATGAGTTGAACGGCAATGCGAGCTTCGGCTACCTGATCGAGCAAAACGTCTGGCTGGATACCGGCTCCACCGACCCCCAAATGGGAAGCTGGCTGGTCCGCTCGATCAACCCCGTGCCCGAGCCTGCCAGCCTGGCTCTGGCGGCGGCCGGAATGGCATTGCTGGCCGTCCGGGTGCGCCTCCGCCGGCGAACTTAAAGCCCGTACCGCCTCCAGCTCCACAGCAACCACGTTCCTGTCCATCGATTTCCTGGTCGCCGGCGACCAACTTCTGGCCACCGGCACCGCGACGGCGGTTCGAGCGGATTTTGAGCGGAACCGCGTGGCGGAAACGAGCCGATGGCCCGCCCGCCAACGGGAAACCGCCTGTAACAGGCGGCTGCCTGGTAATGCAATCAATGACTTAGCGCCCAAAACCGCCTGTTGACAAGCGGGTTTTCGTTGTAAGAACGGCATGGCCTGGCCGGTTACAGAAGCTTCGCAGTCATGGGCCCCCGGTCGAGACTTAGGCTCGCACGGGTTAGCGGCGATCGGGATCGCCCTGATGGCCGTCCGGGTACGCCGCCGCCGGCGGACCTAAGCCCGTACCGGGTCGAGCTTCCAGTGGTAGAGCGGGAAGCGCGCCGTGAGCGCCGCCACGCGCTGCCGCACGGCGGCGATGGCATTCTCGTCCGCGATATGGTGCAGCACTTCGCTGATCAGCGCGCCCACTTCCCGCATCTCCGCCTCGCCGAAGCCCCGCGTCGTCACCGCCGGCGAGCCGAGCCGGATGCCGCTCGGGTTGAGCGGCGGATTCACATCGAACGGAATCGCGTTCTTGTTCACCGTGATCCGCGCGCGGTCGAGCGCCTGCTCCGCATCCTTGCCGCGAATGCCCTTCGAGAACACGTCGAGCAGCAGCAGATGCGTATCGGTGCCGCCCGAGACCACGCGGAACCCGGCATCGATCAGAGTTTGCGCCAGCGCCCGCGCGTTGGCCACCACGCGTTTCTGGTATTCCACGAACTCGGGCTGCATCGCCTCCAGGAAGCACACCGCTTTGGCCGCCACCACGTGGACCAGCGGCCCTCCCTGAATGCCCGGGAACACCACCTTATCGATCTCCTTGCCGTATTTTTCCTTCGCCAGGATGATGCCGGCGCGCGGGCCGCGCAGCGTCTTATGAGTGGTCGAAGTGACGATATCGGCGTATTCGCACGGGTTCGGGTGCAGCCCCGCCGCGACCAGCCCGGAAATGTGCGCCATGTCCACCAGGAACACCGCGCCCACCGCATCGGCGATCGCGCGGAAGCGGGCGAAATCGAGGATCCGGGGGTACGCGCTCGCCCCGGCGACGATCATCTTCGGCTGGTGCTCGTGCGCCAGCCGCTCCAGCTCGTCGTAGTCGATGCGCTCGTCCTCGCGCCGCACCCCGTACGGCACCACGTGGTACGTTTTGCCCGAAAAATTGAGCTGGTGCCCGTGCGTCAGGTGGCCGCCGTGGGCCAGGTTGAGCCCCATGATGGTGTCGCCCGGCTGGCACACCGCCGCGTACGCCGCCTGGTTGGCCTGCGACCCCGAATGCGGCTGTACGTTGATGTACTCGGCGCCGAACAGCTTTTTGCCGCGCTCGCGGGCCAGGTTCTCCACAATATCGGTGAACTCGCAGCCGCCGTAATACCGCTTCCCCGGATAGCCCTCGGCGTACTTATTCGTGAAGACGCTGCCGGTCGCTTCGAGCACCGCCTCGGAGGTGAAATTCTCGCTCGCGATCAGCTCCAGTTGCCCGTCCTGCCGCTCCACCTCGTGCCGGATGGCCTCGTAAATCTCCGGATCGGCTTCCGATAGGGGCCGCTGCATGCGCTCTTCAGCAGTCATATTCTGTTTCCTCCGCGATTCCTCTGCGTCTCTGCGGTTCGCCTTAGCTCCGCTCCCACTGCGCGTGCTCCAATTGAGCAATCTTGGCCACCCGGCGCGCATGCCGGCCGCCGCTGAATTCCGTGCTCAGGAAGATTTCAACCAGCGCCCCCGCCCGCGTCTCATCCAGGTATTTCGCGCCCAGCGTGAGCACGTTGGCGTCATTGTGTTCGCGCGTCAGCCGGACTTCGTCTTCCGATTCCGCCGGCGCGGCCCGCACGCCGGCCACCTTGTTGGCCGCCATCGCCATGCCGATTCCCGTCGAGCACACCAGAATGCCGCGGTCCGTCCGCCCCTGCCCCACCTCGCGCGCGACCGCCTGCGCGAAATCCGGATAGTCGCAGGATTCCGCCGAATTCGTGCCGAAATCGACCACTTCGTGGCCCTCCGACGCCAGCCGCTCGCGCAGCCTCTCCTTCAGGGCAAACCCGGCGTGATCCGCGCCAATCGCGATTTTCATAGGGGAACCATCGATTTTAGCATGCTAAGATGAAGCCTACTTTTCACCGCAGAGACGCAGAGAACACGGAGCTTTCGCGGAGAAATTCGAAGATCCTCTGCGAAATCTCTGCGCCCTCTGCGACTCTGCGGTGAGCACACGGCGGATCGTCTGATGCTCTGGTCCAATCTCTTCATCCCGACCCTGCGCGAAACTCCTGCCGAGGCCGAGTTCCCGAGCCATCAGCTTCTGCTGCGCGCGGGCTACATCCGCCAGCTCTCCGCTGGCATCTACAGCTACCTGTTTCTCGCCCAGCGGTCGCTGCTCAAGATCCAGCAGATCGTGCGCGAAGAGATGAATGCCATCGGCGCGCAGGAGATCTACCTCCCTGCCCTCCACCCCGCCGAACTCTGGCAGGAATCCGGCCGCTGGGACGCCATGGGCGACACCATGTTCCGCCTGCGCGACCGCTTCCAGCGCGAGCTTTGCCTCGGCATGACCCACGAGGAAGTCGTGACCGCGATCGCCCGCGGCGAGCTCCGCAGCTACAAGCAGCTTCCGCAGATCTGGTATCAGATCCAGACCAAGTTCCGCGACGAGCCCCGCCCCAAGAGCGGCCTGCTGCGCGTGCGCCAGTTCCTCATGAAGGACTCCTACTCGTTCGATCTCGACCAGGCCGGTCTCGATCGCGCCTACGAGCAGCACCGCCGCGCCTACTGCCGCATCTTCGAGCGCTGCGGCCTCGCCTACCAGGTGGTCGAAGCTCACTCCGGCGCGATGGGCGGCAGCCAATCTCAGGAATTCGTGGTGGCGTCCGAGGCCGGCGAGGACCTCATCGCCATCTGCCCCGTCTGCGGCTACTCCGCCAATCTCGAGAAGGCCGCCGCGCGTCCCGCGCCGCCCGCCGTCGCCGATCCCGCGGGCGACTTCACCCCTGAGCCGTTCCATACGCCGGGCCGCAAGACCATCGCCGAAGTCTCCGAATTCACCGGCCTCCCCGCCACCTCGCAGATGAAGAGCCTCGTGCTGGTGGCCGACGGTAAGCCGGTCCTGGTGCTGCTGCGCGGCGACCACCAGCTCAGCGAGACCAAGTTCGCCGCCGTCTCCGGCGACCCCGAGTTCCGCCCGGCCTACCCCGCCGAGATCCGCGAATGGTTCGGCGCCGATGCCGGCTCGCTCGGCCCCGTGGGCGTGGCCGGCATGACCATCCTCGCCGATGAGGCCCTCACCGGCCGCCGCAATATGATCGCCGGCGCCAACCGCGACGACTACCACCTTCGCCACGTCACCCCCGGCGAGGATTTCGAGGCCGAAATCCGCGACCTGCGGCAGGTGGCCGCGGGCGACGTCTGCGCGCGCTGCGGCGGCTTCATCGAGGTCCGCAAAACCCTCGAAATCGGCCACATCTTCAAGCTCGGCTACAAGTATTCCGAATCCATGGGCCTGCGCGTGCTCAACGCCGATGGCAAGGAAATCACGCCCATCATGGGCTCCTATGGCATCGGCATCGAGCGCATCCTCGCGGCCGCCATCGAGCTCTACCACGATAAGGACGGCATGATCCTGCCCGCCGCCATCGCGCCCTTCGATGTCGTGGTAACGCCCGCCAACATCGCCGACGCCGCCCAGGCCGAAGCCGCGCGCCAAATCTACGCTCGCTGCCTCGCGTTCGGTCTCGACGCCCTCCTCGACGACCGCGACGAGCGCCCCGGCGTCAAATTCAAAGACGCGGACCTGATCGGCGTCCCCTGGCGCGTGGTCGTCGGCAAGAAGCTCGGCGCGGGCTCCGTCGAACTGGGCGAGCGCAGGACGCGGCAGACGGCGGACGTGCCGGTAACGGAAGCGGCCGAGGCCGTGCGGCAGCGCCTCGCCAGCGCGTCACAAATTCAATTCCCGCCCGGCGTTACGGCCGAATCGACGACGAACTGAACCGGGCCGCGCCGCATTTCGAGCTTCGGTGCCAACTCCTGCAATCAGCGTCTGCCCACGGCCGGCTGACGTTATCGCGTTTGCCTTCTCGATGGCACTGCGGTTGGCCGCTGGCAGATCGCCGCCCGCTATCCGGCCAGGTTCGTTGACCGGCACCCTCGGGCTGCTACCGAATGGCGCAAACGCGACGGCATCAAGCGTTCCAGTAAGATGGACAAGTGATGCGGGCGATTCCGGTGCGAGCACGGGCGGAAACCGAATGAGGAATCGCGGGCTGGCGCCGGCGCCGGCTCTATTCATCCTGGTGTTGGCGCTCGGCGGGCTGGCCCTGCGGGTATTGCCCTCTTACGCCGTAGTCAGCAGTGCGGGCGGCGTCCGATTTCAGGAAAGCGATGCCTGGTTCCACGTCCGCTCGGTGCACAACCTGCTGGCCCATTTTCCGCGCCGCAGCACGTTCGACCCCGCTGCGATTTTTCCCGGAGGCCAGGAGGTGCCCACGGGTCCGGCCTGGGACTACCTTCTCGCCATCGGCGCCTGGATGCTCGGGCTCGGATCGCCCACGCCCGGGCTGATTGACCGCGTCGCCGCATGGCTGCCCGCAATCCTCGGCGCGCTGTTCGTGATCCCCGCGTACGGCTTGGCCCGGCGGCTCGATAGCGCAGCCTCCGCGGCATTCGCCGCTCTGTGGGCGGCTGTCATGTCCGGGGCCTTCCTGTGGATCACGCACTTTGGCCTGGCGGACCACCATGCGGCCGAAGCGCTGCTCGCCTTCCTCTCCCTGTATCTGCTTTGCCGCGCCGTTCCGGATATCGGAGCCAAAGTCGACTTCCGCTTCGCGGCGGCCGCCGGCATTGCGCTCGGCCTGTATTTTCTGACGCGCCCGGCCGGCGTCTTCGTATGTGGCATCCTGTGCGTGGCGGCGGTATGGAATGCCACCGTGGCGCTGGCCGTGGCGCCCGCAGCCGCGATCGCGGCAGCGATGTTCGCTCCCGCCTCGCACGTCCTTTGGGGCGATTTCGCGCTCCTCGGACTGACCGGCACGGCGGCGGTGGCCGCCGCGATGGCCGGCGTGAACGCCGTGGCGATGCGGCGCGGCTGGGGCCGCCGAACGCGCGCGGCGATCGTCCTCGGCGGCGCGGCGCTCTGCGCCCTGGCGGTGGCGGTACTGGCCCCGCGAGTGATCGGGTCGCTGTGGTTTCAGGTTCGGCGCGTCGCCGGCTTCACCGCATCCAGCAGGATGGTGCAGACTGTGCAGGAGTTGCAGCCGCTCTACCGCGCCGGTATGCAGCCCGGCTGGGCATCCGTTGTCGAGGTGCTGGGGACTGTATGGATCCCTGCGTCGCCCGCGCTCGTCTGGCTGCTGTTCGCCGCCTGGCGCCGCCGCGGCCCGGTGTTTGTGCTGCCCGCCGTATGGTCGGTGACCGTCGCCGCCGCGACGGTGCTGCAGGCGCGGATGGTCGTCTACTTCGCGCCGATGGCAGCGGTGCTGGCTGGCATCTGCTGCGCTCGCCTCGCGGCGCTGCCCTCCGGGCGCATGCGCGCGGTGGCTGCGGGCGCCGTCGCTCTCACGGTATTGGCGGTAAACCTGCCGGCCGCGTTCTGGCAAATGCGCGCCGACAGCGCGCCCAGCGAGGATTGGCAGGCTGCCGCGGACTGGCTGAAGTCGAACACCCCGGAACCGTTCGCCGACCCGGCCGTATGGTCTGCGCTATCCCGGGGGCCCACGCCCGCCTCCACGCCGCAATGGGGCGTG
The DNA here is from genome assembly GCA_035293845.1 of Bryobacteraceae bacterium. GTDB lineage: Bacteria > Acidobacteriota > Terriglobia > Bryobacterales > Bryobacteraceae > DATGMB01. Next base: position 9,395 of record DATGMB010000145.1, read on the forward strand.
GCTCTCTGGTGGCCCTACGGCTACTTCATCGAACAGGCCGCCCACCGCGTTCCCATGTCCAATGGAACGCAGGCCGGCGCCGAGGAGATGGCGCGATTCTTCATCAGCGCATTTCCCGAGGTCGCCGTCCCCCGGCTGCGAGCGGCCGGCGCGCGCTACGTGATCGTCGATCCTGAGATCCCATGGTTCGTGGGCGCCAACCGCTCCAGTTTCCCCGCAGCGTTAATCATGCTGGGGCGCGACACGGGCGATTTCGTCCGCGTGCTTTATCGCGATACGGCATCCGGTCTCGCGCCGGTCCCCGTCTATCTTCCGGAATACTACCGCTCGATGGCTGCGCGGCTCTATCTGGCAGACGGCCAACCGGCCGCCGGATCGCACGTGAGCGTATTTCAGACGGAGAGCCGGAAGGATGGGCGCGGAAGGACGATCGACGTGATCGTCTGGTCGAAGGCTTTCTCTTCCGAGCGGGAAGCGATGGCGTACGTCGAAGCCAACCACGGCACGGTCCGGCTGACGGCCGGCTGCGTCGATCCCGGCCACAGCTGCGTACCGCTCGATGCGGTGCCCGGACTCCGCCGCGTGTTCACATCCGATCCCGGACCGATCTCGCCGGAGCGGCGCGTCCGCGCGGTGAAGATCTTCGAGTTGAACGGCCGCTAATTGCGGCGGCGCCGGCGCAAGCCGAACACTCCGGCAGCCAGCGCCAACGCTCCACAGAGCGTGCCGAAGGCGCCGGGCTCCGGGGCGGGCACGATCGCAAACGTCGCGTTCAGATTTCCAAAGAAGCTGGCGCCGTACGCAAACGGCGCACCCGTTCCGGAGATATAAACGTCCGCCCTATAATCGATGAAGCTGTTGACGTTCGAGATCCCGACGTAATACGGCGTCGGATGATTGCCCAGTCCGGCGTTGGTCGCGTCGTGGAAGCTATAAGTCGTCAGATCCGTCGCCGATTCGAAATTGTCCGCGTTCAGCCCCTGATCGAAACTGATGGGGATCGAAGCGGCGCTCGACCCGCTGAAGCTCATCGTGAAGGAGGTCGGCAGGGTGATCCATCGATCCAACTGGAGATAAACCTCGTAGCCGATCGAGTACCCGCTCGCGCAGCCCGCCACGTTCTGACACGTGAAAGTGTCCGTGGTCTGGATGACGAGGTTGGGGAAAATCCCGCCGCTCGAAGAAATGTTGGTCCGCAGAGTGGCGGTGGCCGCCCAGTCAGGAGTCGGGGTCGCCGAGGAATTATTGCCGTTCAGTGTGTACGCCGTCGTGGTCTCGTTGGAGGAATCCGGCGTAGAAATGAGCAGATCACTCTGGATGACATTCGCGACGATGCCGACGGCGTGGAGCGAAGGGGCCGCGCACAGCAGGGCTGCCAAAAGTGTTCGTTTCACCGCGGTCCTCCGATCCGGATGTGGTTACTAAAGTACCATTCGGTATGGGTGCTGTCAAAAAATCCCGCAGCGGGAGGCGGCTACCGAGCGAACCTCCCGGCAGAACCGCTCTTCGCTGAAACAGTCGCGTCGTCCCGCCACGTACCGCCGCAATTCGTCCTGAAGAACAGGGTCGAGGGCGGCGTGGGCCAGCCGTTGCGCTCCCTCCGCGGCATCGGCGAACATCAGCTCCTCGCGGCCGCCGACGATCTCTACAGGCCCACCCGAGCGATGCACGAGCGTGACGCAGCCGGCCCGCTGCAGCTCCGCCGGCGCGATGCCGAAGTGCTCGTCCTCCATGGTGTGGATGCCGAAGCGGTGCGCCGCCACCTCCCGGACCAGCTCGGCGCGGGTCAGGTCGTACAGGATGCGGAACCATGGACGGGCCGCGGCCAGCGCGCCGATACGCCGCGCCGGGGCGCTTTCCTCGCGATGGCTGATGAGCGTCAGGGTGAGGCCGGCGCCCGCCGCGCGCGCCCGCTCCACGATCTCCACCGCCATCTCCCAGCGCTTCAGATGGACCATGCGGCCGAGCGCCACCACTCCGGCCTTCCGCTGTTCCCACGAGATGTCCGGGAAGCCGCCAGGCACCGGCGGATAGACCACCTGGGATTCCACTCCGTGCACCTGCCGGATTCTCTCGGCCACGAAGCGGGAGTTGGCGAGCATAAAATTCCGGCGCAGCCCCTCATTCGTGGCCTTCGCGACGCGCGTGCAGATGCCGCGGTATGCGGCGAGAAAGCCGGGAATGCGGTGGAACCACTGCATTTCGACATCCGGCCGCGGCAGGTAAAGCCAGGGATAATGCACGTACTGCACGCCGGCGCGGCCGAAATCGGCTTCGTTCTGCGTGCTGAAGAGCAGGTCGAAGCGGCCGGCGCGGTCAAGCTGCTGCGCCCAACGCATCATCACGCACGCCTGGAAGAGCGCGCCGCGAGTCGGACTGTAGCGGACGGCCGCGCGCCAGCGCGCAGGCGCGATCCGGACGGCGAAATCCGAAGCCCGCAGCGACGTTCCGAAGTTGCGATTCAGCGCTTCGTGATCCACATCCCCGAGCGTCGCCAGCGTGAGGTCGAATTGCTCGCGCAGCGCCTGGAGGGTCCAGGCCGCCACCGCATTGCCGCCCCCCGACGGCGTCAGAAACGGATGCGAGATCAGGACGGCGGGCCGGCTCACGCTCCCTCCGCCGGGACGGGTCCGGTCACGCAATCCCACTCCGTCCCCATCTCGTCTTCACCGCAACTCCCGATCCCACTCCCATATCGCTCTGGATCGCATGTCCCCGCCGGGGGTCGGCCAACGGCCCCGGGCCAGATCGCCGTTTCATCATTGCCCCACCAGCACGGGCCGCGCCACGCGATCCCACTCCATTTTCCACGTCACCTGCCAACGCTCCCGCACACAACGCCGCATCGCGGCCAGTTTCTCTGGATCCCGCGCCGCATCGCACAGGATCGAGGCCAGCTCCGCGGCATCGCGAAAATGGAGCCCGGTCCGGCCGTCTTCCACCTGCTCCGGGAGGCTCCCGCCGTAAGCCAGCGCGCAACAGGGCGTGCCCGCGCCGAACAGATCGACCACCTTCATGGCCAGATCGAGCCCCGAGCTTGAACGATGCACGCTGATGCCGAGGTCCGCCCGGCGGAGCAGGGCGCGGTACTCGCTCTCGGGAAGAAATCCGGGCGTGACCAGAACGCCGCGGGCGCGCAGCGCGGCCATCCGTGGCTCGAACGCAGCGCGCAGCGGACCATCGCCGGTCAGATGCACGGCCACGGGAGCGCACTCGCCCGCGATGGACTCCAAGGCATCCAGGAGCAGCGCGATATCCTCATCGGCCGTCCAGCCCGCGGGACAGACGCAGAGCAGGCGGGGATTCGCGGGCGGAACGCCGCAGGGCGGCGGCGCGGCGGGCCGGTCGTAAAGGACCGAAGCGCGGATCCCGCGGCGCGCGAGATCGGCGCGCATGGCCTGCGAGACGCAGAAATTAGCGGCGGCGCGGCGCCCGGCCCACTCCTCGTACCGCTCCGCCAGCCGGACGGCGCGGTGGCGCGCCCCCAGCCGAAGCGCGAGCATCGAATAGCCATAGTTGTGCCAGTCGATCACCAGTTTCGCGTTGCCGCGCCGCGCCGCCAGCCACGCGGCCGCCAGCGCCGGAAAGGACGGCGGATTCTGCACCAGAATGCATTCCGCGCCGGCATCCGCCAGGGCGCGGCGGAGCCGCCGGAAAACGCCCGCCATGCGCCATGCCGAACGCGCCAGAAAGATTGCCGCAGCGGTCCCTTCGGGCGGCCGCGACCCGCCGCCGATCCATACCGTCTCGACGCCCGCCGGCATCTCGAAGGCCCGGCCGGGATAGCCGATGAGAACCACGCGGCAGCCGTATTCCGCCAGCGCCCGGGCATGCTGCAACATCCGCGGGCTGCGCGCCAACTCCCCCAGCGCAACCACCGCCACGACCGGGGGCCTCACCGCCGCTGCCCGGCCGCGGCCGCAGCGATGCGGCCGTTTTCCAAATGCCAGGCGGTCCCGGCGTGTTGCAGCACACGCCAGTCATGGGAAATCAGAAGCACCGCGGGACGGAACGGCAGAGCCGCGAGGGTTGCAAGCAGCGCGGCGATCGACTCGTCATCCAGATGGTTGGTGGGCTCGTCGAGAATCAGGACGTCCGGGCGCCGCAGCAACGCCCGCGCGATCGCCAGCTTCTGCCGCTGGCCGCCCGAAAGCCGCACGCCCTGTTCGCCGATCGGTTCGTCCAGCCCGCGCGGCAGCTCGTGGACGAACGCCGCGGCGCCGGCCCATTCGAGCGCCTCCTCGATGGCGGCGTCCTCGCATTCGGGCATAGCGTACGCCACGTTTTCGCGGACCGTGCCCGTGAAAAGAAACGGGTGCTGCGGCGCCACGGCCATACGGCCGCGCAGGCTCCGGATATCGATCTCATCGTAAGCGACGCCATTGGCCGAGGCGGCGCCGCGCTGCGGCCGTATGTAACCGGCAAGCAGATGAACCACCGTGCTCTTGCCGCTGCCATTCGGGCCGAGCAGCGCCACCCGGTCGCCGCGCTGGAGATTGAGCGACACGTCTTCGAGCAACGGCGCGCCGTCCTCGTAGCGGAACGAAACGCCTTCGAGCGAAAGCCGAACGATCTCCGGGACCGTCCGCGATCCTCTGTACGGCTCGCGCTCGGGATTCTCCAGGAAGCGGGCCAGCCCATGAAAAGCCCGAATACCGCGGCGGATCGCCGGCACGGCCTCCACCAGCGTGCGGGCCTGCGCGGAGAAGAGCGCGGCAATAACGTAAAAGGCCATAATGTCTCCCGTGGTGGTCCATCCCTGTGCGACGGACCAGCCTCCGGCGAGCAGCACCAGCAGCGTGCTGGTCAGCAGCATGGCGCCCTGCACGGCCTGGTGGTTGGAGTCGAACCGGTTCAGATCGAGCGAGATGCGGCGGAGCCGCTCGATGTTGGCGACCTGCCGGCGCAGCTCGTACGGTTCGGCGGCGTGGGAACGCGTGAGTTCGATCGCGGAAATCGCAAACCGGATGCCCCGGCTGAATTTCTCCCAGGCGCGGCGCACGCCTTCCTGCCGGAACCAGGCGCGGCGCACCAGGGCCCGGTTGAGCACCAGCAGCGGCGGTGCTACTCCCGCCACAATTAAGGCATAGACCCGTTCGATCCGGAAGAGGATCAGAAAGAGCAACAGGCAGGCGAACAGCCCCGGCAGCACCAGCGCCGTAAAAGAATAGTTCATCTGCTCGATATCCTGCGTTTCGTGGACCAGCGTCACGTGAAGGTGCTCCACATCCGCCGCCGTGAAGAAGCTGCGCGGCAGCTCGTAAAGGCGGGCGGCCGCGTCGCTGCGCAGCCGGGCGAGCACCAGATGGCTGACTTCGAGCGCGCGCGTACGAATCCACCAGGCGATCGCCAGGCCGGCGAGTTGGATGCCGAGCAGTGCCGCCGTAGCGGCCAGAAAGAGACGCAGGTCATGGGCCGGCAGGACCACATCGAAAATGCGCCGCAGGATCGCCGCAAGCGGAACGAATGAAAAGGATTGCGCCACGCCAGCCAGGGTCAGGAGAAGCAGCGCCCGCCATTGGCTGCGAAAGCAGGAAAGGTATAGCCGCCAGACGCGCAGAGGTGTGCCGGTCGATACTGACAACCATAGTAGAATAGCCTCTTGACCGCGGGAGGCGCAAAGCGGAGGATTGCCGTCACGGGCGGGGGTACGGCGGGGCATATCCTGACCGCGCTGGAAATCCTGGAGGCGTACCGCCGGGAATTCGGCGCCGCCGGCTATTTCATCGGCTCGGCCGCCGGTTTCGAGACCCGCATCGTCCCGAAGCATCGCGAAGAGCTGGAGTTGGTCCCCGGCCTCCCCTGGGCGCGGCAGGGTTGGAGCGGACGCGCGCGCTCTCTGGCTGTAATCCCGGCCGGGGTGGTTGCGGCGGCGCGGATCCTGCGCCGCCGGCGCACCGAATTGGTGATTGGCACCGGAGGCTACGTCTCTTTTGTGGTGTGCCTGGCGGCGCGGTGCCTCGGGATCCCGGTGGTCATTCACGAGGCCAACGCCGTGCCGGGCCTGGCCAACCGGCTGATCGGCCGGTTCGCGGCTCTGATCTGCACCGCGGGCGAGGAGACGGCGCATGCGTTCGGGCGGGCAACGGTGGTCGCGACCGGGATGCCGGCGGGCGGCCTGCGTTCGCCGGGCGGCGATCCGGAGGGTCCGTACCGGATCCTCGTCTCCGGAGGCTCGGAGGGGTCCCCGGTGCTCGACCGGGAAGCGCCCCGTCTGCTGGCGGAGCTTCGCCAGATCGTTCCGGAATTTTCCGTCCTGCACCTGACCGGCTATCGCGGGCGGGCGGACGTCGCAGCGGCGTACCAAGCCGCAGGGATCGAAGCCACCGTCGCTCCGTTTCTCGAGGATTTCGACGCGATTTACCGCGGCATCCGGCTGGCGATTGTCTGTCCCGGCGCGAGGACGCTGGCGGAGCTCGCGGCGTGGGGCATTCCCTGCGTCCTTTCACCGCTGCCCGGCGCGGCGAACGATCATCACGCGGCGAACGCGCGGCTCTATTCGAAGCAGACCGGCGCCCCGGTGGCTCTGGAAGGCGCTTGGGATCGCGAACTCCTGGCCGGCTGGATCGAGCGGGCATTGAGGGACCCGGCCTGGCGGGATGAGTACCGCCGAAGGGCGCTGGCCCTGGCCCGTCCGCATGCCGCCACGGAGATCGCGCTGGCTTGCGAGAGGCTGATGGGCGAGGCGGGCACGGTTCCCCTGCAGAATCCATGCTAGGAGGATTCGCCGCGGCGGCACTCTGCCTGTTGCTGACGCCTCTGCTGGCGGCAGCGGCGCGCCGGGCCGGATGGTTCGATCACCCGGACGGCCGGCGCAAGACACACCACGGCCCCGTCGCGCCCGCCGGCGGTACCGCCGTGCTCCTGGCGATTCTGGCGGGAGGCTGGTTCGGTGGAATCTACGCCATCCCCGGCGTCCCGCAGGTGATGGCCGCGGCCGGAGTCATCTATGCCATCGGGCTGATTGACGATCTGCGCGGAATGGCTCCCTGGACCCGGCTCGCGATCGAGTGCGCCGCCGCGGCGCTGGCGGCCGGTTCAGGGCCATGGCATTTCACGCCGCCAGCCGCCGCGGCGGTCACGGCATGGCTGGTCCTGTGCACCAACGCCTTCAACCTGTTGGACGGACTGGACGGCCTGGCGGCATCCACCGCGATTCTGGCCGCGGCCGGTATGCTGCTCATGCATAATGGCGCTTCGGGCCTGCTGGCCGTGCTCGCGGGCGCGCTAGCCGGGTTTCTCGTCTTCAACCTGCCGCCGGCGCGTGTCTTTCTGGGCGATTCCGGCAGCCTCACCGTCGGCCTGCTGCTGGGAGCGGCGACGTTATGGTCCTCCGGCGGGGCAGGGTCCTCCGGCGAGACGCTGGCCCACTGGCTGCCAAGCGCGTGCACGCTGGCCCTGCCGATTGCCGATACCGGCCGGGTGGCGCTACGGCGGTGGCGCGGCGGCCGCCGGATTTTCCAGGGCGACCGCGAGCACATTCACCACCGTATGCGGGACCTCACGGGCAGTAGCTGGAAAGTGTTGCTGCTGCTCTCGGTTTTCAACGCCGCGGTCGCGGCCGCGGCAGCCACCGTTTACCGGCACATTTTCCGTTAGAACCGCTCCAGTTTGCGCAACCGGAATCGCTGGACATCCATGTCGCGCCGCCGAGTCCTTATCTTTCCCCCGCCGTCCCGCCCCGTTTTCGCTTCCGCGAGTACATGCTCCGGTCCGCCTCGTCGAGCGCCTCGCGCATCGGCCGGCCCTGCGCATCCGCAGTACCCCAACTGAAGCTGATGGGCAGGACGCCGTAGCCGCGCACCTGGAAATCGCGCAGCCGCGCCTCGATCTCTCCCATGCGGCGCCGCACCACCTCGGCATCCTGATTGTGAAACAGGATCACGAACTCGTCGCCGCCCCAGCGGAACGCCTCGTCGGTCGGGCGGATCGAGGACTGCAACAGGCTGCCGATATTGCGCAGGATCTCGTCCCCCACCAGGTGGCCGTAGCGGTCATTGATCTCCTTAAAGTTGTTCATATCGCAGACCGCCACCACGCCGCCGAACTCGTTGGGCTGCTCGATGCGGCGGGCCAGCGCCGCCTGGTTCAGCAGCCCGGTCAGCCCGTCCAGCTCCGCCACGTGGCGCCGCTCGCGCCGCAGCCGGTCGAGCTCCGCCATCAGCCCGCGGATGCGGTCGAGCGAGTTCTCGCTCCACATCGCCATAGCGGAAAAGGCGAGCACGCAATGCAGCACGAAATCCCAGTAGCCTTCGTAATGCAGGTACCTCGCCCAGACCGCCGCGTCATCGCGATTATAAAGATACAGAAACGTGATCGCGTGCTCGATGAACAGCACGGAAAGCAGCAGCAGCGAAAAGCGGAAAAATCGGCTGCCGATGCCCTGGTGCTGCCGCAGCATACGGAAGTTATAGAAGTAGACGCCGCCCAGCACCATCGCGTCCGACGTCTGCCAGGCCTCGATGCTCCAGCGCGTCCCGACGGCGTACACCAGCGTCACGAACATCGGCAGGATGGCGATCAGCCGCAGCACCGTGCGCCAATCCTTCATGTCCGCGGCGAAGCCGGCGCGCGCCGCCGCGATCAGCACGATCAGGAACCCGAACTCGAACGTGGCATGCGGGGCGAGCCATCCCGCGTTCAGCGTCCGTAGCAGCTCATAGCCGAAGATCGCGGCCAGGAAGCGCATCAGCCACGCGATCGTCCACAGCCCGAAGTAGACGATCCGCGACTGCCGGTACACAAACAGGAACGCCATGCCGAACAACAGCGCGCCGATTTCCTGGATGTAGAACGTGGCCGTATCCGGCGCCGGATAGGACGGATCCATGGCTCAATCCCCGTTGATGGCGTGCCGGCGGATGCCTCGCGCGCGGCCGGTCGATTCGTCCACATCCACGATGACCGCGTGCAGCTCCGGGCCCTGCCTGGAAGGCTCCATCCGCACCGGCATCGCGCTCAGAAAGCGGCGCAGGATAATATCGGTATCGACGCCGATCACCGAGCCGTACGGACCCGTCATGCCGCAATCCGTCTGGTAGCCCGTGCCGTTGGGCAGGATGCGGGTATCGGCCGTCGGGATATGCGTGTGCGTGCCGACCACCGCGGAGACGCGGCCGTCCAGGTACCAGCCCATCGCCATCTTTTCGCTCGTGACCTCGGCGTGGAAATCGACGAACCGCACCTTCACCTCCGGGTCGAGCGCGCCCAGAATCTGGTCCGCCTTGCGGAACGGGCAGTCCGTGGCGGGCATGTAGACGCGGCCCTGCAGGTTGATCACGGCGCAGCCGGCGCCCGAGCGCGTCCGCAGCACCTGCCAGCCGTTGCCCGGCGCATCCGGATAATTGGCCGGCCGCAGCAGCCGCGGCTGGCGGGGCAGGTAATCGAAGATCTCCTTCTTATCCCAGATGTGGTTGCCGGTCGTGAGCACGTCGATCCCCATGGCGAAGAGATCCTCGGCGATCGCCGGCGTCAGCCCGAACCCGCCCGCCGCATTCTCGGCGTTGGCGATCGTCAGGTCGATCTGATTGCTGCCCTGGATATCCTCCAGATGATCCGCCACGATGCGCCGCCCCGGCGACCCGAAAATGTCGCCGATGAATAGAATGTTCATGCCCCAGGTATTCAACCTTAACACGTCTCCGTTCTGGTCCCACGCACTCATCTGGTACTTTCAAATAAGATGCTTCAGCACAATCCCGACCGCCGCTACGTGCGCGTCCGCCGCGTCGACGAATGCGACACTCTGGGCGACCTTTTCACCCATTGTCTGCCCGCTTTTGGCGGCGCCTTCCTGCGGCGGATCTACCAGATTCTCGACCGCGCCATCGGCATGGGCTGCCCCCTGACGCTGGCCATTTCGGGCCCCATCACCGTATCCGGCCAGCACCAGACCTGGCTGATCCCGCTGCTCGAAACCGGCTGGGTTGCCTACCTGAGCACCACCGACGCCGTCTGCTACCACGACGGCCACCGCAGCCTAGATGCCTATAAGACCGGCCCGATCCATGAGGTGCCGATCTGGTCCGACGACGCCGCGCTGCGCGACGAAGGCACCATCCGCGTCACCGATATGGCCTTCGACGAGGGCGTGCTGCTCGATCAGGACCGCTTCGTCAGCGCCGTCCTCGCCCGCCCCGAGTTCCAGCGCCGCATGACCGGCACCGAGATGCGCCATCTGCTCGGCAAGTATTACGCCGCGCAGGAGGAGCGGACGGGCGTCGCGCCCGGACTGCTCGCCACCTGCTGGCGCCGCGCCATCCCGGTCTTCGTCGGCGCGCCCGCCGATGGCAGCGTATTTCTGAACTCGATGAAATTATGGGCCATGCGGCAGGCCGGGATGGTCCCGCAGTACGGCTTCGAGCTGGACCTGCACGCTGAAGTCTTCGAGGCCTGCGCGTACCACCGCTGGGGCCTCTTCGAGCACCCGGCGCGCGCCCTCGGCACGGTCGTCCTCGGCGGCGGCGTACCCAAGAATTACAACCTCCAGCCTGAGCCCGCGCTGGGGCAGGTGCTCGGGCTGCCCAACGTTCGCGGGTATCTCTTCGACGTCCAGATCGTCACCGCGCCGGTCACCGACGGCTCGCTTTCCTCCTGTCCGCCGGCCGAGGCCGTCACGTGGGGCAAGGTCGATAAGGACAGCTACACCCAGACCACCGAGAGCATGCAGGCGGACTACACGCTGGCGATGCCGTTCCTGGTCAAGGCGCTGCTCGACAACCGCGCGCGCTATGCCGCGATGGTAGAAGCCGAAGGCGAAGCCGCGGTCTTCGCCCGCGAGCCGAAAGCGCGCGGCTACCTGCGCGACAGCGCCGGCTACCGCCTGTTCGATCATCGCGAGCGGCTCACCGCGCGGCTGATGGAGGATGTGCGGTCCAACCGCGAGTGGCTGGAGAAGAGCTTGCAGTACCCCCTGCCGGCGCCGCAGCCGTAAGCCTACGCCGCCAAATGCTGCAGCATCCCGCGCAGCGCCTCGTGCGCCCGGAACATCAGCGACTTCACGGCCGATTCCGAGCAGCGGAACGCGCGCGCGATTTCCGAGTAATCCATCCCCGCGAATTTGTGCAGCAGGACGGCCGTGCGCTGCTTTTTCGGAAGCGCCGCCACGGCCCGCCGCACCTCCGCGCGGCGCACATCGCCGACCAGTTCCTCTTCGACCGAAGGGCGCCGGTCGGCAATCTGCAGCGCCGTCGCGTTGGGCGGCTGGTGATCGATGTGCTCGTGCAGGATCTCGCGCCGCCGGTCCCGCCGCGAATTGGAACCCAGGTGCGACGCGATCTGGAACAGCCACGACTGGAACCGCGCCGTGGGCTGGTAGCTGGCGCGCGCCCGGTAAACCCGCAGAAACACTTCCTGCGCCAGCTCTTCGGCCAGCGCCCGGTTGCGCACCTTATGATAGAGGAACCGCTCCACGCTCGAGCGGTGCCGTTCGAGCAGCAGGGCGAAGCTCACGCAATCGCCCGCCCTCACCCGCAGCATCAACTCGATATCTTCCGCCGCCCGTTCCGGTTTTTCCATTCGAATCGCAGGCCACACCGGCCACTCAGCAAGGTCTTTGTCTGGATTTCCGCCGACGCGAGCCGAAAGTTCCCCTTTTGCCAGGGGCGCGCAAGGCGCATTTTGTTAAATTGGTGAAAAGTTGCCGAATCTTCCGGCGCGGCCGCAACCCGGGCGCGACGGAGATACGTCTGAGAAGTCGAACAGGAGACCTCATGGCCCACAGGTTCCCCGTATTTTCCCGCCGCAGCATCGTAGTGGCCGGCGCTCTCATACCCTGCGTGCTGGCGGCGCAATCTGCCCGTACGCCCCTGATCCGCCAGCGCATCGACGCCACACGCCTCGCGCGGCTGGCCGGCAACACGCGCCCGGAAGCCATCGCTGCGAACGACGCCGGCGCGGTTCCCGATGATTTTCCGATGGAGCACATGCTGCTCCAGTTGCGCCGCTCGCCCGAAGCCGAGCAGGCCGCGCAGACGCTCGTCTCCGAACTGCACGACCCGAAATCGCCGCGCTACCATCGCTGGCTCACCGCTTCCGAGTACGGCCAGGCCTTTGGCGCGTCGCAGCAGGACGTGGACACGGTAACGGCGTGGCTGCGCGGGCAGGGTTTTACCGTGAACCAGGTCTATCCGGGCGGCCTGACGATCGATTTTTCCGGCACCGCGGCGCAGGTGTCGCGGGCCTTCCATACCGAGATCCACTATCTCAACGCGCGCGGCGAGCGCCACATCGGCAACATCTCGGACCCGCAGATTCCGGCCGCGCTGGCGCCGGCTGTCACCGGCATCCTTTCCCTGCACGATTTCCAGCCGCGCGTAATGCGCAAGGCACGGCCCGCTTTCACCTATTCGAACGGCGGCTCGACTTACCAGGTAATTACTCCCTCCGATCTCACCACGATCTATAACTTCGGCCCGGTCTTCGCCGCCGGAATCACCGGCAAGGGCCAGACCATCGCGGTGATCGAGGATGCCAATCTGTACAGCACCGCCGATTACGATACCTTCCGCTCCACCTTCGGACTCTCGCAATACTCCGGCTCGCTCGTCACCGTGCATCCCGGCTGCATCGACCCCGGCATCCGCAGCGGCGATGACGCCGAGGCCACGCTGGATGCGGAATGGGCCAGCGCCGCCGCGCCGGATGCCACCATCGAGCTCGCTTCCTGCTCCAGCACGCGCTCGACCTACGGCGGGCTGCTCGCGCTTGAGAATCTCATCAACAGCGCGGCGCCGCCGCAGGTGATCAGCATCAGCTACGGCGAGTGCGAAGCCGTCAACGGCGCCACACTCAACGCGGCCTTCAACGCCGCCTACCAGCAGGCGGCCGCCGAGGGGATCTCGGTTTTTGTCGCGGCCGGCGACGAAGGCGCGGCGTCGTGCGACGCGGGCGCCGAGGGCGCCACGCACGGCATCGGCGTCAGCGGCTGGGCCTCGACTCCGTATAACGTCGCGGTCGGCGGCACCGATTTCGCCGATACTTACAACGGCAACAGCGCCACTTACTGGAACGCCAGTAACGACTCGAATTACGGTTCGGCCACCTCCTACATTCCCGAAATTCCCTGGAACGATAGCTGCGCGAGCGGCCTGCTGGCTTCGGTGCTCGGCTTCAGTTCGGGCTACGGCGCCGACGGCCTGTGCAGCAGCTCGACCGCGCGGCAGTATCAGTTGCTGCAAGTCGCGGCCGGCAGCGGCGGACCGAGCGGCTGCGCCACCGGCATTCCAGACCAATCCGGCATCGTCGGCGGCACCTGCGCCGGTTACGCGAAACCCGCGTGGCAGTCGGGCGTCTCCGGCGTCCCGGCGGACGGCGTGCGCGACATCCCGGACGTCTCGCTCTTCGCCGGCACGGGCCTCTGGGGGCACTACTACGTCTACTGCTACAGCAACCCGCGGAACGACGGCGCGTCCTGCGCGGGCGATCCGAGCACGTGGGCCGGCGCGGGCGGCACATCGTTCGGCACGCCGATCATGGCGGGCATCCAGGCGCTGATCAATCAGAAGATGGGTGGACCGCAGGGCAACCCCAACCCGGTCTATTACCAGTTGGCGCAGGGCGCCGCGGTGTGCGATTCCAAAGCCGGCGACAATCCTTCGAGCGCCTGCATTTTTCACAACGTGACGCTGGGCGATATCGCGGTCAACTGCGACGGCAACCAGAATTGCTTCGGCGCGACGGCCGGGGTTCCGCTCGGCCGCCGCTCGTCCGTCATTCCCAATGGGGCCCTTTCGGTCTCGACCGACTCCTACAGCCCGGCCTTTTCCACCGCCGCCGGCTGGAATTTCGCCAATGGTCTGGGCAGCGTCAATGTGGCCAATTTAGTAAATAGCTGGCCATCCCACTAACTTCGGTTCTATGCCTGTTGAGTACTTCACGCTTAGCCAAGTAGGTGGTTTCGGGTCGCGCCGCACAGTTCCTTAGTGAACAGGTGTGCGCGGGGCGGAAACTTTCGGTATGCTTCTCTTCGTGGTTTGTAACATGTCTCGTATCGGGCGCGAGTACATTCATATCGAAACCTGAGGAGAATATGAAACTTTCACGTTACCTTTTGTTAGCCGCCGTGGTTGCCGCGACTGCCGCGACTGCTCTTGCGGATCCACCGAGCGGCACCCGGACCGCAACCTTTCCGCCAGTCGGCCTCGCCAGCTCCGAGACGGCCCAGGTCAACCTTGTGAACCTCGCGACCAATCCATCGAACAGTTCCAACGCCGCTTCCTGCACCGGAAGCGTCACGTTCCTCGATCCGACCGGCGCGGCCATCGGCAAGGCGACCACGTTCACGGTCGCCAGCGGCCAGATCGTCTCCGTGAAGTTGCCGTATTCGGCGACGGCCGCCTCCGCACGCACGGAATTCCGCGCGTCCGTCTCGCTGAACGTCGGAGAGGGCGCGGCCGCGTGCAGTCTCCAGAGCACGCTCGAAACGTATGACACCGCAACGGGCGTGACGCACGTATTTCTCTCCGGCCCGCAAGCGATCGTGCAGCCGTTCTTCGGCCGCGACTGATTTTGCCGCGACTCCCCGCCTCCGGTGCGCTATCCTGGGCACCGGAGGCTTTGCATGTTCCGACTTCCCGCCCTCCTGTTTGTAGCCGCCGGCTGCGCGATGGCGCAAGGCGGCGGCGGCGACCGCCGGCCCATGGAATCCACCGTTCCCGGAACCGGCGTCTATCGCATCGGCAACGGCGTCTCGCCGCCACAACTCATCGAAAAAGTCGAACCGAAATACACGGAACAGGCCCGCCAGGCGAAGTATCAAGGCACCGTGCTCCTGTACATCGAAGTGAATCCGGAAGGCCAGGCGACCAATATTCGGGTGCAGCGCGGCCTCGGACTTGGCCTCGATGAGAACGCGGTGAAAGCTGTCAGCCAGTGGAAATTCAAACCGGGGATGAAGGACGGCGCGCCGGTCACGGTGGCCGCGACGGTCGAAGTGAACTTCCGCCTGCTGAGCGGCTGGACGATTGCGTGGCAGTCGTACGCGAACGACGCAGACGTCGCCAAGCCCGTCCTGCGCGGACACACGTTCCCGCGGGACTGCAAGACGCCGGAGCAGGCCACCGTGGCTCTCGATATCGGCTCGGACGGCGCGGTGAAGGACGCGCGCATCGTGAACAGCAGCGATTCCGCGCTCGACGAATCCGTGCTCGACGCCGTCCGCCGGTGGCAATTCGTTCCGGCGCAGTATAAGGGCTCGCCCGAGCCTGTGGGCGGGCAGGTCCAGCTCACCTGCCAGCCGCCGCGCTAAACCCCCGCTTGCTTCCGCGCGGCTCTGTAACCGGCAGGCCATGGGCCTGCGGTACTGCTATCATGTCTGGAACACATGCGAATTCCGTCCCGCTTCGCCCTCGGGATCTGCGCCCTCGGGATCGCCGCCGCGCAAACCGGCACGCCGCCCGAGCAGGCGGAAACCACCACCAAGGAAGAGCCCGCCACCTTTAAGGCCAAGGTCAACCTGGTGATGGTCCCGGTGGTGGTACGGGATAAGTCGGGCCGGGCGATCGGCACGCTCAAGCAGGAGGACTTTCAGCTTTTCGATAAGGGCAAGCCGCAGTTCATCAGCCGCTTCTCGATTGAGCAGCCGGCTGCATCCCCCAATGGCGTCGCCAAACGCTCCGGCGCCAAGGCCGGAGTGGAGGCGGAAGGGGAAGCCGCCCCGCTCGAGATGCCCGAGCGCTATATCGCCTACGTTTTCGACGACGTCCACATCAAGCTCGAAGATCTCGTCCGCGGCCGTGACGCCGCCTGGAAGCACATCAGCACTTCGCTCCGCGCCGCCGACCGCGCCGCCATCTACACCACTTCCGGGCGAGACATCCTGGAATTCACCGACGATAAGGACAAGCTGCACGCAACGCTGCTGCGCCTCTTTCCCCATCCCATCGCCCGCGGCCCCACAGGGACGGACTGCCCCGACGTCAGCTACTACATGGGCGACCTGATCGAGAACAAGAACGACCCCACCGCCCTCCGCGCCGCAGTCATGGAAACGATGGCCTGCGCTCATCTCGATCCGACCATGGCCAGCGCCGCCGCGAGCATGGCGCGAGCCGCCGCCTCCCGCGCGATAGCGAGTGGCGAACAGGAGTCGCACGTGACGCTCGGGGTGCTGCGCGATATCGTGCGCCGCATGGGCGCGCTGCCCGGCCAGCGCTCGATGATCCTCGTCTCGCCCGGCTTCATCACGCCGCAGCTCGAGCAGGAGCGTAATGAGGTGATGGAGCGGGCTATTAAGGCGAACATCACCATCAGCGCGCTCGATGCGCGCGGGCTATGGACGGACCCCGGCTACGACGCGAGCCAGCAGAGCTACAGCGCCGCCGCCACCATGCTCAAGAATCAGTTCGCCCATGAAGAGGCGGTGATGAATGCTGACGTCCTGGAAGATCTGGCTTACGGCACCGGCGGCAGCGTTTTCCAGAACAACAACGATCTGGCGGAGGGTTTCCGCAAGCTCGCCGCCGTGCCGGAGTACATCTACCTGCTCGGCTTCTCGCCCCAGAACCTCAAGCTCGACGGCAGCTATCACGGCCTCAAAGTCACGGTCAAGACCGCCGGCCTTTCCGTTACCGCGCGCAAAGGTTACTTTGCCCCGCGGCATCTGGCCGACCCCATCGAGACGGCGCGCGAGGAGCTGCGCGAAGCCGTCTTCTCCCGCGAGGAGATGCACGAGCTGCCGATCACGCTGCATACCCAGTTTTTCAAACCTTCGAACGAAACCGCGCGCGTCACCGTGCTGGCCCACATCGACCTGAAGACTCTCCGCTTCCGCAAGGCCGATGGCCGCAACTATAACGACCTGACCATCGTCTCCGCGCTGTTCGACCGCAACGGCAACTGGGTCACGGGCAGCGAGAAGACGCTCGAAATGCGCCTCAGGGACCAGACACTCGAAAAACGCGCGGAAACCGGCTTCACCATCCGCACCACCTTCGACGTCAAGCCCGGCGGCTACCTGATCCGGCTCGTGGTGCGCGATAAGGAAGGCCAGGAAATGTCCGCGCAAAACGGCGCAGTGGAGATCCCATAATGTTCACCCGTTCATCACACGCAGGGGCCGGCCGTGGCCGGCCAGGCCTGGAGGTCCGCATGCACTCGAAACTCACGATTCTGCTCCTCACCGGCGTCGCCGCCGCCATGGCGCAGCAGCCGCCCGCGCCGGCGCAGGAACCCGCTCCGCCCACCTTCAAGACCGAAACCCGCCTGGTGCCGGTGGACGTGGTGGTGCAGGACAAGAAGGGCAACTACGTCCACGACCTGGAGCAGAAGGACTTCAAGGTCTGGGAGGACAACAAGGAGCAGGTGATTCGCAACTTCTCCTTCGAGGCCAACCCGTCCTCGCCGGTGGCCCAGCAGAAGAAGTACATCGTGCTGTTCTTCGACCTCTCCTCGATGAACACGGGCGACCAGATGCAGGCCCGGCAGGCCGCCGTGAAGTTCATCGACGCCAATGCCGGACCCAACCGGCTGATGGCGGTGGCCAATTTCGGCGGCGGCTTGCAGATCGCGCAAAATTTCACGGACGATATCGAGCGTCTGAAACAACTGGTCTCCGGTGTGAAGTCCACGACCGTGGTCTCCAACACCGGCATCGGCGGCCCCGGCGGCGGGATGGGCGGCGGCCCGCGCCTTGGCGGCGGCATGGCCGGCTATGCGCAGCGCACGATGCTGCTGGCACTGCGCAGCCTGGCCTCGAACCTGAGTGAAATCCCCGGCCGTAAGACGGTCGTGCTGTTCAGCGCCGGCTTTCCATTGAATGCCGAAATCATCTCCGAGGTCAACGCCGCCACGGACGCCTGCAATCGTGCCAACGTGGCGGTGTATCCGGTGGACGTCCGGGGCCTCGTGGCCAATACGATGCCGTTCGGCCCGCGCGGCGCCGTCCTGCTGCCCGGAGCGGCGCGCGACGCCGGCCTTGCGCTGGCGGCATTCCCCGTGCTTCGCATCGCGGCGCTTTTTTCCTATGATCCGCAGCGTGGTGGAGCCGGCGGCACCGGCGGCGGGGGCGGTGGCGGTGGCGCGGCTGGCGGTGGCGGCACCGGGGGCGGCGGAGGCGGTGGACGCACCGGCGGCGGGGGCGGCGGGTTCCCCGGAGGCGGCGGGGGCGCGCCGGTTGGCGGCGGCGGACGCGGCGGCGTTGGAGCGCCCGGCGGGTCCGGCGGCCGCGGCGGCATCGGCGGGTCCGGCAATCCCGGCGGCGGTGGCGGCGGAACGCCCAGCGCTCCGCGTAATCCCAACGGCACCATCATGAACCGCCGCACCGATCCGCTCAACACTCGCGGCATCATGGGGCGGTTCCCCGATTCCGCCACGACCAACCAGCAGGTGCTCTACATGCTGGCGGATGGCACCGGCGGGTTCGTCATCGCCAATACCAACGACCTGCTCGGCGGTCTGCAGAAGATCAACCGCGAGCAGAACGAGTATTATCTGCTGGCCTATACCCCGCCCGAATCGGCCGAGGGAAGCTGCCACACCATTCGGGTCAAGGTCGATAAGAAGGATCTCGTCGTCCGCGCGCGCACCGGCTATTGCAACGCCAAACAGGTGGACCTGCTGGCCGGCACGCCCGTCGAAAAGCAGATGGAGACCATGGCGAAGGGCACGCAGGCCCCGACCATCGCCGCGCCGCCCATGCAGACGCCGTTCTTCTACACCGCGGCGAATACCGCGCGCGTGCACGTAGCCATGGATATCCCGACCTCGCAGGTGAAGTTCGAGAAGGTCAAGGGGAAGGAGCACGCCGAGATCAGCATCCTGGGCATTGCCACGCGGCCGGATGGCAACGTCGCCGCGAGGTTCAGCGATTCGGTCAAGCTGGATCTCGATGGCAAAAAGGCGGTCGAGGAGTTCGCCTCCAAGCCGATGCACTATGAAAACCAGTTCGATATCGGCTCCGGCGATTACACCTTGAAGGTCGTGTTCACCTCGGGCGGCGCCGGTTTCGGCAAGCTGGAGAGCCCGCTCAAGATCGAGCCTTACGATACCGACCAGTTCTCGATGAGCGCGCTCGCGCTCAGCACCAACATCCACAAGCTCGATAACGATAGCAACCTGGACGCCGAGCTGATCGAAGGCAAGACTCCGCTGGTGAGCAGCGGGCTCCAGTTCGTGCCGGCGGCGGAAAAACGCTTCAAAGCAGGCGACACGGTGGCCGTCTATTTCGAAATCTACGAACCGGCGCTCGAAAACCAGAACGCCGTCAACCCGGTGAAGCTGGCGGCGCAGCTCCGCATTCTGGACCGTGGCGCGAACGGCGCGCAGAAGGTGAACTCGGGCGGCATTCCGGTGAACGACCGGGTGCACCCCGGCCAGCCCGTGGTCCCGGTGGGCTTCCGCGTGCCGATCAACGACCTGAAGCCCGGTGCGTACACCTTGGAACTGGAAGCGGTGGATTCGTTCGGCCGCAAGTGGGTGCGCACGACCGATTTCGAGATCCAATAGGACCGCCGCCAGGCCCGTTTCAGGCGCGCAATATTGGGCGGGCCGCGCATCATGCGCGGCCACGCACGCGGAAGTTCTTTGTTTACAGTGCGCGCTCAGTTCCGCCGGCGCATGATGCGCGGATTGGGGTTGCGCGGCGAATCCGGTTGTTGGTAGAGAATGGATCGCTCGCGGGCGAACGCCCGCCCGGATGGAGGGATGAAAAAATCCGGCGCTAAGCCGTCGGCAACTGCTGCGGAACCAGTTGCTGCGCCGCTTCGCGGATCGTCTGGTTGAGCGAAGTCACCTCGCCGATCCCCGCGCCTTCGATGACCTCGTCATCGCTGGCCCGGTAAAACTGCACATCTTCAGCCGGCAAAATGTTGACCGTGCGGGCTTCGTATTCAGCGATAAATTGTTCGAGCAGAACCAGAGTGGCGCGCACCTGGGCCAGGCCCGCCTTGATTTCTTGTAAATCGCGATTCATGAGGACTCCTGAGGACCGATGTATGGCTTAACACATCATTATCCCGCAGAAGTGCGCAGTTTCGCAAGAAAACAGGGCTTAACAGGGGAAAGACCCCGACTCAGCCCAGACGCGGCACGGCCAGTTCTTCGTCGAAGCAGACGGCGACTTTGCCGCAACGCCCGGAACTCATGAGTTGATAGGCATCTCCCACCTGCTCGAGGGGGAACCGGTCCGTGATCAGCCGCGCGGGATGCAGATCCCATCGCACGAGCCGCTCCACCAGCTCCTCCATCAGCCACGTGGAAGTCACCCAGGAGCCGTAGATGGTCTTCTGATCGTGGATGATATCCGGCGAAGGGTTGAATTCGACGCGCCCGCCTTCTCCCAGGAACACAATGCGGCCCCACTTGCGCGTGGCGCGAATGGCCGTTGCGCGCGCCACGTCGTTGGCGGAGCAATCGATCGCGCGCTCCACGCCGCGGCCGCCGGTCAGATCCAAAATCTGGCCGATATTGCCGGGGCCCGCCGGCAGAACGATATCGCACAGACCGAGATCCTGCGCCAGCCGCAGCCGTTCGGGTAGGACGTCGCTGCCGATGATGCGGTGGGCGCCCATCTTCCGGCAGAGCGCCGCCGTGGCAAGACCGACCGGCCCGAGCCCGGTGATCAGCACATCGTGATCGCCGCAGATGCCGACCTTCCGGAGCCCTTCGTATACGGTGCCGAAGCCGCAGGCCACTTGCGCGCCATCGGCATACGAAAGCTCGTCCGGCAGCGCGATCAGATCCTTTTCTTCGGCGATCATAAACTCCGCCATACCGCCGTCGCGCTGCCACCCATACGCCCGCCGGTACGCGGCGCTGGTGCACGAAATCATGTAGCCGCGGCGGCAATCGTTGCAAAGGCCGCAGCCGGAGATGTGGTAAACGATGACCCGGTCCCCTTCGCGAAATCTCCGGCAGCCCGGCCCGGCCGCGACGATTCGGCCGCAGGGTTCGTGACCGGCGATGACGTTCTGGTAGCCCTCCGGCCCCTTGCCGAGGTGTTCGTGATAAATACAGCGAATATCGGAGCCGCAGATCGTCGAGGCCTTCATGCGGAGAAGCACCTCGCCGTGGGCGGGGCTCGGAACGGGAACTTCC
>DATGMB010000146.1:0-16007 GCA_035293845.1 Bryobacteraceae bacterium
GCTTCCGCCGCCGGCCTCGCCAGGTGCAGCGCTTCGGCCAGCCCGCGCCACTTGCGCCGCACCAGCTCGATCAGGTTCAGCACGATGGCCAGGGCCAGCAGTCCCGGCCACAGGTTCATGGTCGCGCGGATGCTCCGGCCGCCGGCATCGAAGACGGCCTTGGGCGCGGGATTGAAGTGCCCGCCGGTCGCCGTGGCGATGCGCCGCAGCAGCGCCTCGCTGTTGCCATACTCCATCATTTCGTCTTCCTGCCGGAAGAACCCGATCTCGGGGAAGGCCCGTGAATCCGCCACCGGCCGCACGCGGAAAAGTCCCTGATTGCTGCCAATGGCGAGACGCCCGCGGTAGTGCCCGGCCGCCACCTTGCTCACCTCGAGCGGCGCCTGGAATCCGTTCGGCCCCATCGCAAAGATCTCGGGCGCGGCGGCCGGCTCCTCGACGGCCCGCGAGAGCCGGTAATCGACAACGAGTTCATTCGACGCCCGGTCGAAATCCGCGGTGGTTTCCGTTTGCGGCGCGTGCGGCAGCAGATCGCGGAACAGGTTGGCCCAGAAGCGGTCGAAGCCCGGCCACGTCACCCAGTTCACCGCCCAGCGGTTCTTCGCGTCGGACGTAAACACCGCCGCCCGCCCCAGCCCGTACTGCCAGCGCACCAGCAGCGGATCGGTGCGGTCCGCTTCCAGGATCGTGTCCGCGGTCGGCCGTGCTTCGAAGCGCACGTAGCCGCGCAGCGCGGGCGCGTTCTCGATTTCCACGCCATCCAGGATTTCGGCCTGCTTCGCGACTTTGGGCTTGATCGATTTTTCCACCGCGGTGTTGCCGGTGTGCTCCTCCACGTCGCGCAGCAGGATCTGCTCGAGGCCCTGCGGATCGTTCAGGAAATACGATTTCCCCTCCGCCGAATTCGCGACCTTTTCGAGGAACGCGCGGTTCACATCCTGCCCCAGCCCGACGGTCGAAATCGTCACGTGGTTCGCCACTGCCTCGCGCGCCAGCGCCATGCTGTCGCCCTCCTCGGAGATGCCGTCCGTGAGCAGCACAATATGCTTGTACACCGCCTGCACCGGCAGGATGCGCTGAAATGCCTCGGTCAGCGCCGGCGCAATCTGCGTGCCGCCATCGGGCGTGATGCCGGAAATCAGGCGCTTGATCGATGCGCGGTCGTCCGCTTTGCGGATCGGCACCGCCCATTGGAACGAGTTGTCGAAGATCAAAACTCCCACGCTGTCGATCGGCCGCAGGTTATCCACCACTCCGATCGCCGCCAGGCGCGCCAGCTCGATCTTGCGGCCCTCCATCGAGGAGGACTTGTCGATGATCAGCACCACCGCCGTGCCTTCCGGCGAGCGCGGCGGCGCCAGCTTGGCCGGCAGCGTCCGTTCGAGCGGATCCTCCTCCTGCCCGCGCTTGTCGACGTAAACATTGCGCTCGCCCGCGATCCAGACCAGCCCGCCGCCCTGCTTGACGAAATCCTCGAGCGCGGCCTTCCGCGGTGCCGGAATCATCTCCATGTTCCAGTTGTTGATTACGATGAGCTGGTAGTTTTCGAGCTTTTCCGGCACGCCCTCCGGCGCGCGCTCGACCTCGAACTGGTTGGCCTCGAGCGTGCGCACCAGGTGCTCCTCACTCGCCGCCGGATCGCGCGAAACCAGCAGCGCGCGCGGCCCGCGCAGCGTTACGGCGTCCTCGAAGCGGGCCTCGCCCAAGCCCTCCGCCGAGATCTTTCCGGCCAATCCGATCGCCCCCACCGAATTGACGCTGGCCTGCAGGCGCAGATGATTCTCCCCCGCCGCGAGATTCACGTGGTTGACGCCGATCGACTTGCCCTCGGCGCTGATTTCGACCGTCGCGTTCGCCGCTCGCGGCGCCGAAAGCGTCACCTCGATCGGAAACTTCTCGCCGCTGAACACCTGCCCCGGATAGCCTACCGACTCCAGCAGCAGCCCCGGCTTGGGCCGCCCCGCGAGCGCGACCGTATCGATCGGGATGTGCAACCGCTGCGCCTGCCAGACAGCGCGCGAGACGCTGCCCAGGTTTTCGTTGCCGTCCGATACGAGCAGCAGCCGCGGCACCATTCCCGGCGGCATCGCCGCCACGCCGTCGCGGATCGCGGCTTCCAGGTCCGTGGCGTGTCCGGCCGCGCCCGCCGTGTGGCGGAGCGCCCATTTGCCCTTCGGCCGCTCATCCGGCGCCGTCATCCGGGTGGCGCGCGCGAACGGGATCACCCGCACCCAGTTGCTGCCGCGGGCGCGCTCCAGGCCGTTGGCAAAAACCGATTCCGTGGCGAGATCCCGAGGCGAGATGCTGGCCGAAGTATCCGCGAGCATCGCCACCGCGACCTTGCCTTCATAAACCGTGATCCGCGGCTCCGCCAGCGCCAGCGCCACGCACAGGAACGCTCCGGCCTTCAGCAGCATCGCTCCGCGACGCCCCTCGCGGCGGTATTCCCACGCTGCCCACGCCACCGGCAGGAGCGCGAGCAGCAAAGCCCATGGATGTCCGAACGTCATCGCCGTGCCTCCGCCGCCCGGCGCCGCACGGCTACGCGGGCCGGCATCGCGAAAAACGCCCGCCGCCGCGTGCGGCCGTAGAGCAGCCATTCCGCGAGCAGTCCCGCCGCGCCCAGAATAGCCAGCAACGGCCAGAGGTCGCTCGAAGCATCGGCCGCCACCCGCCAGTGCGGGATGCCTTTGGCCGCCTCCGCCGGCGGCTGCCAGCGGACGTCCCAGAGCTGCGGCAGCGTGAGCGAGTGGACGTACTCGCGGTCGCCCGCCACCACCCGCACCACCCCGGGGACACCGGCGAAGAAGTCCAGCGTGCGGTCCCGCAGCGTGAACGGAAGCGCCGCCCCGTTCTCATCCATCACCTTTACCTGGCTTTCGGCCACGTCCTCGTCGATCGCCTGCCGGACGGTCCCTACGCTGCCGCCGCTGATCTCCCATCGCCGGAAGATCTCGGGCGAAAGCCAGCGCAGCAGGTTGGCGAACAGCAGCGGAGTCGTCAATTCGTAGCGCAGCGCGGAGAGCGCCGGATGGAAGCCGAACACCACGATCCTGGGATGTGCGCTACGAGCCGCGATCACCGGACCGGCGTCCACTGAGCCGATCGCTTCGTCATCGCCCGCCACCTGGAACACGCTCGCCTTTTCCAGCTTGAAATCCCTGGCGCGCAGCCCCGCCGACGCCGGATGCGCCGCATTCCAGTCATGAAATGCCGCGTCCGTGACCGTCTTGCGCACGGGAATCGGCGAGCCCTCGGCCGCCGGGTCGATCCAGATGGAATCCGCCGCCGGCCGCTGCGGCGGAGTGAAGCGGTCTAGCACCACCAGGCCGCGATCATCGGGCCGGTAGGCCTCGGGCTTGCGGTAGATGGCGTTGACGCGCGGGGCCGCGCTCAGCACCGGCTGCAGCAGCTCCGGCTGATTCGAATAGACCGTCACCGTGAGGACGGGCTGGGCGGGCAATTCCATCTCGGCCTGATCGTCGGCGGGGAAGGCATCGTGCGGCGTGAGCGTCACGCCCAGCACGCCCGCCGCGCGCGTGCGGTAGGCGAAGGTCGCCTCCTTCACCGCGCCCGGCGCAAGCGTGAACTGCTGCGTTCCGGCGGCGACCCGCCCGGATTTCCCCGGTGGCCCGAAATCGAGCGATAGCGTCAAATCGCGGGGCTGCAAGCCGTAATTCCGCGCTTCGATGTAGATTTCCCAAAGGTCCGGGTCGGAGGCCGAGCGCCGCATCCCGATCTTCCGCAGACCGGCATTTTCGATCGCGCCCGGCACCTCGATCACGCGCAGATTGTGCGGCGGCGCCGTCCGCGTGTCGTTCTGCACCGTGCGGCCCGCTCCCACGTACACGATTTCGCCCGCGCGCCCTCCGGCCTCGGCCTGGATGTGCCGGGCGAACGCCAGGGCCTGGTCCAGATTGAGCGCGGTCGCGCCGGGTTCCGAAGCGTCGATCGCGTCCTCCACTTTGCGCCGGTCCGGCTCGAAACCGGTCGCCGGCGTCGTCAGCCCGTCCGCCCGCACCAGCAGGACGCGGTCGCGCGCCGGCAGCGCATGCAGGTAGCGCCGCGCGCGGTCCTTCGCCTGATCGAGCAGCTTGCGGCCGGCCGGCGCGCCCGCCGGATGCGCCCCCATCCATGCCGAAACGTCCAGAATGAGCACGTGATCGAGCCCCGCCTGCGCGCGCGACCCCAGCCGGAGCTGCGCGATCGCGAGCACCAGCAGCGCCATACTGACCAGTTGCAGGATGAGCGACCACGGCTGGCTGATGTGCCGCCTCCTCGCCGCCGCCGCCGGCTGCTCCGCCGAAACCCAAAAGCGCAGCGTGGACACCACCTGGCGCCGCCGTGACCGGTCCAGTAAATAGAGCGCGAGCGCGAGCGCCGAAATCGACCCGAACACCGCCAGGAACTGGAATAGCGAAAGATTCAGGAGATGCACGATGCCCTCCGCGGGCTCCGAATCCGCGGCGCTCTCACAACCTCATGGAGTGCCGCCCGGCCGCAAACCATCCCCCCGCCGTTCCCGCCTTTTCCCGGCGCCTCGGCGTCTCGGCGGTGAAACCCCCTCACGCGATCCCCCTCGCCCGGATCAGCTCGCCGAACACCACATCCTCCAGGGGCTGCGACGTGCAGATCCCCGCGTAGCGGCCGCCGCTGCGAAGGGCCATGGTCTGGATGCCGGCCGCGTATTCGTCGAAGGCGCGGGTGTAGCGCTCGCGGGCGGCGTCGTCGAAGTCGAGTTTGAGCGACGCCCCGGTTTCAGCGTCGCGCAGCTCCAACTCGCCCGTCCACGGCGGCGTGCGGTCCTCTTCCGACCAGAGCTGTAGCAGCATCAGCTCGTGGCCGAAATCGGTCAGATACTGCAGCGCCCGCTCGCAGCCCTGATCGTCCAGAAAGTCGCCGATGATGATCAGCAGCCCGCGCTGCGAATAGCTCCCGATGAACTCCCGCACCACCGCCTGATAATCGCTCGCGCCGCCGGAGGGCAGCGCCGCCAGCGCATCCATCACGGCGCCGAAGCGGTGCCGGCCCCCGGTCGAGAAGATGCGCTGGCTCAGGCGCGAGGCGAAGCCATGCAGCTCCATGCTGTCGAGCCGCACCAGCCCGATGTAGCACAGCGTCGCGGCGAGTTTCCGGGCAAAGTCGAACTTCTGCCCGCCGTGGGCCAGCATGGAGTCGCTGAAATCGATCAGCATCCGCACGGGCACGCGGGGCTCAACCTGGAACATCTTCAAAAACAGCTTTTCCAGCCGCAGGTATGCCCGCCAGTTCACGGCACGAAGATCGTCGCCGTGGTGAAAATTACGGTGATCGAGAAACTCCTGGCCGGCGCCGGGGAATCGCGAGCGGTTGTGCCCGCCCACCAGCCCGGCAAACGACTTCTGCCAGTGGATGGTCAGCCGCTCCAGCTTCTCCAGAAATTCGCGGTCCAGCAGCGGTCCCGACGCCATACCGTCCTTACGCCACCGATGCCTGTGCCGTTACACCTTTAATGATTGCCTGGAGAATGGTTTCCGGGGTTTGTCCGTCGGCGTGCGCATCGAAATTCAGGATGATGCGGTGCCGGAGCACGGCCGGCGCCACCTTTTGCACGTCCTCGATGGCCAGGTGGAAACGCCCGCGCATCAGCGCGTGGCAGCGCCCGCATTCGACCAGCGCCTGCGCTCCACGCGGCGAACTGCCGTAGCGCACGTACTTGCGCGCCAGTTCGTGGGCCTCCGCCTGCTCCGGTTGCGTGGCCATCACAAGCTGGATCGCGTACTCCTGAACGTGCGGCGCCACCAGCACCTGCCGGCAGACGTCGCGCACTTCGAGGATCGCATCGCGATCCATCACCGGTACCGGCGTCTCTTCCTCGCGCTGAATGGTGCGCTCGACGATGCGGCTCAACTCCTCCCGGTTGGGATAGGTGACCAGGATTTTCATAAGAAACCGGTCGAGCTGCGCCTCGGGCAGCGGATACGTGCCCTCCATCTCGATCGGATTCTGCGTTGCCATCACCAGGAACGGTTTCTCCAGTTCATGCGTGATGGTTCCGCTGGTCACGGTGCGCTCCTGCATGGCTTCGAGGAGCGCCGATTGTGTTTTGGGCGTGGCGCGGTTGATCTCATCGGCCAGCACCAGGTGGGCGAAGATCGGGCCCGGCTGGAAGCGCAGGCCTTTGCCGCCGCGGTCGTCCGTTTCGATCACCATGCTCCCCACGATGTCGGCGGGCATCAGATCCGGGGTGAACTGAATGCGCGAGTATTTCAGTTGCAGCGTGCGGGACAGCGTGCGGAGCAGGGTCGTCTTGCCCAACCCTGGCACGCCTTCGAGCAGCACGTGGCCGGAGGCGAGCAGGCAGATCAGCACGCCCTCGACGACGTCATCCTGCCCGACGATCACTTTGGCGATTTCCCGGCGCACCGCATTCAGCCGGTCGACCGCAAGTTGGAGCTTGGCTTCGGATTCCACGTTTTACATTCTATTGCAAGTGGTACGCCGATAAGAGTCACCGCACAAACGATCCGCCAAAAACAGGAATGCCCACGAACCCTTGTGAGGATTCGTGGGCATTGAGTGTGAATTCGCGACTGAAACTCTCAGGCTTCGACCGGCAAGCCGGCGCGTTCGCCGAGGCGCCCCGCCAAAATCGTCATCACCGACGCCATTTCGCTCAGCGCCCGGCGCGCCTGCTCCGGCGCCGCCGTCTTCGTCACCGCGTACCATAACCGCATGGCTTTGTAATCCCAGACGAGCAGCTTCTCTTCGAAGCTCTCCAGCTTCACAGCCGAGGCATGCCGCACCAAGTACGTCAGCACCTCGAAATCGCGCTGCAGCACGGCATGGATGCCGTCGAGATGATCGTCTTTCTCCAGCCGTTCCCGCGCTTCGGCACAGCCGAACGTCCCTTGAACGCCAGCGGTCAGATTGTTTGCCTGCTCCCCGTGAGTGCGAAGCAGCAGGATGCAGCTGAAGCGAAACCAATACGCCAGCAGCGCTGAGCAAACCACGATAACGAAAACGCTTGCAAACATGTTGTGTCGAACTGTACTTGTACTAGTCCAGCCAGGACAAGTTTAGCACCAGCAGCAGTACCATTCAAGAACTTTGTTTCAGATTTTTTGCTCAATTTTTACACCGGCAATTACCCTAAAAGACCGCGGCCGGAGTCCTGTTTGGCGCTCCTAAAGCCTTACGGAAGCGCATGCATATGGCTCTTGGCCTCGCCGGTGGGTGCGCTTGGGAAATAGATCGAAATGTCCATTGCCGCTCAAACAAAATGATATAGTACGCGTGGCCGGGGAGGCCAAGCGGCATCCCCGGCGTGTACTTCTTGACCGGCGAGGTCGATTTTGCCGCTGCGGCATGACAAAAAGGCCAAGTTTCCGCGCGGCGACGTGCCGCCGATCCCTGACCTCCGACCTCTGGGTACTGGCTCCCCGGTTACGCCTTCCAGTTCGGGGCCCAGCCCTTGCGGTAGAACGGCTTGAGATACTTGTTGGCTTCGTTGTTATTGGTAAACCGCATCTTCACCGGATCCCACTCCAGCCGGCCTTCCACACGGGTCGAGATCACGGCCATGACGATCCATTCGGTGAACGGCCCGGCTACATTGAAATTCGAGCAGGCCGGATCGCCGCCCTTGCAGGCCCGGATCCAGTCGCGGTAGTGGGCGTTGGACCCGGCCGGAGAACGCGTCAGCAGCTCCGGCGGGAAGTGATAATCTTTCATCCTCTCGACCGGAATCAGCCGCGTATTTTCGCCATACGTCCCGGTCGTGAGGAGGCCCTTATCGCCGACGAACAGGCTGCCGTTATTCGAGGGCTTCACTTCCACGCCGGCCTCCTTGGCGGCGCTCAGCTCCTCTTCGAACTGCTCATAGTTGAAGACCGGGCCGACGAACGGGCTCGGCGCCATGCCGCGGCCGCCGCGCCCCTGAGCGCCGGCGGCGCTTGCGCCAGCCGCGCCCTGGCCGCGCCCCTGTCCCTGGGCTCCGCCGCGTCCTCCCTGCGGCCGCATCGAAGGCAGGTCGCCGATGAACTCGCCCTGCGGCACGCCGTCGATTGTGGGCGACTCGGTCTGCGCGTCTTCCCAGATCACGGTCACCGGCGGCATCGATCCGCGCGCCGGAAACTCGAACTTGATCTTCGAGTGCTTCGGGAACATGAAGCTGCTGACGCCTTCTTTCTTGACGCATTCGACGCTGGTCGGCGCGCCGAGCTTCAACGCCATATTAGCCGCACCCAGAATGTGGCACGCCATATCGCCCAGCGAACCGCAGCCGAAATCGTAGAAACCGCGCCAGTTCGCCGGCTGATAGAAATTCCCGCGCGCGAATCCGGCTGGGTAGCCTTCGCCGCCCGAGGTGTACGGCCGCTCCTGCGCGCAGCCCAGCCACAGGTCCCAATCGAGCGTATCCGGCACGGGCGTTGGCTTCGGGATCTCGGTCAGCCCCTGAGGCCAGATCGGCCGGTTGGTCCACGCATACACCGTATGGACGTCGCCGATCTCGCCGTTCCACACCATCTCGGCCACCTGGCGTGTGCCTTCGTTCGAATAGCCCTGGTTGCCCATCTGGGTTGCGACGCCGTACTTCCGGGCGGCCTCCGTCAGCATGCGGGCCTCCCAGACCGTGCGGGTCAGCGGCTTTTGCACGTAAACGTGCTTGCCGCGCTCCATGCAGGCCATGGCCGCGACCGCGTGCATGAAGTCCGGAATGGTGACGATCACGGCGTCGATGTTCTTGCTCTCCTGATCGAGCATCTTCCGGAAATCTTTGTACTTGGGCGGCTTCTCGAATTGCTGGTAGATATTCTTCGCCGAGTTGTCATCGACGTCGCACAGCGCCACGATGTTCTCCGTAGCCGCGCAGCCCCGGATATCGCTGGCGGCCTTGCCGCCCGCGCCGATCGAGGCAATATTCAATTTCTCATTGGGCGATTTGTAGCCCAGCAGCTTGAGCGACGGCGTGCTGCCGAAGCCGCCCTGTGGAATCGCTCCGGCCAGCAGGGAGCCGAAAAAGAAGTGTCGTCGCGTGATTGCCATATTTACACCTCGGAGTGTCAGAGGTATTGTATCGCTAACTGCACGCCCCGGCGGCCACAATGACCGCGGTGCCATAATAGGGCCCGATGGTCGAGGTCACCTGGGCGCAAGCCGCCGCGTGGCGCGCGCGCCGTCATCATCTGGATGCCCGTGCGCCGGCCGGCCGCATGCTGGCGGTTACCAGCCGGCTGTGCGGATTGCACGCACAGGTGTTGTCCTCGGCGGTGCTCTCGCTGTGGGCGCGGGTGGAGGCGGTGACGCGTGACGCCGTCGATCGCGCGCTCTGGGAGGAGCGCACACTGGTCAAGACGTGGGCCATGCGCGGCACCCTGCACCTGCTGGGCGCGGCCGAGCTGCCGCTATGGCATGCCGCGCTGCGGACCAGCCGCCGGTACCTCAAGCCCAAAGCGTGGCAGCGGGCCTACGGTATCACCATCGAGGAACTCGATCGCCTGACCGCGGCCATCATCACCGCGCTCGATGGCCGAATCCTGACGCGTGAAGAGCTGATGGCCGAGGCCGCCCGGATCGGCGGGTCGGCTTCCCTCGCCGCCAGAATCGGCGAGAACAGTTGGGGAACGGTCCTCAAGCCCGCCGCGTTTGCCGGCGGTCTTTGCTTTGCCCCGAGTCTGGGGCAGCGGGTGCGCTTCACCCATCCGGCCACGTGGCTGAACGGCCGTGCCGGCCAGCCGGTCCCCACCCACGAGGCCACTGCCGAAGTTGCGCGCCGCTACCTCGCCGCGTATGGCCCCGCTCAGCACCACGATTTGGCGCGCTGGTGGAACGGCGGCGGCATCACGCATGCCCGGCAATGGATGACTGCGCTCGGCGAAGAGGCCGCGCCCGTCGTAGTGGATGGCGCGCCATGCTGGGTGCTG
This sequence comes from Bryobacteraceae bacterium, assembly GCA_035293845.1. Taxonomy (GTDB): domain Bacteria; phylum Acidobacteriota; class Terriglobia; order Bryobacterales; family Bryobacteraceae; genus DATGMB01. Next base: position 9,906 of record DATGMB010000146.1, read on the forward strand.
GCGAAACACGTCCGCGAGCTGCGCTCGGCGCCGCCGGTTCGCGCCGTCCGCCTGCTCCCCGCCTTCGATCCCTACGTCATCGGCGCCTCCTGGCACGCCGAGCAGCTCATGCCGGCCGGATGCCGCCCGCGCGTCTTCCGCCCGCAAGGCTGGCTGTCGCCGGTGCTGCTGATCAATGGCCGGATCGCCCGCATCTGGCGGCATCAATTCCAGGCCAGCCGCGTGGCGGTCTTGATCGAGCCTTTCGCCACGGTCCCCCAATGGGCCCGCCGCGCCGCTGCCGCCGAGGCAGAGCGATTGGCTGCTTTCCTCGGACGGAAGCTGGAGCTGGAGTGGGAGAGCGCCCCGTTTCGGTAGCACTCATTTCGCTTTGCTTGACTTTAGCGTCCATTCTTATATACGCTAACGGAAATAACGCCTATTCAGATGGACGAAAAATGAGGCAAGCCCACAAGTCTCCGCCCCTGCCGTTCCCCGTTGCCCGCGCCCTGCGCAAGCTGGGGCAGGATCTTCGGGACGCGCGCCGGCGCCGGCGGATTCCCGTCGCCATTCTTGCCGAACGGGCTTCCATCAGCCGCATGACGCTCCACAAAATCGAAAAGGGCGATGCCGGTGTCTACATCGGCAATTACGCGGCGGTCCTCTTCTCTCTGGGCCTCGTGGACCGCCTTTCCGATCTCGCCGACGCGACGCATGACGCCGTTGGCCGCGAGCTCGAAGAAGAGCGCCTGCCCGAGCGCATTCGCCTCTCCGCGCCGCGGAAGCAAACCAAGCGCAACCCGGGGAAGTGAAGATGGAGCGCGAAACTCTGGTCTACGCCGATCTTCGGGGCATGCCGCATCTGGTTGGCCGGCTCTGGGCGCGCACGCGCAAGGATCGTGAACATGCAACGTTCGAGTACGATGCCGGCTGGCTGGCACACCGCGAGCGGTTTTCGCTCGAATCGGCTCTGAAGCTCGGCCCCGGCCCGTTCCACACCCCTTCGGACAAGCCGCTGTTCGGCGCACTCGGCGATTCCGCGCCGGATCGCTGGGGCCGCGTGCTGATGCGCCGCGCGGAGAGGCGGCGTGCCGAGCGCGAAGGCCGGGCTCCGCGCACGCTCGGGGAAATCGACTACCTCCTGCTCGTCGATGACGAATCGCGGCAGGGCGCGCTGCGGTTCGCCGCGGTTCCAGGCGGGCCGTTTCTTGCCGATGGCGAATCCTCGAAAATCCCGCCGATTGTGGAACTGCCGCGCCTGCTCGCCGCCGCGCAGCACGTCGCCGGCGATGAGGCGAGCGACGAAGACCTGCGCCTGCTGTTAGCCCCCGGCTCGTCGCTCGGCGGCGCGCGCCCCAAAGCATCCGTTCGCGACCGCGACGGCCGCTTGGCGATCGCCAAGTTCCCGCACCAGGGCGATGAATGGAGCACCGAGGTGTGGGAAGCTCTGGCCCTGACCCTCGCCGCCCGGGCCGGTATCGACGTGCCGGAGTGGCGCCTGGAGTCCGTTGGCGGCAAACCGGTCCTCCTGTTGCGGCGCTTCGACCGCCAGATCGGCGCCCGAATCCCGTTTCTTTCCGCCATGAGCATGCTGGACGCGCGGGACAACGAAACGCGCAGCTATCTCGAATTCGCCGACGCGCTGCGCCAGCACGGCGCTTCGCCCAAACAGGACACGCACGCCCTCTGGCGGCGCATCGTTTTCAACATCCTGATTTCGAATACCGACGACCACCTTCGCAACCACGGCTTCCTCTGGGCCGGACCCGCCGGATGGCGGCTGTCTCCGGCCTACGATCTCAACCCCGTGCCCGTCGACGTTCGGCCAAGGGTTCTCGCCACTGCCATCGACTTGGAGGACCGCCGGGCGTCGCTGAAACTGGCGTACGAGGTCGCCGATTATTTCGAGCTGACCGAAGAAGCCGCCGGCGCGATCGCGCGCGAGACCGGAAGCGCCGTGGCAACCTGGCGCACTGAAGCGGCCGCCCTGGGATTGAGCAAGGCGGAAATCGATCGCATGGCGTCCGCCTTCGAGCACGAGGATTTGAAGCTGGCGATGAGCTCAGGTGGCCGCCTTCTCCGCCCACGGCCGTAGCGCCTCCCGCACCCGTTCGAGCGTCTCCTCCACGTCCGGCCGGTCGACCCGGATCACCTGGCAGAGCGGACCCGCGGGCCTCCAGCGCTCGAACATGCGCGGAGCGGGGAAGCCCGCGAAAATCGAGATCAGCGGCACCCCGCTCGCGGCGGCCACGTGCTGGCCGGCGGAATCGTAGCCCACGTAAAGACGGCTCGCCGCGATGATCGACGCGAATCCCGCAAACGAGCCCTCCCAGAAGGCGACCGGCGCGCCGGAGCGCTCGGCCGCCCGCTCGACGCGCGCGGCCTCCTCCGCCGAGCCGCCCTTATCCACCACAATCGGCAGACCGCAGCCGGCCAGCATCGCCAGCAGCTTCTCTTCGAAAGGATCGGGCAGCCGCTTGGCCGGGTTTTCCCCCACGCCGAGGTTCACCGCCACATACGGCCCCGTGTCGGACCGGCGCGCCAGCGCCACATACGGCTTGGCGCCGTCCACTCCCAGGGTGGCGGCTGCCCAGTCCGCCGCCAGCTCTGGCAGCGGGCACCCGGAAGCGGCGCCGTAGGAGCGGCTCTCGAACAGGTGATAGCGGTCCTCGTGACCCACCGGCAGCAGGCCGAGCTGCGTCAGCCGCGAATCCGGATCGAGCACCACCGTATCGCGGTCGGCCAGCAGACTGCTTAGCCGCTCGCGCACCGCCAGGCGCTCGCGGAGCGGTCCGCGCGGATAATCCACCAGCGCGTGGACCAGATCGCGTTCCGCCGCGAACAGGTCGTAGTTCTTCTGCGGACCGGCGAACACCAGCTCCGCGTTGGGAAAGCGGCGGCGCGCGGCATCCAGCAGCACGCTGGTTACGGCCACGTCGGCCCCCAGGGTCACGCGCGAGAGCACCACGACGCGCTGCGGCCGGCCCGCCACCGGCCGCACCCGCCGGATCCGCCGGTAGCGCGCCACCAGCTCCGCCGGATGCTCCTCGGGAAGGATGTGCGCCACCGCCTGCGCAAAGAGCCCCGCATATGCGTCGCACAGCGCCGGCTCGAAGCGGTCCGCCAGCCCTTCGACCAGGATGCGGAACAGCGCGTTGCCGCAGGTCTCTTCGAGCAGGGCGCGCGGCAGCTCTTTGGGCGGATCGCCGGCCAGGCAGGCGTCCAGCACCTCCTGCGCGATATCGCTACACGAAGTACTTCTCAATCAGAATCCCCAGTCTGCGGCGGGTTTCCTCCGGCACCAGCTTGCGATCCGTGAGGATGGCGTGCGCCAGCGCCGATCCGCACTTGCAGGTGCGGGACGCGGGCATCGCCGCCACCGCCTGCGCCACCACGCGGCAGGCATTCGCGGCATTCTGCGTCAGGTTGCCGATGATCTCGTTAACCGTGACCGCATCGTGGCCGTCGTGCCAGCAATCGTAATCCGTCACCATGGCGACGGTAACGTAGCAGATCTCGGCCTCCCGCGCCAGCTTGGCTTCCTGCAGGTTGGTCATGCCGATCACGTCCATCCCCCAGCTCCGGTAGAGGTTGGATTCGGCCCTGGTCGAAAACGCCGGCCCTTCCATGCACAGGTAGGTGCCGCCGAGCGTATGGTGGACGCCCGAAGCGCGGCAGGCGCTCGCCACCACGCAGGCCAGTTCCGCGCAGATCGGGTCGGCAAAGCTGATGTGGGCCACCAGGCCGTCCCCGAAGAAGGTCGAAACGCGGCCCCGCGTGCGATCGACGAACTGGTCCGGGATGACGAAATCGAGCGGCCGGTGCTCCTCTTTGAGGGACCCCACCGCGCTGAGCGAGATGATGCGCTCCACGCCCAGCGACTTCATGCCGTAAATGTTCGCCCGGAAATTCAGCTCCGAGGGCGAAAGGCGATGCCCGCGGCCGTGCCGCGCCAGGAAGGCCACCCGCCGGCCGCCGAGCATGCCGAGCACATAGTTGTCCGAAGGCGGACCGAACGGCGTCGAGATCGCCGCCTCCTCCTGCTGCTCGAATCCGGGCATGGAATATAGCCCGCTGCCGCCGATAAGTCCGATTTCCGCTTTCAACGTTCGCTCTCCTGAATCAGTTCCAACAGCACTCCTCCGGTGGAAGCCGGATGCACAAAAACGTATCTATGCCCGCCCGCGCCGGCGCGCGGCTCGTTAAGCAGGCGCGCCCCGCCGGCGCGCAGCCGCTCGACCGCCGCCGCCAGATCCGGCACCCGCAGCGCCACGTGGTGCAGGCCAGGGCCGCGCTTTTCGAGGAATTTCGCGATCGGCGAATCCGCGGCCGCCGGTTCCAGCAGCTCGATGCGCGAATCGCCCGTGGGCAGCATCGCCACACGCACGCGCTCCGCCTCGACGGTCTCGCAGCCCGCGGCGGCGAGCCCCAGCGACTCATAGAGCGGCAGCGCCTCCTCGATCCTCCTGACCGCAATGCCCAAATGATCGATGTTTACCGTCCGCCCCTCCGCGCTTCCCAACCCGCCGCGGCCGTCAGGGAGCGGTGCGGCCTCAATCCATGCCACGAGCTCCGCGATCCCCGTCCCCTCCGTCGCCACCGTCCGCATGACCGGCTTGTGCTCGTCGCGGACCTCCCGCTCCGCGCGGTCCGCGCCTGGAAGGTCGGCCTTGTTGATCACGAAAATGTCCGCGATCTCCATGATCCCGGCCTTGATCGCCTGGATGTCATCCCCCATGCCCGGCGCCAGGACCACCAGGGTCACCTGCGCCAGACCCGCGATCTCCACCTCATCCTGCCCGACCCCCACGGTCTCGATCAGCACGTAATCCCGCCCCGCGGCGTCCATCAGCCGGACCATGTCCGCGGTTGCGCGCGCCAGGCCGCCCGTCGTGCCGCGCGTGGCCATCGAGCGGATGAACACCCCCGCGTCGCCGTAATGCTGCTGCATGCGGATGCGGTCCCCCAGGATCGCACCGCCCGTCCGCCGGCTGCTGGGGTCGACCGCCACGATCGCCACGGTCTTGCCCTGCTTCCGCAACTCCGCGGCTATGGCCGCCACCAGCGTGCTCTTGCCGGCGCCGGGCGGCCCCGTCACACCCACGATGCGCGAATGCCCAGCCGGCATAACCGCCAGCTGCGCCAGCGCCCGCGGGTCGCGGTTCTCCACCCCCGTCGCCAGCCGCGCCAGTTCTCGCTCCGGAAGGCTCATCGGCTTTTCAATAGCTGCCGCGCGATCACCAGCCGCTGGATCTCGCTCGTCCCTTCCCCGATGGTACAGAGCTTGACGTCGCGGTAGAACTTCTCGACCGGGTAATCCTTGATGAAGCCGTAGCCGCCGTGGATCTGCACCGCTTCGTTGGCGATGCGCACCGCCGCCTCGGAGGCGAACAGCTTGGCCATCGAGGATTCGCGGGTCACCCGCCGGCCCTGGTCGAGCATCCACGCGGCCCGGTAATTCAGCAGCCGCGCCGCGTCGAGATCCACCGCCATATCCACCAGCTTGTTCTGGATCGCCTGGAACTCGGAAATCGGCCGCCCGAACTGCTTGCGCAGCTTGGAGTACCGCAGCGCGGCATCGTAGGCGCCCTGGGCCATCCCGATGGAGAGCGCGGCGATCGAGACGCGGCCGCCGTCGAGCACCTTCAGGCTGTCCACGAAGCCTTCGTTCTGTTTGCCGAGCAGTTGCTCCGGCCCGAGGCGGCAGTTTTCGAAGATCACTTCGCCGGTGGCACTGGCGCGCAGGCCGAGCTTGTTCTCCTTCTTGCCGGCGCGGAATCCGGGCGTGCCTTTCTCCAGGATGAATGCCGAAATGCCGTGCTGCGCCGCGGCCCGGTCCGTCACCGCCATGGCCACGCAGACATCGGCATAGTGCGCGTTGGTCGTGAAGGTCTTCGAGCCGTTGAGCACCCAGCAGCCGTTTTCGTCCCGCACCGCCGTCGACCGCGTCCCCGCCGCGTCCGACCCCGCCTCCGGCTCCGTCAGCGACCAGCAGCCGATCCACTCGCCTGAAGCCAGCTTGGGAAGGTAGCGGCAGCGCTGCTCGTCCGTGCCCATCTTGTAAATGTGGTTCGAGCACAGCGATGTATGGGCGGCCACGATGATCCCCACCGAGCCATCGAC
>DATGMB010000147.1:0-10283 GCA_035293845.1 Bryobacteraceae bacterium
GTTGAACGTGCGCTCGAAGGGCGGAGGCAGGAAGCTGCTCTCCGGCCGGCTGAACCCGAAGCGCACCTCGTTGAACGCCGATGCGCCGAAGGTGGAGTTGATCGCGAGCGCGGCGAGGCGCTGATAGAAGTTGTAATTATCGTTGACGTCGCAGACCGATCCCACGCAATTGGTCGCGATCCCCCTGGGGAATTGCGCATCGGTGTCGGGAGAGATAGGATCGTGTTCCCAATGCCAGTCGGCCTCCACCCAGTGGGTGCCGAATCGGCGGGACTCGATGAGCTTGTGATCGATCCGCATGTCGTAGAGCTTGTCGAGCTCTGAGCCAGGGGTATTGAAGCGGATTCCTACGATGTTCAGGCCGTCGCCCGAGCCCGGATTGACGCTGATGGCGCCGGCGTTGACTGGAAGGGGCGTCGCGTCGATCAGGGTCTTCGTGAAGCTGTTGATCGGCAGATCGCGCGAGCTGGCCGCCAGCAGGTCGACGGTGTGATTGGCGCCGTCCGCGCCCTGATAGGTGAACAGGCCGGTGCGCGCCGGCGCCGTCAGGACCGTGCGCGAGTCGGTGTTCTGGAAATGCCGCTGGAAGACCGAGTAGGAGAAGAAGAAGAACGTCTTTTCCTTGCCGTGATATACCTTCGGGATTTCGACCGGCCCGCCGATGCTGCCGCCATAGCGGTGCTGGCGCAGAATCGGCCGCGGCGTTCCGCTGAAATTACTGGTCCAGGTATTGGCGTTGAAGGCATCGTTGCGGCCGTAGTAAAACGCGCTTCCGTGAAACTGGTTGCCGCCGCGCGCGGTGGTCATGCGAATCTGGACGACGCCATCGCCGGAATCGGCGCCGACGTTCTGGCCGGTGATGCTGAATTCGCCGATGCTCTCGAGCGTGACATTACCCGCGGCGGCGAATCCCGAGGTTTTAATGAAGCTATCGCGGACATCGATGCCGTCCTGGACCAGGTTGTTGCTGGAACCGCGAAGCCCGTTCATGATCGACGCGCCGGAGGTGGCGCTGCCGGTCGAGGTCGCTCCCGCCATTTGCGTGGCGAAGTCGAGCGGGTTGCGGGTGGTGGAGGGCAGGTCGACGATCTGCTTGCGGTCGACGTGGGTCTTGAGCTCGCTCGATGTGGTATCGACCTGCGCCTGGGCCGCTTCGACGCTAACCACCTCGTTCGTGCCTCCGACTTCGAGGGTGGCCCGCACGCTGGATTCCTGCGCGGTCACCACCGGCACGTTCGGCGCCTCCCACTGGCGGAAGCCCGCGGCCACGATCTTGACGGCGTAGGTGCCGAAGGGCAAGCCCGGTACGGTGAAGGTGCCCTCGCCGCTGGTCTTTGCGGCGAAAGTGGCGCCGGTGCTGTTATCCGTCACGGTCACGGCGGCGTTGGGAACGACGGCGCCTTGTGAATCGAAGACGGTCCCCGTGATGGAACCTCGCTGCACCTGCGCAACAGCGAGTGCAACGCCGATAAAGGCAAGCAGAACGACGAGACCCGATCTCATGGCTTTCCCCTTTCCCCGAACGGATGGCCCCCGGTCTCTGTAAGTGGCGTCAGAATATCATCCGCGGAGTGGCATTGCAATACCGACGTAGCGAGCGGAAATTCGTTTTGCGCGCGGGATGTTAATTAACGGCGGAACGCCGCGAGGGTCCACTCATCGGCGCGCTCGTCGTGGCGCAGGACGTAGCGGGCGCCGTCCCCGGCGCGGACGCGGAAGTACATAGCTTCCGGATCGTACCAGCGGTCCTCGATCTCTTCGACCGCGAGCCAGCGCTCGCCGAGGCGGAATCGCAGGGGGCGCTCGTCCGCTTTGTGGCCCGAATACGATTCCACATCGACCTTCATGCGCGCGATGCCTCTTCGGCCATGCGGACGATCTCAGCGCCGATCGCGAGCGATGCCGTTGCCGCGGGGCTGGGGGCGTTGAGCACGTGCAGCGCGTTCTTCCGCGCGATCAACTGGAAGTCCTGGACCAGCTCGCCGGCGGGCGTGATGGCCTGCGCGCGCACACCGGAGCCGCCTTCGGCGAGGTCCTGGACGCGGATCTCGGGCACGAGGCGTTGCAGCGAGCGGCAGAACAGCTCGCGGCTGAATGAGCGGCGCAGCTCATACCACGCCATCGACGGGTATTTGCGCAGGAAACGCCAAAAGCCGCCGTAGCTCAGGGCATCGAACAGGTCGGCGGCGCGGAAATCCGTTTTGCGGTACCCTTCCCGCGCCGTGGCGAGCACAGCGTTCGGGCCGGCCTCGATGCCGCCGTGGATCAGGCGCGTGAAATGCACACCGAGGAACGGGAACCGCGGATCGGGAATGGGGTAGATGAGATTGCGCACGAGGGACTGGCGCTCCGGCCGCAGCTTGTAGTACTCGCCACGGAACGGCAGGATGCGGACCTCGCGGCGCTCGCCGGCCATTTCGGCGACGCGGTCCGAATGGAGGCCGCCGCAGTTGATCAGGAAATCGCCGGCGAACTCGCCGGCCGGCGTCTCCGCCACCCATTCGCGCCCGGCGTGGCGCAGGCGCGTGGCGCGGGCGCGGGTCACGACGCGCGTCCCCTGTGCCGCTAGCTTCGCCGCCAGCACCGTGCAGACGCGCGGATAATCGACGATGCCTTCCTGCGGCACGCGCAGCGCGGCGACGCCGCCGACATGCGGCTCGATCTCGCGCATCGCCTCCGGGCCGAGCCATTCGAGGCCGAGGAGGCCGTTGGCGGTGCCGCGCTCGGCCAGCGCCTTGAGCCGCGGGAGCTCGGTTTCGTCCGCCGCCACCACGAGCTTGCCGCAGACCTCGTGCGGCACGCCGTTTTCGGCGCAGAAGGCCACCATCTGGCGGATGCCCTCGACAGCGAGCCGCGCTTTAAGCGATCCCGGCTTGTAGTAGAGGCCGCAATGCAGGACGCCGCTGTTGTGACCGGTCTGGTGTTGACCGACGGCGGGCTCCTTTTCGAGCAGCGTGATGCGAGCGCCCGGAAAGCGCTCCGCGAGGCGGTATGCCGTCGCGAGCCCGACGATGCCGCCGCCGACGATGATGACTCTTCGGGAGTTCACGATACTAACGTAACAGGGGTCAGGGGCCGGGGGGCCGCGGCATGGCCTGCCTGCGAGGGCGGCTGCGGTGCAGTAAGCTGGAAGACTGCTATGACTCGCGAACAGGCTTGGGATCTTCTCTGCGAATATACGAAATCGGACGGGCTGCGCAAGCACGCGCTGGCGGTGGAGGCGTGCGTGGCGGCGTATGCGCGCAAGCTGGGGGAGGATGAAGCGAAGTGGTCGCTCACGGCGCTGCTGCACGATTTCGACTGGGAGATCCATCCCACGCTTGAGGAGCATCCGCAGAAAGGCGAGGCGATCCTGGCGGCGCGTGGCGTGGACCCGGAGATTCGGCGGGCGATCCTTTCCCATGCCGATCACACCGGCGTGCCGCGCGAAACGCCGCTCGAGAAGACGCTGTATGCCTGCGATGAACTGGCGGGGTTCATCACGGCCATCTCCTATGTGAAGCCGCACCGCAGCGTGTTTGAAGTGGACGTCGCGTCAGTGAAGAAAAAGATGAAGGACAAGGCCTTCGCGCGCTCGGTGAACCGGCAGGACATCGTGGACGGCGCGGCGGGGCTCTGCGTGCCGCTCGAGGAACACATCGCGTTCTGCATACAGGCGATGCAGGCGCGGGCCGAGGAGCTAGGCCTGAAGGGCAGCATGGACGCGACCGCGTAGCCAGCGGTTAGCGGGCTCTTCGAACGCGCTGTAGACCACCGCGGAAACGGCCACGACGAGCGTGAGATAGACGACCGGCGACGCGCCGTGCCAGCGCAGATACCACCAGAGAATCGGCACGTGCAGGATGTACATCGCGTAGCTTGCTTTGCCGAGGTAGACGGCCGGCCGCGCGGAGAGCACGCGGGCGGCGAGGCCTTCGCCGAGCGCGAGACCGACGAGCAGCAGCGCATTGAGCGGCCGCAGCGCGCTGTTGAGATCGACGCCGGGCGGCAGAAGCTGCGGGCGGGCGATCAGCACAGCGGATAGCGCGGCGGCCGGCGTGTAGAGCACCGACGCGCGCGGCGGGCGCGGGAGGGCGGCCAGCAGATCGTAGATGCGGGCGGCGGCGATTCCCATGAGGAAATCCGAGAGGTGAATGAGCGGCTTTACGGCATCGGGAATGCCGCAGAGGAGCATGGCGCGGGTCAGCACGCACGAGAGCGCCGCAATTGCCAGCGTGGCGCGCCAGCCAGCGTCGAGGATCAGCATCGCGGCGAGCGGGAAGGCGAGATAGAAGAACATCTCGCAGGAGAGCGACCAGGCGGGCGTGTTCCAGTTCACCGCGACGGGGCCGAGCCAGCCCTGCACCAGCAGAACGTGAGCTGCGATGAGCGGCGGCTTGCCGGGTGCGCGGTCGGCGGCGATGAACGGCGCGACCACGGCGAGGCTCAGGAGATAGACCGGGTAGACGCGGGCGATGCGTCCGGCGCCGTAACGGACGAGGTCGCGGCCGCTCCAGCGCGTTCGCGCGTAGCTGCGCGAGAGCACGAAACCCGAGAGCACGAAGAATGTGGTCACCGCGAGATAGCCGCCGCGGATCAGCGCATAGAGGGGCTGCGGTAGCGCGAGCGCCGCGGGTTCGAGCATCTGGCCGCGACCGGTGAGATGATGCAGGATCACCCAAAGCGCGAGGAAAAAACGGAGCCCGGTGAGCGCGGGAAGGATCTGGGGTTTCTTGGCGATAGATTCATCGTAGCGCAGGGTCAGGCCGGCCCTAGCGCCCCGTGAACGCGGGCGCGCGCTTTTCGACGAAGTGCGCGACACCTTCTTTGAAGTCCTCGCATTGGAGGCTGGCGCGCATTTCGGCGCCGGCGAGGTCGAGCGCCTCGCCGAGCGTCTGGGTCAAGCCCGCGTAGATCTGGCGCTTGATGATTCCGGTGGAGCGCGGGCTCACGGCATCGGCCAGCTCGCGGCTATAGGCCGCGACGCCGGAGGCGAATTCCGCGGCCGGGAACACGCGGTTGACGAGGCCAAGGCGCAGCGCCTCGGCGGCATCGCAGATGCGCGCGGAGAGCAGCAGATCGAGCGCGTTGGCGTGGCCCACGATGCGCGGCAGCAGCCACGCGACGCCGTACTCCGCGATCAGCCCGCGGCGCGCGAACGCGGTGCCGAACTTCGCGTCCTCGGAGGCGAAGCGCAGATCGCAGTAGAGCGCGATGATGAGCCCCAGCCCGACGCACGGGCCGTTCACCGCGGCGATGACCGGCTTCGGCACGGCGGGGAAATACGAATACTGGCGGCCGAAGCCGGCGGGCAGGCCGCCATCGGCGGGCGCGGCGGAACCGGCGTCCGGCAGCGGGTGCACGCGGCGGTCGACGACGTCCTGCAGCAGGCTCATATCGGCGCCGGCGCAGAAGCCGCGGCCGGCCCCGGTGATGACGATGACGCGCACGCCGGGATCGCGCGCGGCTTCCTCCATGGCGTCGCGGACTTCGCGCTCCATGGTCCGGGTCCACGCATTCAGCTTGTCCGGGCGGTTGAGCGTGATGGTGGCGACGCGGTCCGCAACCGAGTAGAGAATTTCCTGGGTTTCCATCGGACCAATTGTAATCCTGCCGCGACCGGAACCGGATATACTGTCAGGCCATGAAACAGCGCCGCTTTCTGCTTCTGCTCGTCGCGCCCCTCCTGCTGCTCCACGCGCAGGATGCCGCGATGGTGCTCCGGACGTCGGTTACGTATCGTACGCAGCGCAATACCCTGCCGCTTACGGACGCGCAGAAACAGCAGGCCGATGCGCTGATGCGCGAGGCCGAACGGGCGAACGCCGCCGGGCAGTACGGCGAGGCCATGCGCGCGATGCTGCACGGCATGGCGGCGATGCACGGCACGGAATGGACGCCCGCGGCGGAATTCGCGGCGGCGCTCCGGACGAAGCTCGATCACGAAATGCTCGAACCGGGACAGCACGCGACGCTGACGCTCACGCAACTTTTCCCGGTGCAACTTCCGGTGGAGATGCGGAAGATGACCGCGTCCGCGATGCTCGGCGATGCGAACTCCGGGCACGCCGTCGTGGACACCGCCGCGCTGCCGCAGATGGTCGACATCGCGGTGGCCGATTTGCCGGCCGGCAATTACAACGTCGAGGTGCGGCTTGCGGCGGGCGACACGACGGTAGCGACGGCGCGGGTTCCGGTGCACGTCGAAAGGCTCTCTGCGGCCGCCGGTAAGCTGCGGGCGCGCGTCGCGAAGGCTCATGGGGACGGGCGGGCGCTCGCCACCGCGGGCTATGCGGTGACGCTTTACGAGCGCGCTGATGCGGGCGATGTGAACTTCGCGCACATCGATTTTGACGGCGAATTCGCGGCGGCAAACGCGCTGCTCGATGCGGTCGACGCCGGCCGGGATCCGTTCGCGGGGCGCCGCGGCGATCTGCACCTCGCCTACCGGTCGGCGGTGGACCAGACGCTGCAGCCGTATCGGCTGTTCATCCCGGATGCGTACGATCCCGCGAAGACGTGGCCGCTGGTAGTGGCGCTGCACGGGATGGGCGGCGACGAAAACACGATGTTCGATGCCTACGCCGGCGCGGTCAAACGCGCGGGCGAGCGGCTCGGACTGCTGGTGGTCTGCCCCAAGGGCCGCGACACCGCCTCCATGTATCGCGGCGCGGCGGAGCAGGACGTGATGGACGTGCTGGCCGAAGTGCGCCGCGATTACAAGATCGACCCCGCCCGCATCTATCTCATGGGCCATTCCATGGGCGGCTACGGAACCTGGAGCACCGCGATGGATCATCCCGATGTGTTCGCGGCGCTCGGGCCCATTTCGGGCGGCGGCGATCCGGCCGGGATGGTGAAGATCAAGGACATTCCGGAGTACGTGGTGCACGGCGATGCCGATCCGACGGTGCCGGTCGAGAATTCGCGCGCGATGGTCGCGGCGGGCAAGAAGGCCGGAGCCAGGATCGAGTACGTCGAGATCCACGGCGGCAACCACACCAGCGTGGCCGCGCCGCAGATCGCGCCGATGTTCGAGTTCTTCGTGAAGCAGAGGAAGCAGTGAGGACCGGGCGCTGTAGCGGCGTCCACACTGTGCCTTAACGACACAGATGGCAAGCGGCCAAAATCGTGATAGCATCCCGGCGTGCGCTTCTGGTCGATCGGCGTACTGGCGGGCGTGCTCGCGGCTGGGGCGCAGCCGCAGTCTGCGCCGCCGGCGGAGTTCAAGGTTCCGGTCCGCCTGGTGACTGCGCCGACGCTGGTGTTTTCGGGCGATGACCGGCTGGTCTTCGGGTTGCATCCCGAGGATTTCGAGGTCTACGACAACGGCCATCCGCAGAAGGCCGCGGTCGATCCCGATCCATGGCCGCCGTTTTCGATCGTGCTGGCGGTCGAGGCCAACCAGGATGTGCGCGGATACGCGCGCTTTATCTCGCGCGTGGGGAGCGCGGTCGAGGCGCTGCTGGTCGGCGAGCGGGGCGAAGCCGCGGTGATCGAGTACAGCGATGAAGTCAAGGTGCTGAAGCCGTTCGGCGAGGGCGATGTGGCCGGCGCGCTGCGGCGGTTATCGGGCACGGGCCGCGGCGCTCGCGCGATCGATGCCGGAATGCGCGCCGCCGCGCTGCTCGAAAGCCGGCCGGCGGCGAGCAGCCGCGTCCTGATTTTCGTCGGGCAGCCGGCCGATCGCGGCAGCGAATCGCCGCTCGCTGCTTTGCGCCGCGAAGTCGAGCGGAACAGCATCGCGGTTTATGCGCTGGCGCTGCCGCTCGCAGGCCGCGAATTCCTCTCCGACCCCTTTTCGCTCGAAGGCCTTTCGAGCAAGAGCGACCGCGGCGGGTTCCGCGCGGGGGCCGACCTGCGGCGGCTGGCATCGGTGCTGCACGGCGGCGCGGCGGCGACGGAGGGCGCGGACCCGTTTTCGACCTTGACGGCGGCCACCGGCGGCACGCAGTTCCACTTCCGCGCGCAGCGGGAGCTTGAGGACGGCATCGGATTGATCGGCCTCGAAATGCGCAGCAGCTATCTGGTGAGCTACTCGCCAGCACCGGGCGGCCCGGGATATCACGCGATCCGGATCGAGGTGGGGGTGCCGGGGGCGAAGGTGTTTTCGCGGCCGGGATATTGGTGGGGAGGAGATAGGAGATAGGAGTTAGGAGTGCGCGGCACTAATGGCCCTCCGCATGATACGTCTTCTCGCCCGCTTCGACACGCACGGGCAAGTAGTTTTCCTTCGGCGGCAGCGGGCACGTGGCGTACGGCGTGAAGGCGCAGGGCGGGTTGTAGGCTTTGTTGAAATCGAGGACGACCTGGCCGTTGGCGGGCATCGCGGAATAGAAGAAGCGGCCGGCAGGATAAGTTTCTTTGCCGGTGGTCAGGTCGCGGAAGATGTAGAAGAGCTGCCGGTCGCCGGGGGCTTCGATGATCGGATGCAGGCGCATCTCCCGGCCGTGCAGCGAAAACACGGCGTAACCGGGATTCTCGGATGGCTCGGTCTGGCCCAGGATGTTGAGGATCGGGATCTGCTTCGGCGATTCCACCCATTTGGCGGTCACGCGGTAAGCTTCGCTGATCGGGAAATATTCGATGCCGCGGAAGCCGGTGCGGTAGGGGCTCTGGGGGTCCTTGAGGCGGATGCCGTACTTGTCGCCGCGCTTGATGACCAGAAGGCTGAGGCGGCCGACGGTCACGGCGCCCTCGCGCGAATCGGGTTTCAGGGCGCGGATCTGGCCGTCCATGGTTACGGACACCTGGCCGCCGTGCAGCTCGAACGTGCCGGCGTGCGGGGGGCCGTCCGGCAGCGGGATGTCGTTGGCGGCGTCGCGGCCGAAGCGGTTCGGCCCCTCGCGCAGCCAGAAAAGGCCGGCGAGCGAGGTCCAGCCATCCGGCGCGCGGAGGGCAGCATCGCGGCTCTTGCGCCATGCCAGGATCTCGTCCTGATACCCGGCTGCAAGGGCTAGCGCCATGCCGGACATTAGAATGGCAATGAGTTTGGTCATGCTCCCGCCTCCTCGACGGATGCGATCAGCCGTTCGAGCATCGCGGCGTAAGGGGAGGCGGTGGCGTCCTTGCGCTGGCGCAGATCCTGGATCTCCAGTTCGGCCTGGCGCAGCTTGTCGGCCAAGTGCAGGCAGGCGAGCACGGCGATGCGGGTGGAATCGGCGCTGGGGGCTTTGGCGGCGATCGAGAGCATGAGCTCGTTGACGCTGGTCGCAACTTCCTC
The DNA here is from genome assembly GCA_035293845.1 of Bryobacteraceae bacterium. Taxonomy (GTDB): domain Bacteria; phylum Acidobacteriota; class Terriglobia; order Bryobacterales; family Bryobacteraceae; genus DATGMB01. The sequence goes on from DATGMB010000147.1 coordinate 9,203, forward strand.
GATTTCGCGCGGATCTCCCGAGGCCACCAGCGTATAGGGCCGGCTCAGGATGGTCACCCGGACGGACTTTTTGTCATCCATGGCGCGCTCACGCGGCGGGCCGCGGTCTCCGCCGCTCCCCAGATCGATTAGCCGTTATTGAGCTCGTCGATCTGCTCCAGCAGGCGCTCGATGCGGCCGCGCACCTGTTTGCGCTCGGCCTGCAGCGTGCGCAGTTCCTCGTTGGCGCGCTCGGCCTCGGCGCGGGCCTGCGCGGCTTCCGCTACCGCGGCCTGCTTCTCCTGGCGGAGGCGCGCCACCAGTTGGATGGCGCGCTGGATGCGTTCCTCGAGACTACTGAGGGAATCGTCGCTCTCTTGCTGGACCGGGAACATGCTCTGGCTCATGCTTTCTGGACCGCGGCTTTGGCGGATTCGACCAGTTGGCGGAAAGCGGCATCGTCGTGCAGCGCGATATCCGCCAGCACTTTGCGGTTGAGGTCGAGGCCGGCGGCCTTCAGACCGTGCAGGAACTTGCTGTAGGAAATTCCGGCTTCGCGGCAGGCGGCGTTGATGCGCACGATCCACAACGCGCGGTAATCCCGCTTCTTGTTCTTGCGGCCGACGTAGGCGAACTTCAGCCCGCGCTCGACGGCCTCCTGCGCCGCGCGATACAGCTTGCTCTTGGTTAAGAAATATCCGGACGCCTGTTCCAGCGTCTTCTTCCGGGAAGCCCGGCGGTGGGGACCACGTTTGACTCTGGGCACGTTTCTTCTCCTTGGTTAATTCATCGTCATCGTTATTGGCGGAACGGGCACGTGCCACGCGCTCCGTCCGCGCAATCGCCCGCCCTAATAGGGGAGCATGCGCTTCAGAGTCGGCTGGTCGGCCGCGTCGGCGACCACGCTCTGATGCAGCTTCTTCTTGCGTTTGTGCGGCTTGGAGGTCAGAATATGGCGGCCGAAGGCGCGGTTGCGCACCACCTTGCCGGTCGCCGTTTTCTTGAACCGTTTAGACGCACCTTTGTGTGTCTTCAGCTTAGGCATAGATTTCCCTGGATCTTTATCGAACAGGAAAGACTCTCGAATTATAGCATGGTCACC
>DATGMB010000148.1:0-4457 GCA_035293845.1 Bryobacteraceae bacterium
TTCGCGAGCCAGACGCGGTACTTGGGTTTGGTCCACGGCTCGACCGCGCCTTCCTCCAGGGACAGCGTCTTGTCCGGGATGACGCGGTCCATGTCGTAATCGATGGTGTTGCCGAATCCCTGGCAGCGCGGGCAGGCGCCGGCGGGCGAATTGAAGCTGAAGAGGATGGGCTCGGGCTGGGCGAAGTCCTTGCCGCAGGTCTTGCACTGGAAGCGCTCGTTGAAGCGGAGCCGCCGGTCGCCCGCGGCACTTTCAAAGATGACCTCGCCGGCCTCGCGGTAGCAGATTTCGACGGTGTCGACGAGCCGCTGGTGCAGATCGGGCGAGATCGCGATGCGGTCGGCGAGGACGTAAAGCGGCTTCGAGAAGTCGATATCGAGCAGCGATTCCGGGGTGGAGAATTCGAACACGCGGCCGTTCTGGAAGAGCCGGTTGAAGCCCTTCTTGCGCAGCTCGAAGAGATGGTCGCGCAGGGCCTGGTTCGACCCATGTTCGCCGCACGGAAACAGCGCGTACCAGCGCGAGCCGGCCGGCTCGGCGAGCATGCGCGCGGCGACCTCGTCCACCGTGTCTTTTCGCACGCGCGTGCCGCAGTTGGGGCAGAAGGTCTGGCCAACGCGGGCAAACAGCAGGCGCAGGAAGTCGTAGCACTCGGTCGATGTGGCGACGGTCGAGCGCGGATTCCGGCTGGTGTTCTTCTGGCGGATTGCGACCGCGGGGGCGATGCCGTCGATCTCGTCGACCTCGGGCTTCTCCATGCGCTCGAGGAACTGGCGGGCGTAGGCGGACATCGATTCGACGTAGCGCCGCTGCCCTTCGGCGTAGATGGTATCGAACGCCAGCGAGGATTTGCCGGAGCCCGAAACGCCCGTGACCACGGTCAGCCGGTTATGCGGGATGGCGAGCGAGATGTCCTTGAGATTGTGGACCCGCGCGCCGCGGATCCGGATGTAATCTGACACGCTGTGACTATTAGTATACGAAACACGCGCGCCGGGCCGGCTGATGCAGGCCGCTCCGGTCCGCGTCCGGGCGGCGGGCATGCCCGTCTTCCAAGGGTTCTCCTCCGAGGGGCCGCATTTCCCGCGCGTGCTATGCTTTTCTGATACGAGGGCAACCCGGAAATGCGCCCGCAACTTGAACTTCCCGACGGATCGGGATCGTCTGTAACTCCTGAGCGCCCCCTGCACGTCCATACACTCACGCGGATTCCCGGTTGATCGGAACGCCATGTTCGAGCTTCTCTTCAAATACCCGGCCAGCCTTTTCCATAAGGGCCAATTCGTCTTCATGACGCCGTGGCCGCTGTGGACCCTCGGCGTCGCGATTCTGGCGGCCTCGGGCCTGCTGTTCTGGCACGTGCGGCGCAACCACGGGATGCTCAGCGGGCTTCGGCCGCTGGCGATCTGGGGCCTCGAAAGCTGTATGGTTGCGCTCATTCTGCTGCTGCTCTGGCATCCGGCGCTGAGCGTGGCGACGCTCAAGCCGCAGCAGAACGTGGTGGCCGTGCTGGTGGACGATTCGCGGAGCATGTCGATCGCGGATGCATCCGGCACCCGGGAAGCGGCGGCGAAAGCGGTGCTCGATGGCGGCCTGCTGAAATCACTCGGCGAGAAGTTCCAGGTGCGGCTGTACCGGTTCGGCAAGGAGCCGGAGCGGATTCAGAAAACCGCGCAGCTCACCGGAGCGGCGCCGGCCTCGCGCCTCGGTGACACCCTGGAGCGGGTGCTGGCGGAGTCCTCGGCGCTGCCGCTGGGAGCGATCGTGCTGCTGAGTGACGGCGCGGACAATTCGGGCGGCATCGACCTGGAGACCATCGCGGCGATCCGCCGGCAGCGCATTCCGGTCCACACGATCGGCTTCGGGCAGGAGCATCCGGATAAGGACGTAGAGGTCACCGACGCGGTGGTGGCGGCGCGGGCGCTGCCGCAATCGCGGCTGACCGCGGTCGTTTCGTTGCAGAGCTGGGGGCTTTCCGGAGATCGCGCGAAGCTGACCGTGCGGGACAGCGGCAAGGTGCTGGCGTCGCAGGATGTCACGCTGCGCGCCGACGGGCAGGTGCAGAGCGAGACGCTGGTGTTCAACTGCGGCGACGCCGGGCCGAAGACGCTGGATATCGGGGTCGAGCCGGTGGCCGGCGAGCAAAACACGGCGAATAACCGTGTTTCGCGGCTCGTCAACGTGGAAAACCGCAAGCCGCGCATCCTCTACTTTGAAGGCGAGCCGCGGTGGGAGTACAAATTCATCCGGCGCGCGCTGGACGATTACGGCGATATCGAGCTGGCCAGCATGGTGCGGACGACGCAGAACAAGATCCTGCGCCAGTTCCCGCAAGGCATGGGCGAGCATGACCTCGAAGAGGGCTTTCCGCAGAAGCCGGAGGAGCTGTTTCCATTCTCCGGCCTGATTATCGGCAGCGTGGAGGCGAATTACTTCACGCCGACGCAGCAGCAGTTGATCCACGACTTCGTGGACCGCCGCGGCGGCGGAATTCTGTGGCTCGGCGGCCGCGCCAGCCTCTCGGACGGCGGCTATCCCGGCTCGCCGCTGGCGGACCTGATCCCGGTGCGCCTGGCGGAGGGCAAGGGAACGTTCCACCGCGATTTCACGGGCCAGGAGCTGACGCCGGAGGGCGCGCGCAGCATCCTGTGCCGGCTGGATGACGATCCGGCGCGCAATGCCGAGCGGTGGAAGAAGATGCCGCAGATGGCCAACTACCAGGAGGTCGGCGAGCCCAAGCCGGGAGCGAGCGTGCTGCTGGAGTCCACGCCCGCCGGCAAGCGCAAATTTCCGCTGCTGGTCACGGAAAACTTCGGGCGCGGCCGCTCGGTGCTGCTCGCCACCGAAGGCACCTGGCGCTGGAAGATGTGGCTGCCGCACGAGGACAAGACGCACGCCACTTTCTGGCAGCAAATCTTCCGATACATGGTGACGGACGCGCCGGGTCAGGTGGTGTCGAGCACGCCGCGGCAGGTGCTGGCGGACGAGACACGCGTGCCGATCCGCGTGGAAGTCCGGGATAAAGAGTACAAGCCCGTGACCAACGCCAAGGTCCAGGCCCGTTTCCTCGGGCCGGACGGCAGCAGCTCGACCATGGAGCTCGCGCCCGTGCCGCTCGAGGAGGGCATCTACGGCGGCGAATGGACGGCGGAGAAGCCGGGCTCCTACGTCGCCGAGATTCTGGCCGGCCGCGACCAGGAAGAGATCGGCCATGACGTGCTGAGCTTCCGGCGCGAGGACGGCGTGGCCGAGAATTTCCATACCGGACAGAACCGGGAGCTGCTGGAAAAACTGGCGCAGCAGACCGGCGGGCGTTACTACAAGCCGGATCAAGCGTCCAAGCTTTCGCAGGAAATTTCGTATTCGGAGGCCGGGATCACGTCGCGCGAAACCAGAGACCTGTGGGACATGCCGGTGATTTTCCTGCTCGCCATGGCGATCCGCGCATCGGAGTGGCTGCTGCGGCGGAAGTGGGGGGTAGTGTGAAGGGGATTAGGGATTGGGGATGGGGGTTTGGGGCGCGAGCCGCGGTCCTTTTCCTGTGTGTCCTCTCTGCACGCGCAACCACTTTTTACGTCACCATTTCGGGGCTGGGCGGCGAGCCGGACTACGACCAGCGGTTCAAGATGTGGGCGGAGGATATCGACGGCAGCCTGAAGAAGGCGGGCGGCGATACGAAGGTGATTACGCTTGAAGCGCCGACGCGGGACAAGATCCGCGCGCAGTTGGCGGAGATGGCGCGGGAAGCGAAACCGGCCGATGCCGTGGTCGTCATGCTGATCGGGCACGGGACGTACGACGGCGTCGATTACAAGTTCAACATTCCGGGGCCGGACATTACCGGCGCGGAGCTTGCGGCGCTGCTCGATAAGATCCCGGCGACCCGGCAGCTCGTGGTGAACATGACCAGCGCGAGCGGCGGCTCGATCGAATTTCTGCGGCGCCCGCAGCGGGTGGTGATCGCGGCCACCAAGAGCGGCACGGAAAAGAACGCGACCGTGTTTGCGCGCTACTGGGCCGAGGCGCTGCGCGATCCCTCCGCGGATGCGGACAAGAACGAGTCGGTTTCGGCGCTCGAGGCGTTCCATTACGCGCAGCGCAAGACCACCGAGTTCTTCGACAGCAACAAGCGCCTGGCGACCGAACATGCGGTGCTCGAGGACACGGGCAAGGGCGAAGGCGAACGGACGCCGAACACCGAGAACGGGGAAGGGAAGCTGGCAGCGGCGTTCCCGGTCGTGAGGCTGGGGGCGAACGCCGCGGCGGCGCGCGACCCGGCGAAACGGCCGCTGCTGGAGCGGAAGGAGCAGATCGAACAGGCGATCGACAAACTGAAGTACGACAAGGCGGCGATTCCCGCCGAGGAGTACAAGAAACAGCTCACGGCGCTGCTGCTCGAACTGGCGCGGATTCAGGAGGCGCTCGAAAAGTGAGCCTGGGGCTTTCGCCGATCCGCC
>DATGMB010000149.1:0-19320 GCA_035293845.1 Bryobacteraceae bacterium
GATCACGTATCCAACCGCGAGCACCGAGGCGCCGGCGGTCGAAAGCACGTTCAGCACCTGGAACTCGGCCGGATACTCGTGATACCGCCGCGGCATGCCGAGATACCCCAGGATGAACTGCGGGAAAAAGGTCAGGTTGAACCCGAGGAAGATGACCAGCGCCGACAACTTCGCCCACCCTTCCGGATACATGCGCCCCGTCATTTTCGGCCACCAGAAATGCAGGCCCCCCAGATACGCCATGATCGCGCCGCCGACCATGATGTAGTGGAAGTGCGCGATCACGAAATACGTATCCGTCACATGGACGTCGATGCCCAGCGAGGCGACGAACAGGCCCGTCAGGCCCCCGATCGTGAACAGCCCGATGAAGCCGAAGGCGTAGAGCATCGGTGTGGCATACGAGATGGATCCCTTATACAACGTGGCCGTCCAGTTGAACACCTTGATCGCCGAGGGAATCGCCACAAAGAAGCTCAGGAACGAAAAAATCATTCCCGCGTAAACCGACTGCGTGCTGACGAACAGGTGGTGGCCCCAGACGAGGAAGCCCAGCACCGCGATCGCCAGGCTCGAGAACGCCACGAACCCATAGCCGAACACCGGCTTGCGCGAGAACGTCGAGACCAGCTCGCTGATCACGCCCATCGCCGGCAGGATCATGATGTACACGGCCGGGTGCGAGTAGAACCAGAAAAGGTGCTGGAACAGCACCGGGTCCCCGCCCAGCGCCGGATCGAAAATCCCGATATGGAAGTAGCGCTCGCAGAACACCAGCACGATCGTCACCGCCAGAACCGGCGTGCCGAGCACCTGGATCAGCGAGGTGGCGTATTGCGACCACACGAACAGCGGCATCCGGAACCACGTCATCCCCGGCGCTCGCATCGTGTGCACCGTGATGATGAAATTCAGGCCGGTCAGGATCGACGAGAATCCCGCGATGAAGATACCGAGCGCCGTGGCGATCACCCAGGTGTTCGAATAGGAAGTGCTATACGGTGTGTAGAATGTCCAGCCCGTGTCGACGCCGCCCGCAAGCATCGCAAACAGCGCAAACAGGCCGCCGATCACCAGCAGATACCAGCTCAGCAGATTGATTCTCGGGAACGCCAGATCGCGCGCGCCGATCATCATCGGCAGAAAAAAGTTGCCTAGCGTCGCCGGTATCGAAGGAATCAGGAAGAAGAACACCATGATCACGCCGTGCATGGTGAAGAGCTTGTTATACGTCTCCGACGAGACGAGGTCCCCCTGCGGCGTCAGCAGCTCGACGCGGATCAAAGTCGCGAAGGCGCCTCCCAGAAAGAAAAAGAGCGTAATGGTGGCGAGGTACAGCAGGCCGATGCGCTTGTGGTCTTTCGTGAACAGCCACGACTTGATGCCGTAGCTGGCATTCAAATAATGCTCACGTTCTTGTACTGCCGCGGTAATCATAATGTCTTAACGCTCCTTCGCCACCCCTGCGTTCGGGCGCCGGCTGCCGGGGACGGGCGCGGGTGTGGTCGCCGTGCCTTCCGTTGCCGGCAGTTTCGGATTGAGCGACTTGATGTACTCGATCAACTGCACCACCCCTTCCTCGGTGACCAGGCCCTGGAACGTCGGCATGATCGGCTGATAGCCGGCCACGATTTTGGCGTTCGGCTGCAGGATCGATTCGCGGATGTACGCCTCGTCCGCCTTCACCACCTGCCCCGTGGAAAGCTGCACGTTGCGCCCGAACAGGCCCGTCAGCGTGGGGCATCGGCCGGAGCCGTCCAGATGGTGGCAGTTGGCGCAGGCCAGGCTCTCGAACAGCTTGCCGCCGGCCTCCGCCAGCGTCCCCCCGCCCACGCTGCCGCTCACCCATTCCTGGTAGTCCTGCGGCTCCATCACATAGATCCAGCCGATCATGCCGGAATGCTTGGTGCCGCAATATTCGGCGCAGAAGAGATGGTACTTGCCCGGCTTGGTGGGCTCGAACCAGAGCGTCGAGTAGCGGCCCGGCACCACGTCCTGCTTCACTCGAAAACTCGGGATGAAGAAGCTGTGGATCACATCCTCGGAAGTCATCGTCAGCTTCACCGGCCGTCCCATCGGCACGTGCAGCTCGTTGATCTCGCGCCGCCCCTCCATATGCTGCAGCTTCCACATCCACTGCTTGCCGACCACGTAAATCTGGATCGCATTGTCCGGCGGCCGGCTCTCGCGGAAGAACAGGTCGGCCCCCCACGTGAACATGATCATCGTCAGGCCGAACGGAATCACGCTCCAGAGAATTTCAAGCGCCATGCCCGTATGGACCGAGTGCGGCAGCTCCTTCTCCGAGCGCCGGCGGTACCGGATGGCGAAATAGAAGATCGCCAGGAAGATCCCCAGACCGAAGAACACCGCCACGGCCATCAGGAAGTACAGCAGGTGATCCACCTGCGGGGCCATCGTCGAGGCCTGTTCAGGAAATAAAGGTAGCTTGCCCATCGCGAATTAGTCTTGTACCCCGTGCGCCCGCGCCGCCTTGCGCTCCCGCCGCAGAACAATCAGCAGAAAGCCGCCACCGATCAGAACGAAACCGGCGCCCGCCGCGCGAACCATGTTCATTGCCACGGCGCCGTATTTGCCCGTGGCCGGGTCGTAGTGATAGCAAAACAGCAGGATCTGCTCGACCGGACCGCCGATCTTATCGGCCGACGCCTCCACCAGGCCCAGCCGCAGATCGCGCGGCGCGTACTCCACGCCGTAGAAATACCGCGAAAGGCGTCCCGCCCCCGTCGCCAGCATGATGCCGCTCGCGTGCGCGTACTGGTCGGTCTTGGGATCGTACTGATAGTGGAAGCCGATCGCATCCATCAGCACCTTGATGTTGGCCTCGTCCCCGGTCAGAAAGTGCCAGCCGTTGGCCGTGCCGGGCCGTCCGTAACGGCGCAGGTAGAGGTCGCGTTTCGAGGATGCCGTTTCCGGCGTGTCCTTGGGATCGAAGCTCACCGCCAGAATTTCGAAATCCCGGCCGGGGTTGAACGAAACCGCTTTGAGCGCGCCCGCCACGCCGGCCAGAATCTGCGTGCACAGCATCGGACAGCGGTAATACACCGGCGCGATCAGCACCGGCTTGCCGGATTGAAAGTAGCTCGAAAGCGTAACCGTCCGCCCGGCCTCGTCGCGGAAAGTCAGATTCAGCGGAATCTGCCGATCCAGGTTCTGGTCGATGCCGACGCCCTTCAGAGCGCCCGGCAATGCCGGCTTGAGCGAGCTGTCCTGCATGCTCAGGCTCGGCTGAGCGGGCGCGGGCTGCCCCGGCTGCGCCAGGGCGGCCGCAGCCATCACCCCGCTCATCAGTAATACTTTGCCCCACATAAAACTAATGAACCTCTCCGGCGCCCGCTGCGGCGCTCTGCGCGGCCGGTTTGTTCAGCTCGGGCGCCAGCGGCCCGCCGGGCTGGATCATGATCGGGCCCAATCCGCTTTCCTGCGGCACCACCGCCGTCGAAGCGCTCTGCGGGCCGTTCTGCGGCCGCGAAGGTAGCCCGCGCTGCGCCAGCAGCTGGATCGCCTGGGAAATCGGGACGTGCACGATGCCGTGCGATTGGTCGATCCACCCGTAACCGTTCAGGATCTTGTCCTCCGCCTCGCGCATTTCTCTCAGGTCGAGAATCGGCGAGTGCTGTAGCCGGGGCGCGGGCGGAAGTCTCCGCGCATCCACGTTCAGCTCGGTCGGAGGCATCTTTCCGCCGGTCTCCGCCTGAAAATAGCGGAATAACCCGAACAGGAGGAACAGCGAGAGCACGCAGAGCAGTCCCAGCCCGATCGCGAACTTGCCGACCGCCCATACATTGATGTCGCTCGTTTCATGCAGAACCTCCGGCCGGTGCATGTCCGGCAGCTCGATATCGTGCTCCCGGCGCTCGTGTTCTCTTCCGTTATCGGCCATGTTCCAAAGCCTCCTCCAGGTGCGGATCGTTGAGCGGCAGCAGCGGGCGTTTCTCCAGTTGCGTCAGGAAATAGGCCAGCCACAGTCCGCAGATCCCGATCGGCGCGGCGAAATCCAGCCAGCTCACGCCGAACTGGTCCTTGCGGAAATCGGGCGCCACCAGCCAGAACACATCCACGAAGCGCATCAGAAGAATAAAGACCGCAATCGACGCCAGCAGTTTGAAATTGCGCTTCAGATCGCGCGAGAGCAGCAGAGCGAACGGCAGAGCGAAGTGCCCCACCACCAGCAGCAGCGCGAAGTACTGCCACCCGCCTCCCAGACGCGCCACGTACCAGGTGATCTCCTCCGGCAGATTGCCCGACCAGATGATCAGGAACTGCGAAAACGAGAAGTACGCCCACACCATCACCAGCGCCAGCAGCAGCTTGCCGACATCGTGCAGATGCCGCGGCGTCAGAATGCCGCTCATCGGCGCGCGGTAGGAGAGCAGCACCAGGAGCGTGATCAGAAACGCCAGCGAAGAAAGCCCCTGCCCGGCCATGAACAGCATGCCGAAGATCGTCGAGAACCAGTGCGGATTGATCGAGAGCACCCAGTCGATCGCCATAAAGGTAATGCTGAACGCCCAGAAGATCAGACCCGGCGCGGAAACGCTCGCCATTTTGCCGTGCCAGCGCGTGCCGCCCTCGCGATCCTCGCTCGCCGAATACCGGTTGAGCAGCCAGCCGATCAGGTTCCACATCCCGAGATACACCACCGCGCGAATCAGGAAAAACGGGATATTCAGGTACGTGGTCTTGTGCTTCAGGATCGGATCGGCGTTGACGATATTCGGGTGCGCCCACTGGTACAGATTCGGTATCCCGAGGGCCACCGGAAGGAACATCAGTGCGACCAGCGGCAGCGTCCGCGCCGCGGCCTCCGCCGGCCGGCGGATCACCACCCCCCACGCGCCACCCGTCAGATATTGCAGCATCAGCCAGGCCATCGAGCCGAGCGCAATCCCCACGATGAACACGTACGCCCACAAGTACGAGCGGTAGAACTGATCGTGATCGATAAAGAAGCCTGCCAGGCACGCCAACGCGCCGAGAATGCCGGCCGCCAGGGCGCGTCCGCGCCACTGCCTGATGTCGCGGGCCAGGTCGGCCCCGATGCGGAAATCGTATCCTTGTGCGGTCATTGGGCGGCTCCCTGCGTGAGTTGCCCGCGGGCATCGGCCGGCACGTCGTTGATCGACGCGTTCTGGCTGAGCTGCAGCGCGCGCACATACGCGACGATCGCCCAGCGGTCCCGCACCGGAATCTGCGCCGCGTAATCCGGCATCGCGCCGAAGCCGTTCGTGATCACATCGTAGAAATATCCGTTGGGCGCCTGCCGCAGCCGGTCGATGTGGTAGGAGGGCGGATGCCGGTAGCCGCGGCGCACGACCATCCCGTTGCCGGTCCCGAGCCGGTCATGGCACGGCGCGCAGTAGATATTGAATCGGTCCTCGCCACGCTCGATGAATGCCTGGTCTACCGTCAGCGGAAACGTGTCCAGAAATTTGCCGTCCGGTCCCTTGCCGGTATAATACGCGGCGTCGTCGTTCAGGTGGCCGCGCGCCACCGTTCCGGGAATCAGCGGACGCCCCGAGCGGCCATCGGAAAAGAAATTCGAGGGCCGCAGCGGAATATATTTCGGCTGGTCGTGCATGTCCTGCCGGCACGCGGTCATGCCCGCCATCGCAATTGCCGCGAGCAGACACATGCCCCCGGCCTTCGGCCCCTGGCCCCTGCTTCTAATGCGCAACTTCCGATACCTCCCGGGGCCCCAGAGCCTCCAGCATTTCGATGGTCCGGTCGTGATCGAACAGCGGATCGGTCGATTCGATGCACAGAAAAAACCGGTTTCGCGAAGCCAGCGCGAATCGCGGCACATTGAACGCCGGATGGTACGGCATCGGCAGGCCGCACAGCGCCAGCAGCCCCAGCACCGCGCTCAGCGCCGCAAACAGAATCGTCAGCTCGAAAGTAATCACGATGTACGACGGCCAGCTATGCAGCGGCCGTCCCCCGATGTTCAGCGGAAAATGGAAAACCGTCACGTAATACTGCAACAGGTAGCCCGTGAACCCGCCGCAGATCCCGCCGATCAGCACAATCAGCGGCAGCTTGTTCTTGTGCAGGTGCAGCGCCTCGCTCAGCTCCTCGATCGGAAACGGCGAGTAGGCGTCGATTTTGCGGAAGCCCCGCTCGCGCACCGCCCGCGCCGCATTCACCAGGGCCGTGGGGTTATCGAACTCGGCCATCAGCCCGTAGATGGGCTTGTTCACTTTCCAACCTCCTCTTCGACTTTAGCCTGCGGCAGCAGCGTCCGGACTTCGAAGATCGAAATCATCGGGAGCAGCCGGATAAACAGGAAGAACAGGAACAGGAACAGCCCGATCGTTCCCAGGTATGTCGCCCAATCCCAGCGCGTGGCGTGGAACAAGCCCCACGACGAGGGCAGGAAATCCTGCGCCAGGCTGCTGACGATAATCACGAAGCGCTCCAGCCACATGCCGATCAGCACCACAATCGACGACAGAAACAGCAGCACCGGACTGCTCCGCACTCGCTTGAACCAGAGGAAATTCGGCGCCACGATATTGCACGTGAGCAGCGACCAGTACGCCGCCGCGTACGGACCGGTCATGCGGTGCCAGATCGCCGCTTCCTCAAACACGTTGCCGCTGTACCACGCGGTAAAGGTTTCGAGAATGTAGGAGTACGCCACGATCAGTCCGGTCGCCAGCATCACCTTGCCGCAATTGTCCAGGTGCTTGTCCGTGATCAGCCCCTCGAGGCCATACACTTTGCGCAACGGAATCGCCAGCGCCAGCACCATCGCGAAACCCGAGTAAATTGCGCCCGCCACGAAGTACGGCGGGAAGAACGTGCTGTGCCAGCCCGGAACGATCGCGATCGTGAAGTCGAAGCTGACCACCGTGTGCACCGAAAGCACCAGCGGCGTCGCCAAGCCCGCCAGCAGCAGTGTGGCCGTCTCGTACACGCTCCAATGCCGCGCCGACCCGCGCCAGCCCATCGCCAGGAGGCCGTAGGCGAACCGCGCGAACCGGTTCTGCGCGCGGTCCCGCAGCGTCGCCAGATCCGGCATCAGCCCCACGAACCAGAACAGTGCCGAGACCGTCGCGTACGTCGAAACCGCGAACACGTCCCACACCAGAGGGCTGCGGAACTGCGGCTGCACGTTCATCGTGTTGGGATACGGGAACAGCCAGTAAAACAGCCACGGACGCCCCAGGTGCAGCAGCGGGAACATGCCCGCGCAGGCCACCGCGAACAGCGTCATCGCTTCCGCGAACCGGTTGATCGAGTTGCGCCACTGCTGGTTCAACAGCAGCAGAATCGCCGAGATCAGCGTGCCCGCGTGCCCGATTCCGATCCACCACACGAAATTGGTGATCGCGAATCCCCACATCACCGGCACCCGGATGCCCCAGATCCCCACCCCCTTGCCCAGCAGCAGCACCACCGACCAGAGGAAGAAGAACAGAAGGACCAGTCCGACGGTGATACCCGCGAACCAGAACACCGGCGTCTTCTTGGTGAGGACCACCGTCGCGATCTGGTCCGTCACCGTCCCGAACGTATATCCGGGCGCAATAATGTCCTGCGACTGCGGTTTTTCGGTTACTTCAGCCATGGTTAGAACCTCTCACCGCCGAAACGCGGAGAATGCCGAGGGATCGCGGAGTGAAACACAGAGAATTCTCCGCGTATTCTCTGCGTCCTCCGTGTCTCCGCGGTGAATGCAGTGTCACTCTCATCCCCCGATCTCCGGATTCGGATTCCGCAGCTCGGCCAGATACGTCGTGCGCGGGCGGGTGTTCAGATCCGCCAGCAGGCCGTAATTCTTGGGATCGGCCTTCATCTGCGACACGCGGCTCTTGGGATCGTTGATATCTCCGAAAACGATCGCTTCCGTCGGGCAGCTCGCCTGGCACGCGGTCTGGATCTCGCCGTCCCGCACCTTGCGACCTTCCCGCTCCGAATCGATCTTCGCGGCGTTGATCCGCTGGACGCAGTACGTGCATTTCTCCATCACGCCGCGACTCCGCACCGTCACGTCCGGATTGTGCAGCAGCTTCAGGCTCGGCGTTTCGTAGTCAGAGAATAAGTAGAAGTTGAAGCGCCGCACCTTATACGGGCAGTTGTTCGAGCAGTAGCGCGTGCCGACGCACCGGTTGTACACCATATCGTTCAGCCCTTCCGAGCTGTGATTGGTCGCCTGAACCGGGCAGACCAGTTCGCACGGCGCGTTCTCGCACTGCATGCACGGCACCGGCTGGTTGTACATCGCCGGATCCGCCGCCGGCCCGTTGTAGTAGGTATCCACGCGCAGCCAATGCATCGCGCGCCCGCGCCGCACCTGGTCCTTGCCGACCACCGCGATGTTGTTCTCGGCCACGCACGCCGTCACACAGGCGCCGCACCCCGTGCACGCCGTCAGGTCGATCGCCATGCCCCAGGCGTATCCCGGATACTGCCACTCCGGATACAGCGTCAGGCCGCGCGGCGGCTCTTCCGCGCCCCGGTGTACCGACTCGGGTTCCTTCAGGTATTCGGCCAGTGTCCCCTCGCGGATGATGTGCCGCCGCGTATCGAGAACGCGCTCGTTCTGCGTGGTGGCGAACTCGTAGGAACCCGAAATCTTCTTGATATCGAGCCCCGCATCCTGCCACAGCGCCTGCGCCGTCCGGAGCCCGTACGGGTTGAACCCGATGCCGGTTCCGGCCTTCCCCGCTCGCGTGCGCCCGTAGCCCAAGTGCAGGGTGGCCGCGCCGCTCGCATGCCCCGGCTGGATCCATACCGGCGCGTGCAGCGACCGGCCCTGGTACGTGAGCTGCACCATGTCCCCGGTATCGACTCCCAGTCGCTGTCCGTCCTCGGGGCTGAGGATGCACGCGTTGTCCCACGTGAGCTTCGTGATCGGCCGCGGCCACTCCTGGAGCCACCCGTTGTTCGCGAAGCTTCCGTCGTAGATCGCCTGGTCCGGCCGGAAGTTCACTTCGAGCTTCCCCGCCTGGGCAATCGCCTGCGTCGCGGGCGGAATCGCCCCCGCTCTCGCCGTCACGGTCCGCGTCGCCGCCGCCGTGTTCGGAATCACGCCGTCATGCACCGCGCGCCGCCACCAGCCCTCGAAATCCCCGCCAGGATGCTGCGCCGCCCAGTAGCCCTTGACGATGTCATACCCGCTGAGCTCCGGAGTGTCCGTGAGCATTTGCAGGAGTTCCAGGCCCGATTTGCCGTTGTACAGCGGCTGGATCAGCGGCTGCTGGATCGTTACCGTGCCGTCGAACGCCCGCGCGTCGCCCCATGCCTCCAGGTAGTGCGCCATCGGCAGATGCCACTGGCAGGCTTCCGAGGTCTCATCGCTGTACAGGCTCAGATGGGCCCGGATCCGCGCTTTGCGGATCATATCTCCCATCCCCAGCTCCACCGGAGCATTGAACGCCGGATTCCCGCCAAGGATGAGCAGCACGTCCACCGCGCCCGCGTTCAGGTCCTTCGCCAGATCCTGGATCGAAGCCACCTGGTCGACCGGGTTGGCCTCGATCGGGTCGCTGTAAATTACGGTCTGGCCCACATTGCCCAGCGCCGCGTTGATCGCATGAGCCAGCGCGTGAACCACCGGGGATTGCTGATCGCCGGCGATGACCAGGCTCGCGCCGTGGTTGCGCTGCAAATCGCGCGCGACCGCCCCGGCCCATTTGTCGATTTCCGGATTGCCGCCCGCGGCTGGCGCTTGCCCCACCCCTAGGTTCCCGGCCAGCGCCCGCGCGAACGCCTCGACATCCCCCGCCCGCAGCGGCAGCCGGTGGTCCGCCTTCGATCCCGTCGGCGTGGGATTCGGCTCGACGACATACAGCCGGTTCATCGTCTTCTGATCGCCCTGCACCCGGCGCCGTGCCGCAAACTGCCGCGCATAGCGCAGCCATCCCGGACCCGATGCCAGAAAGTCCGAGTCGAGGGCGACGACTACATTGGCCTTCGAAAGATCGTAATACGTGTTCACCGGCGCGCCGAAGGACGCCACCGCCGCGGCGCGCGCCGAATGCGCGCCGGCCGGCTCCCACTGATGCCACTTCATCTGCGGGTACAACTTCTGTATCGCCGCGAGCTGCGCCGCCATCGAAGGCGACGTCACCGTCTCCGTCAGCACCCGCAGCCCCGCGCCGTTCTTCGCCCGCTGCTCGGAAAGCGCCGCGCGCAGGGCCGTAAAGAAGTCGCCCCAGGTGCGGATATCGCCTTCGTACGTCAGCGCCTGCGACCGGTCGGGATCGTACAACTGCAGCACCGAGGCCTGCGAATACACATCACACGCGCCCAGCGTCGCCGGATGCTCCGGATTCCCTTCGACCTTCGTCGGCCGCCCCTCGTGGCTCTCCACCAGCACGCCGCTCGCAACGCCGCTCAGCGTCGTCGCCGTGGCGAAAAAGAGCGGACGCCCCGGGATCAGCTCCTCGGGCTGCCGGATGTACGGCATGATGTGCTCGGTCGGCTGCCGCGTGCAGGCCGCGAGGCCTCCCAGCGCCAGCGAGGCCCCCATCAGCTTCAGAAAATTGCGCCGGCCGGCGTCGTGGTCCTCGTCCTCGCTCCAGCCGATTGCCTGCTGCGGGAACTCCCGGTCCAACAGCTCGCGAAATTGCGGCGTGTCCGCCAGGTCTTCCAGGCTGCGCCAGTACTCGCGCCCGCGCGCCTCCTCCAGCCGCGCCCGAACGGCGGCCAGGTCCAGTTTCTTTTGTGCGTCACTCATCGGTGGCAAGTGGAACAGCTCGTAAGCGTGCGGGAATCCTGAATGTGGTACTCCGCGACCAGCCGGCGCCCGATCGTCTCCTGGTCGCCGGCCGGCACGTACCCCATCTTCGTGATGAACTCGCGCGGCCTTACGTACTTCTCGGGATGCCGGTGGCAGTTGAGACACCACTCCATCTGCAGCGAGTTCTCCTGCCACGTCAGCGGCATCCGGTCCACACGCCCGTGACAGGTCTCGCACCCGACTCCCTTGTTGATGTGAATGCTGTGGTTGAAATAAACAAAATCCGGCAGATCGTTCACCCGCGTCCAGCGGATCGATTCCCCGGTGCGGAAACTCGCCCGCACCGGCTCGAGCGTCGGGCTCGTGTTCCAGATCTGCGAATGGCAGTTCATGCACGTCTTGGTCGGCGGAATGTTGGCGAAGCCGGAAGTCTCGACCGTCGTATGGCAATACCGGCAATCGAGCCCCATCGCGCCTACATGGTGAGCATGGCTGAACGGAACGGGCTGTTCCCGCGGCTGCGTGGCCCGCGTCGCGTATGCCGAGCGGTCCAGCTCCGCAAACGCCCAGGTGAGAAAGCCCAGGATAAACACGGCCCCGAAAATCGTGATCCGGGCGAATGTGTTCGTGCTGTGATGAAAGATCTGGGACATGGTTACCTCTGTCCCGGCCTGGTCAAATCAAGTCTGTGATTCAGCATCCTGAAAAGACAGTAACTACCTAATTGTGCGCCCTCCCTGGGGGCGCTCCCAGTCTTACTTCATCCCTCTGTTCGCTCGTACGTCCTGAAAGCGGGAGTTTGTTACATTGTAAACCTTCGCACGATCGGTGCTCGATTTTTTTTGTGTTACTCCGGACCGCGTCTCTATTTCCGTTCCAGCAGGTACACCGAATTCTCGTGCCGGCTCCCTCCCGGATCGGTCGCTACCGCAAACTGCGCCCGCGCGCCGCGCGGTGGCCGGTCCCATAAGGACGCGCCGCAATACTCCCCGTCCTTGCGCAGCACGTAGAAGCTCAAATCCACCTGCGAAAGCCGGTCCATATCATTATCGAAATTTCGTGCCACGCGCTTTAGGGCATCGAGCGCCGCTTCTTTCGGCGTCATGCCGTGCCGCATATTCTCCACGCACGTGTGGGCGCCACACGCGCGGATGTTCTCTTCTCCACGTCCCGTCGAGCCCGCGCCGCCGACGTCCTGGTCCAGCCATAATCCGCCGCCAAGAATCGGCGAATCGCCTACGCGTCCCGGAATCTTCCACGCCATTCCGCTGGTCGTGGTCACAGCCGACATCTCGCCGCGCTCATTCAGCGCAATGCAATTGATGGTCCCGTGTGGCGGATGCGTGGCGTATTCCCATGCGGCGGACAACACTTCCTCAGCCGCGTGCGGAAACATGCGCCGGAGCTCCCGGATGGCCTCTGCTTTCTTCCGCGCCGGCGCATCCGGTCCCGGCGTCTTCCGCGCCGGCGGCGCATCCAGCCCCGGCCCCCAATTGCTATGCCCCGAGGCGTCTTTCAGCGATTTCTTCCACGCGACCCACGCAATGCGCGATTCCTCGGTGAGCAGGTCCTCTTCCGGAAAGCCCATCGCCCGCGCGAACCGCAGCGCGCCCTCCCCGACCAGAAACATATGGTCGGTCTCTTCCATGACCGCTTTGGCCACGCGCGATGGCGTTTTGATGTTCCGCAGCGCTCCCACCGCGCCGCCGCGCCGCGTCGGCCCGTGCATGCAGCTGGCGTCGAGCTCCACCACGCCATCTTCGTTCGGGAGCCCGCCGTAGCCCACGCTGTTGTCCCGCGGATCGAGCTCCACGATGTTCACACCCGCGATCACCGCGTCCAGCGTATCGCCGCCGCCCCGGATGATCTCCATCGCCCGGGCGCAGCAGTGAACGCCGCCGTCGAACCGGTTGGCGCTCGAAATCACCACCCGCCGCGCGCGGCCCGCCTCCGCCTGCTCGTCGGCCGCGCGGACCAGCGGAGCCGCAGCGGCCGAGAGAATCGCCGCCCGGCGGGTGAAAGTGTTCGACATCGCTTCGTTCTGCTTCGGACCGGGGCGGTGGCCGTTCGCAGTCGGAACGCTCCGCCTCGAAGGAAGCCACAATTATTGCACATCGAGATCAGGATGTTGTACTCCGAAATAGCATCGCGCTCGTCTCTGGTCCCCAACCCCCAATCCCCGATCCCCCGGTTTGACACCCCTCCCCCCTGCTGTTAGCCTGAGTTTTCATGCCCGCAGCTCCTTCGCTCCGCGCCACGCCGCTCAATTCCGTGCACCGCGCGCTGGGCGCCAGAATGGTCGATTTCGGCGGCTGGGATATGCCCGTGCAATACTCCGGCATCATCGAGGAGCACAACGCCGTCCGCACCCGCGTTGGCGTATTCGACGTCAGCCACATGGGCGAAATCGAGATCCGCGGCCCGGAAGCCGCGCGCCTCACCGATTTCCTCACCACCAACGCAGTCCACAAGCTCAAAACCGGCCAGGCCCACTACTCCGGCCTTCTCTACGAGCACGGCGGCTTCGTCGACGACATCCTCGTCCACAAGGTCGCGGACGATCACTTCTTCCTCTGCGTCAACGCCGGCAATCAGGAAAAGGATTTCGAGCACATCCGCGCACATAACCGCTTCGACGCCTCCGTCGAGTTCTCCTCCGATCGCTACGCGCAGCTCGCCATCCAGGGCCCTTGCGCACGCGCCACGCTGCAGACGCTGACGCCGGTCGATCTCTCCGCCATCAAATACTACTGGTTCGCCGACGGTGAAGCCTGCGGCGTCCCCGCGCGCATCGCCCGCACCGGCTATACCGGCGAGGACGGCTTCGAGCTCTACGTCGCGCCCGCCGAAGCCGAGCGGGTTTGGAACGAGGTCCTGCGCGCCGGCGAGGAATTCGGCATCCGCCCGTGCGGCCTCGGCGCGCGCAACACACTCCGGCTCGAAGCCAAAATGGCGCTCTACGGCCACGAAATCGACGCTTCCATCTCGCCCCTCGAAGCCGGCCTCGATTGGATCGTCAAGCTCGACAAAGGCGATTTCATCGGCCGCGACGCCCTCATGAAGCAGAAGGAGGCCGGCATTTCCCGCAAGCTCGTCGGCTTCGAGATGCGCGGCCGCGGCATCGGCCGCGATGGCTACGAAGTGCTCCTCGATGGCGAACCCGCCGGATGGGTCACCAGCGGCGGGCCCTCCCCGACTCTCGGTAAGAACATCGGTCTCTGCTATCTCCCGGCCGCCCGGGCCGTCGCGGGCCAGCCCATTCAGGTCGTGGTCCGCAGCCAGCTCGTGGATGCGGTCACCGTGGAAACCCCCTTTTACAAGCGAGCGAAATAACGATATGGTTCCGGAAAACCTTCGATATACCAAGGACCACGAGTGGATCCGCGTGGATGGCGAGGTCGCCACCGTCGGCATCACCGATCACGCCCAGGAAGAGCTCGGCGATATCGTCTATGTCGAGCTGCCCAAAGCCGGCGCGCGCCTGGAACAGGCTTCGTCCTTCGGCAGCGTCGAGTCCGTCAAAGCCGTCTCCGATATTTACGCGCCGGTTTCCGGCGAGGTCACCGGTGTCAACGCCGCGCTCGCCGACGCCCCGGAAAAGGTCAACGACGACCCCTACGGCGAAGGCTGGCTTATCCAGCTCAAGCTCTCCAGCCCCGCCCAGCTCGATAGCCTCATGACGCCGGCACAGTACACTGAATATATCGGCTCCGAAAAGTAGGTAGGGCAGGCCCATGGCCGGCCCGATTTGCGCCCGAATACGAGGTATCCCAGTTGCGCTATCTCCCCAAATCCGATTCCGAACGCCGCCAGATGCTCGAAGCGTGCGGGCTGAGCTCCGCCGAGGAGCTGTTCGCGCACCTCCCGGAACCCGTCCGCCTCGAGCGCCCGCTGGACCTCGCGCCCGGCATCTCCGAATACGAAATCGTCCAGTACTTCCGCGATTGCGCCGCCCGCAACGCGGCGGACGGCTACCAGTCCTTTCTCGGCGCCGGCGTCTACAGCCATTACCGCCCGGTCCTGGTCGATACCGTCGTCTCGCGCGGCGAGTTCCTCACCTCCTATACGCCTTACCAGGCCGAGATCTCCCAGGGCACGCTGACCACGATCTTCGAGTTCCAGACGATGATCTGCCAGCTCACCGGCATGGACGTCGCCAATGCCTCCATGTACGACGGCTCGACCGCCGTCCCCGAGGCTGCCATGATGGCCGTCCGCGCCACCGGCCGCAACGGCATTCTGGCCGCCCGCTCCGTCCATCCCGAATACCGCGAAGTCCTCCGCACCTACGCCCGCAATCAGGGCATGCCGGTCGATGAGCTCGGCTACGTCTCCGAAACCGGCGCGCTCGATCTCGAAGACCTGGAGCGCAAAATCGGCCCGCAGACCGCCGCCGTCATCGTGCAGTCGCCCAACTTCTTCGGGATCGTCGAACAGGCCAATGCCACCGCCGAAATCGCCCACCGCGCCGGCGCGCTCCTCATCGTGGTCTTCACCGAGGCGGTTTCGCTCGGCCTGCTCGAGCCGCCCGCCGGAGCCGATATCGTGGCCGGCGAGCTGCAATCCTTCGCAATTTCCCCCAGCTACGGCGGCCCCTACGCCGGCGTCATCGCCACGCGCGACAAGTTCATCCGCCAGATGCCCGGCCGCCTCGTCGGCCAGACGGTCGATTCCCGCGGCAATCGCGCCTTCTGCCTGACGCTCTCCACCCGCGAGCAGCACATCCGCCGCGAAAAGGCGACGTCCAACATCTGCACCAACCAGGCCCTGATCGCCCTCATGGCCACCGTTTTCATGACCGTCTACGGCAAAGAAGGTCTCCGCGAGCTGGCCGCGCAGAACCTCGCCAAGGCTCACTACCTCGCCGGACAGGCCGCGCCACGCTTCACCGGGCCCTTCTTCAATGAATTCGTCGCCCGCGTCGGCTCGCCCGAAGAGATCAACAAGCGTTTGCTGAAACAGAAAATCATCGGCGGTCTGCCGCTCGGCCGCTTCTACCCCGAGCTCTCCGACTGCATGCTCCTCTGCGCCACCGAAATGTCCACGCGTACGGCAATGGACGAAGTGGCTCGCGCGCTCGCAGCGGCCCGGCTGCCCGATCCCCAATCCCCAATCCCCAATCCCCGCGCGGCAGAGGTGCTCGCATGATCGAAAAAGTCCGCCCCCATCTCTCCCAGAACGAAGCCCTGCTCTTCGAGCGCAGCTCACCCGGCAAGAAGGCCTACCAGCTTCCCGCGCTCGACGTTCCGCCGGTGGACCCCGCCGCCGCCCTCGGCGCAGCCAACGTCCGCTCCGAAATCGCCGGCTTCCCCGAGGTCAGCGAAGTCGAGGCCATCCGCCATTTCACGCGCCTTTCCACCTGGAATTACGCGATCGATTACGGCATGTACCCGCTCGGCTCCTGCACCATGAAGTACAACCCGCGCGTGAACGAGCTCGTCGCGCGCACCGAAGGCCTCGCCTGGGCGCATCCCTATCAGCCCGAGGCGCTCTCCCAGGGGTGCATGGAAATCATGGCGCGCCTCGAAGCCGCGCTCGCCGAAATCACCGGCATGGACGCGGTCACGCTGCAGCCCGCCGCTGGCGCGCACGGCGAGCTCACCGGCATCCTGCTGATGCGCGCCCTGCTCGAAAAGCGGGGCAATCCGCGGAAAAAGATCCTGATCCCCGATTCCGCCCACGGCACCAACCCCGCCACCGCCGCCATCGCCGGCTATGCCGTCGAGAACATCAAGTCCACCGCGACCGGTGTGCTCGACCTCGCCGCGCTCGAACAGCTCGTCACCGAGGACGTCGCCGGCCTCATGGTCACCAACCCCAACACTCTCGGCGTCTTCGAGAACAACATCATCCAGGTGGCCGAAATCCTGCACCGCAAGGGCGCGCTGCTCTACATGGACGGCGCCAATATGAACGCCCTCGTCGGCATCGCCCGCCCCGGCGATTTCGGCGTCGACGTGATGCACCTCAACCTCCACAAGACCTTCTCCACGCCCCACGGCGGCGGCGGCCCCGGCGCCGGTCCCGTAGCCGTGAAGAAGGATCTGGAGCCCTTCCTGCCCACCCCGCGCCTGCGCCGCGCAGGCAAGAAATGGGCCTGGGATTACAAGCGGAAGCATTCCATCGGACGCGTCCGCGCCTTCTACGGCAACTTCAGCGTGCTCGTCCGCGCCCTCGCTTACATCCTCGCCCACGGCGGCCCCGGCCTGCGCAACGCCACCGTCGATGCCGTCCTGAACGCCGTCTATATCCGCAAGGCGCTCGAGCCCCACTACGACCTGCCCTACTCCTCACCCAACATGCACGAGGTGGTCTTCAGCGACGACCGCCAGGCCAGCCGCGGCGTCCGCACCGGCGACATCGCCAAGCGGCTGATCGATTACGGCTTCCATCCCTACACCGTCAGCTTCCCGCTGATCGTTCACGGCGCCCTCATGATCGAGCCCACGGAAACCGAAGGCAAGCAGGAACTCGATGCCTTCATCGATGCCATGCGCTCCATCGCCGCCGAGATCGAAGCCGACCCCCAGCTCGTCAAAACGGCGCCGCACAGCACCCGCACGACCCGCGTCGATGAAGTCGGCGCGGCGCGCAAGCCCATCCTGCGATGGAAACCCTAGATGCCCGAGGACGGCGCGGTCTCTGGATCGCGCTCGCCCTCGTCCTTCTCCTCCGCCTTCCCTTCCTGAACCAGGCCATCCAGGGCGACGACCACACGTACCTCACCGAAGCCTTCCACGCCCTCATCGATCCCCTCCACCCCATGCACACCACCGATGTCTTCCTCGGCAACCCTGTCGATCTGCGCGGCCACTCTCACCCTCCGCTCGATGCCTGGATCCTCGCCGCCCTGATCGCCACCTTCGGTGAGGTCCGCGAAGTCCCCTTCCACGCCGTCTACATGGTGTTCTCCCTGATCGCCACGGCCGCGATGTGGTCCCTCGCCCGGCGCTTCTCGCCCCATCCCCTCTGGGCCGCGCTGCTCTTCCTCGCGGTCCCCGCCTTTGTCGTCAACGGCAACTCCTTCGAAACCGACGTGCCCTTCCTCGCCTTCTGGCTCGCCGCCGTCGCCCTATTCCTCTCCGGCCGCTTCGTCCTCGCATCTCTAGCGATGGCCCTCGCGGCACTCACCTCTTATCAGGCCGTTTTCCTGACGCCCATCCTCGCGATCTGGGTGCTCCTGAACCGCACCCGGTACTCGCGGCTCCTGTCTCCTGTCTCCTGCCTCCTGACTCCTTGTGTCACCATCGCCGCCTTCCAACTCTTCGAGCGCCTCACCACCGGAGCGCTCCCCGCCGCCGTTCTGACCGGCTACTTTCACTTCTACGGCTTCCAGCGCCTCTCCGCGAAAATCGCGAGCGCGCTGATGCTCTTCATCCATTCCTGGTTCATCGTGTTTCCCGCGCTCGTGCCGCCCGCCGCCATCCTGTCGTGGCGCAAACGCCGCGAGCCCGATACCCTCTTCCTCCTCGCGTGGATCGCCATCTTCTTCGTCTGCGTCGTCGCCGTCGTGTTTGCCGGCTCCGCCCGGTATCTGCTCCCCATGGCCGCGCCCGTCTGCCTGCTCGCTTCGCGCCTGCGCCCGCGCTGGCTGGCCCTCGGCTTCGCCCTCCAGCTCACCTGCTCGCTCGGCCTCGCCGCCATGAACTACCAGCACTGGGACGGCTACCGACAATTTGCCCGCCGCATCGCGCCCGTCACCGCCGGCCGCCGCGTCTGGATCGATGGCGAATGGGGCCTGCGCACCTATCTCGAAATCGCGGGCGGCCTCCCGCTGCTCAAAACCACGCAAGTCCGCCCCGGCGAGTTCATCGCCTCGAGCGCCCTCGCCCATGCCGTCGACCTCAGCGCTCCCACCGCTCTCATCGCTTCCGCGACGATTCAGCCTTCGATCCCGTTCCGCATCATCGGTCTCGAATCCCACTCCGGCTTCTCCGATGTCTCGCGCGGATTCTGGCCCTTCGGCATTTCGACCGGCGTGATCGATCGGCTCTCGCTCCTCCGCGTCGCCGAGCGCCATCCCACGCTCACCTGGCTGCCCATGAACGCCCCCGAAGCCGCGCAGCAGATCGTGGCCGGCGTCTACCAGCTCGAAGGCGCCTTCCGCTGGACCGCCACCCAGGCCGTCTTCGCCCTCAAGAGCCCGGAGACCGCGCGCCCGCTCTCCGCCTCGTTTACGATCCACGAAAAATCCCCCGCCCGCCGCGTCCGTCTCCTCCTCGAAGGCCGCGAGGTCGCCGCGCAGACCTACCCCGCCCCCGGCGTCTATACGCTCACAACCGCACCGCTCCAGCCCTCCGGCCCGGTATCCATCGTCACCCTCGAAGCCGACCGCTCCTTCACCGCCCCACCCGATACCCGCGATCTCGCCCTCGTCCTCTCCGGCATTGGCTTCCGGCCGTAAGCCGCTCCCACCGCCGCAGCTACCGCGCAGGCCCTCCCCCATTCAAATTCCCAATCCCCAACCCCCGCTCCCTGCTATCCTGAAAGTTCCAGGAGGCATTCCCATGAGCTGCGGACACGGCGGGTTTAACCAGATCGACAACGCGATTCGCCCCGGCGCGCGAAAAGTCTTTTGCGTCAAGTTCCAGCGCGAAATGGAAGGCCTC
>DATGMB010000150.1:0-7201 GCA_035293845.1 Bryobacteraceae bacterium
AGCGCCGCGTGCGCGAGCGCGCCGTTGATGGTACAGGAGGCGCCGGTTGCGCCGGGCGTGCTTGCGCCATCGAGCTTCAGCAGCGGCGGGACCCAATACCTGGTGGCAACATTGCCGGATGGCAGCTTCGTGGGCAATCCCGGGCTGATCTCTGGTGTCCCGTTCCGCCCGGCGGCGCCTGGAGACAGCATCACGGCATACGGGATCGGTTTCGGCGCCACCACACCCGCCGTGGCGCCGGGAACGATCACGGGCACAGCAAACAGCATCGCCGGCCTGACGGTGTTGTTCGGCTCCACGCCTGCGACGGTAACGTATGCCGGATTGGCGCCGGGCGTGGTGGGACTCTATCAATTCAACATTGTGGTTCCGGAATTGGCGGATGGCGACTACCCGATCACGTTTCAGGAGGGCGCGACGAAGGTGGGACAGGCGGTTTACCTGACGGTGCATCGTTAGGGCCGCTCGGTTTCACATTCCATTCACTTCCCTGCCCGGAGTAGCTCGGCAGCGGGCACCGGCTGCCAGCCCGCGCGCTGCCGGAGCCGCTTGCGGCTAATCGTTGTATGTCGAATTCACGGTAACGGCTACCGCGCCGAATGCGGACCCGTAGGCCAGGCCGCTCGCCGAAAACGGTGTGAATGCCGTCGTATTCTCCAGGCTGGTGCTTCCCGATCCTGCCGGCATTCCGAGCAAGACATACGAGGGCACTGTGAACTGTCCCGCGGACACCGGCGCGATACAGGTGTAACTACCGTTTGCGCCTGCGCCCGATGAGGAGGTGCCGCCGATGATGACGTAAGTCCCCGGTGCGCCGCCGCTCCAGGTCAGGTTCAGCCCTTGCGCGCGATTCACCGTGCCCACCGCGTTCTGGTTGGTCCAGGTGAGCAGTGCGCCGGGAAAAGCCACCTGGGCCGTGAAGGAGCCGACCTGGCTTCCGCCCGAGCCTTTGAACGTGAACGTTCCACCGGATGAAGGAATTGCGCCGGCCCCAAGCTGCGCGTAATAGGTCCCCGGCGCATTCGGCATCCCGGCGAGCGGCGTCTGCGTTCCGCCCGGGCCTGTCAATGCGATCGTTCCGGCATCGAGTCCGGTGGAAGTGGCGGAACCAAGGTTTATGCCGCTCTCATTGAGCACGCAACCGCCGACGGAGACCGTTCCCCCTTCCGAATAGCTGAACCCCGTATCCCGCGAAAAGCCGGCGAGGGCGACATTCGTCGTCTGCATCGTGCCGGTCGAATCGGGCGCGGTGGATTGAATCACCATGAGAGAGCCGGTGTTTACGGGGCCGGAGCTGCTTGCGGCCGAGGAAATCTTCGTTCCGTCGATTCCGAACTGGGCGTCCGAACAAACCCCGCCGGATGCGGCGATCGGCAGGGTCACGATATTACTTACGACATTTCCGATGACGCCCGCGACCGGAACATAGCAACCGGACGGTACTCCGCTCGGAATGGTCGCGACGATTTCGTTCACTCCCGGATAAACCGATGCGCCCTGGTACAACACATTGGCCGCCACGCCACCGATGTAGAGTTTCAGCGGCACGTTCAGAGCGTGGGGAGTGGAGGTGTAGCTGGTATCGCTATCCGCCGGGTCGGCGCCCAGGCCGGTGCCCCACAACACGATGGTCTGGCCGGGCTTGCCCGAATGCGTGTAGTCCAGCAGGGCATAGGTTACCGCGTCCTGCGCAATTCCCGATCCGTTATAGGAGTTGAATCCGAGCGCATTCGCAACCACGTTAATGGTCGCGGGCGTGCTGGCGACGCCATTGTGGGTGACCGTAATGGTTCCGGAACCGACCGGCGTTTTGGCGGGAAGCACCGCCGCGATCTGCGTGGGGCTGGTGTAGTAGATCGGCGGATTGGTGGTCACCCCGTTGACGGTAACCGAGATGCTCGTGCCGTTGAGCGTGAGCGGCAGACCCTTGGTGGTGTCCTGGAGAACGGGCGTGCCCGGGTCCGCGAGCCCGGTCCCCTGGATGATGAACAGGGTGCTGGGTGCGATGCCGGAGTTCGGGAAGCCGTCCGGGATCTGGCTCGAGTTATTCATCACGGCCAGGATCAGCGGCGCGTAGCCTGGACCCGTTCCGCCGCTGCCCGTCGATCCGAAGGTCGCATACTGCAGCGTGATCGATCCGCCGCTATTGGCCGTCACCAGCACCGCCGCGCCGTTCAAGCCGTTCGTAATCACGCCGAAGACCCATCCGGTGTCGAGCATCATGGCCGCAATGGGCTGGGTAGAAGCGAGGTTCTGCGCGAAGGAGGACTCGGCCGGAGTGGGCTCAAAAAACGATGCGTCGATCATGGCAAACCCGCTTGGACCGAGCGGCCCCAGTGTCCCGCCGATGGCCTTGCCCTGGAAGGTGATGCTGCTTCCCGTCCAAAGGATGTCGCCCGTCGAAGAAGTTGTGCCGCTGTCCAGGCTGAACGCGGTGTTGGCCTTGAGGGTCACGGTTCCGGTCCGGTCAGCCAGCGCCAGCATAGGGAGACACAGCGCGATCGCAACCGCTCCGCGGCGGACAGAGAAATCGAGCAGACGTGCAAATGACATACGCCTATCATTTCGTCGGGAAGGCGCGGAATCTTTAGGACGGGCGGCTTTGCGGATGCGCGCGGCACCGGCCGGTTGCGGGACGGTATGATAGCACCCATGCGGAAATTGGCGATTTTGGTTCTGGCGGCGACTGCGCTCGGCGCGGCGACGATGAACCCGGCGGTGTGGTCCGGGATGAAGTACCGGATGATCGGGCCGGAGCGCGGCGGGCGCGTGACGGCGGTCACGGGTGTGCCGTCGCAGCCGTTCACGTTTTATATGGGCTCGACGGGTGGCGGGGTGTGGAAGACGACCGACGCCGGGCACACGTGGGTGAACGTGACGGACGCGTATCTCCCGCTGGGATCGATGGGGGCGATCGAGGTATCGCAATCGAATCCCGATGTGGTGTATGCGGGCACGGGATCGTCGAAGATTCGCAGCAATGTGTCGATCGGGCGCGGCATCTGGAAGTCGACGGACGCGGGAAAGACGTGGGCGTTCAGCGGGCTGCGCGATGTGGGGCAGATCGCGACGATCCGGGTGGACCCGGGGAATCCCGACATCGTTTACGTGGCGGCGCAGGGGAACCCGTTCGCGCCCAACAGGGAGCGCGGGGTTTACAAGTCGACCGACGGCGGGAAGACGTGGAGGAACGTGCTGTTCGTCTCCGACCTGTGCGGCGCAGCGGACCTGGAGCTGCAGCCGGGGAATCCGCGGGTGGTATTCGCCTCGATGTGGCACGCGCAGCGCAAGCCGTGGACGATCATCAGCGGCGCGAAGGAAGGCGGGATTTACAAGAGCACGGATGCGGGCGAGACGTGGACGAAGCTCGCGGGCGGGCTGCCGGACGGGCTCTTCGGCCGCAGCAACGTGGCGATTTCGGCGGCGAAGCCGGACCGGATCTACGCGCTGATCGAGGCGAAGCCCGGCGCGGGACTCTACCGGTCGGAGGACGCGGGCAAGACGTGGACGCTCATCAACGGGCAGGGCGCGATCCTCACGCGGCCGTTTTATTACTGCACGCTGGGCGTGGATCCGAATAATGCTGACGTGGTCTTTGTGGGCGATGAAGGGTGGTTCAAGAGCACCGACGGCGGCAAGACGTTCCGGCGCGCGGCGGCGCCGCACGGGGATCACCACGATCTCTGGATCAATCCGAGGAATTCGAATTACATGATCCAGTCGAACGACGGCGGGGCGAACGTGTCGCTCGACGGCGGGCGGACCTGGAGCACGCAGATGAACCAGCCGACGGCGGAGATTTACCAGGTCGCGGTGGACGACCAGTTTCCGTACCGCGTGTACGGCGCGCAGCAGGACAATACCACGCTGATCATCCCGAGCCTGCCGGCGGGGGACGGGCAGGATTTCCGCGTGGGGCCGGGGTGCGAGACGGGGCCGATCATGCCGGACCTGGACCATCCGCAGATCGTGTACGGCGGCTGCAAGGGGCAGTTCAGCCGCCAGAACCTGAACACGGCCAACGAGGAACGGTACTGGGTGGGCGCGGAATCGCTGTACGGCAACGGGGGCGGGACGCTGATTTACCGCTTCCAGCGCGTTTCCCCGATGGAGATTTCGCCGCGCGATCAGCGGGTGGTGTATTACGGCTCGCAGTATCTGCACCGCACGCGGGACGGCGGCGTGACGTGGGAGAAGATTTCGCCGGATCTGACGGCGAATCCGCCGGGCGAGCCGCAAGAGGCGAGCGGCGGGCCGATCACGCGGGACGCCACGGGCGAGGAAGTCTATAGCACGCTGTATGCGATCAAAGAGTCGCCGGTGCAGAAGGGCGTCATCTGGACGGGGTCGAACGACGGCGTGATTTCGGTGACGCGGGATGACGGCAAGACGTGGGCGAACGTCACGCCGAAGGATCTGCCGCCGGGCGGACGCGTGCAGAATATCGACGCGAGTCCGCATCGCGCGGGGACGGCGTACGTGGCGGTGTACCGGTATCTGCTGGGGGATTTTGCGCCGTACATTTACCGGACCGACGATTTCGGCAAGACGTGGACGCGGCTGACGGACGGGCACAACGGCATCGCGGCGGACGAGCCGACGCGAGTGGTGCGCGAAGATCCGGACCGGGCGGGACTGCTGTACGCGGGAACGGAGTTCGGGATTTACGTTTCATTCGATAACGGCGCGAACTGGCAGAGCTTCCAGATGAACCTGCCGCACACGCCGGTGACGGATATCAGGGTGGCGCACAAGGACCTGGTGCTTTCGACGCAGGGGCGCGGATTCTGGATTTTGGATAATCTGACTCCGATCGAGCAGGCGGGCGCGGAGACGGCCGCGGCGCCGGCGCACCTGTTCGCGCCGCGCGAGGCGGTGCGGGCGAACACGCGGCGGGCAGGCGGTCCCTCGGGCGGCGGGAGCGGGCTGCAATATCCGCTGCCGGGAGCGCAGATCGATTACTACCTGGGCGCGGCGCCCGCGGGCGAGGTGAAGCTGGAGATCCTGGACGGCGCGGGCAAGGTGGTGCGGACGTTCACGAGCTCGACGGGCACGGGGGAGGAAGCCGGCGGCGCGGCGGATGCGGGCGGCGGAGATGACGCCGAAGGCGGGTTCCGCATGCGCAGCGGGCCGACGCGGCTGGAGAAGACGGCGGGGATGCACCGGTTCACTTGGGATCTGCGGTATCCGGGGCCGTGGCAGAGCGCGCAGCGGCCGGAGGGACCGAACGGGCCGATGGCGGTGCCGGGCAAATACGCGGTGCGGCTGACGGTGGGGAGTTACACCGCGACGGAGCCGCTCACCGTGGTGGAAGACCCGCGCAATGTGGCGGACAACGTGACGCTTTCGGACTTGCGCGAGCAGTTCGAGCACAACATGCGGGTGCGGGAGCTGGTGAGCGAGGCGAACCGCACGGTGGCGCGGGTGCGGGCGGAGCAGTCGAAGGCGTCGGGCGATCGCGAGGTGAAGCTGAAGCAGCTGGCGGACAAGCTGATCACTCCGCCGATCCGGTACAGCCAGCCGGAGTTGCAGACGCAGATCACGTATCTGTACAGCGTAACGACGGCGACGGACCAGAAGCCGGGGCGGGATGTGGTGGAGCGGTATGGGGTGCTGAAGAAGGAGCTGGAGGAGCGGGAGAAGGAGTTGGACGCGATTTTGAAATAGGTGGGCGCCATGGCAAGCTCGGCTCGGGTTCGTACGTTTGCTCGCACGCTGGCGGTGCTGTTCCTGATCTCCTGGGTATTCCCAGCCGCCGCGGGGCTGGCGAAGGACACGTCGGTGCTGCCACGATGGTGGGGCGCGGCGGACGTGACGTTGGCCTTTGCGGTGGCGATTGGGGGGTTCGGCGTTCCGGTGCTGGCCGGACCGGTCGACCGGAAGGCCGAGGAATCGGCATATCGCTTCTACCGGATCGCGCTGCACGGGCTGATGGCGGCGGGCGTTCTGGTGATGGTGGCGGGCGGCCGGATCGTGTGGGCGCAGTGCGCGACCGGTTTCCTATGGCGAAGCTGGCTGGGGCTGTATATTCTGCCGTGGTGGCTGGCGGCGGTGGGGAGGCGCGGTGGGCCGGCGGCGCGCGCGGAGCGTCGATAGGCGGGCCGGATGGCGCCGGGGCTTTCAACCGGCAAATGGATCGACGACGCGCACGCCGGCGTTGACGAAATCAGCGCGGTTGCGCGTGGCGACCGCCAGACCGTGGGCAAGCGCCGTAGCCGCGATGAGACTGTCCTTCATCGGCATGGACTTGCCGGTTCTTCGGAGATTTGCGACCAGTTCCGCCCACGCCAGGCCAGTATCCTCGTCCCAAGGCAGACAGTGGAGCTTTCCGATTCCGGCGTCGAACCAGCGTTCCAGCGCTGTCCGCTTTCTGCCCTTGGGCAAGATGAGAATCCCGAATCTCAGTTCTCCCAGGATCACAGGGTCGATAGCGATCTGCGGCTCATGAACGCGAAGCCACTGGATTACTCGCAAGTCGGGGGTTGGTTTCGTCGGCTCACTGAGGACGTTGGCATCAACCAGATACC
Source organism: Bryobacteraceae bacterium (assembly GCA_035293845.1). Lineage (GTDB taxonomy): Bacteria > Acidobacteriota > Terriglobia > Bryobacterales > Bryobacteraceae > DATGMB01. The sequence continues at coordinate 6,528 of DATGMB010000150.1, forward strand.
TCACAGGGCATCCGTCGACTCGGAGTCCATGGCGGCGAAGAAGCCTTTTTCCGGACAGGCGAGGAGCCAATCGACGGCGCCCTGGTTTTGCGGAGCCGGGCGCCGGGTGAGGCGATAGTCCCCACGATCGAGGCGCTCCACATCGAACTCCTGCCCCGGTGTAACGTGGTCCATTTTCCGCAGTTCCGCCGGCAGGACGATCTGGCCCTTGGCGGAGACCGTAGTCCTCATACAGGTAAGATACCGTCTTACGGGCACCACGTCAAGCTGCGCCGATTGGCAGCCGGCGCGGCCGGCTGCGGCGTGGGCCATCGGCTGGAGCGGGCGCGTATGTCATTAAGGGCACGCGAGTTTCGGCACTCCGGCGGCTTGACTTCGGCGATTTGGAAACATATAATCACCTGCGATCCATGAGTGCGGGCTATCCGCCTGCGCTACGAACGGAGGGGAATGCGGAACATACTGGGGCTCAGTGCCGTGTCGCTCTGGGCGGGCCTGGCGTGGGGGCAGACGCCTGCGTTTTCGACGCCGGTGGCGCAGCGGGCGTTCCTCAACCAATACTGCGCGTATTGCCACAATGACAAGCTGAAATCCGGCTCGATGACGCTGACGGCGCTCGATCTCGAGCACATCGACCGCACGGCGGAGCTGGCCGAAAAGATGGTCCGCAAGCT
>DATGMB010000151.1:0-33208 GCA_035293845.1 Bryobacteraceae bacterium
CTTGAACGATTTGCAAGATTTTCTACGCCTTACGTATGCCGAGCTGGAAGAGCTCAACCTCTGCGCCAAGGAGCAGCGGCACAACCGCGTGCCGCTCGAGACCTTGCAGGAGGAGCGCCTGCGCTATCTTGCGGATGAAAAGCGCATCAAGGCCGTCACCGTGCTGTTCAGCGACCTCGAAGGCCGGCTGCACATGCTCGACTACGACAAGAAGTTCCTGCTGAAGAGCTGGGACAACCTGACGTTCGACGGCTCCTCGATCCGCGGCTTCACGGCACAGCGAGAGAGCGACCTGCGGCTGCACATGGACTGGAGCGCCTTCTACTGGGCGCCCTCGGACATTTTCGGCTCGGGCAAGGTGCTCGTCTTCGGCGAGGTCATCGACAAGGACGGCACACCCTATTCGGCCGATATCCGGGGCGTACTCAAGAATTATGCGCAGAAGCTCTATGACGAAAAGGGCTACACGCTGAACGCCGCGAACGAAATCGAGGGCTTCCTGTTCCAGGGGCCGGACGCCGAGCGCCGCTATCATGAGACCGGCAAGTTCGACTACGTCAATACCGGCGGCTACTACCACTCGCTGCCCGGCGATGCGCTGCGCCAGTTTATCGACACCACGGCGGAAGTGCAGCGCGCGATGGGCTTCCAGAACGAAAAGGACCACCCGGAGGTGGCTCCCTCGCAGTTCGAAATCAACTACAGCTACGCCGAGGTTGTGGCCGCGGCCGATCAGATTCAGCTCTACAAGCTGATCTGCCGGCAGGTGGCGACAAAGATGGGGCTGACCGCGTGCTTCCTGCCCAAACCGGTGGTGGGAGTCAACGGCAGCGGCATGCACACCAACGTCTCGGTGAGTAAGAGCGGCAAGAACCTGTTCTGGGACCCGAAGGGCGAAGAGAACCTGAGCCGCTTCGCGTGGCAGTTCGTGGACCGCATTTTGACGCACGGTAACGATCTGTGCCTGCTGCTGAACTCCAGCGTGAACGCGTACCGCCGGCTCGACCCACACTTCGAGGCACCGAATCAGATCAAGGCTTCGGCCGTGGATCGCGGCTCGATGATCCGCATTCCGATCGGCAACGAGCGCAGTGCGCGCGTTGAGGTCCGCTCGGTGGCGCCGGATTCGAACCCGTACCTGGTGATGCTCGCGGTGTTCAAGACCGGCCTCGAAGGGGAAGTAGCGAAGATCAAGAATCTGCGCGCCGCCGAGCGCTACCTGCCGGACAACATTTACGACGCCATCGCGAACTTCCGCAACGCGGAGTGGACGACGACGCTGTTGGGCGCGGACGTGAAGAGCCGCTACGCCGATCTCAAGCAGGCCTCCGCGGACCGCTGCCCTCGGCTGCTGGGCACGTTCGTCAAAGCGCCGGAAGTGCAGTACCACCACGAAGTGTACAATCAGTTCCTCTGGAACATGTTCTAGAGCCGCCGCAGTAGTTCCAGGGAAGCGATAGACGGGCCGGGCATGCCCGGCCCTACTGTTTTCTCACTCACACCTACGGGCAGCGGTGGCAACCCGCGTGCTTGCCTGTGCTCGCGACAGATGGCGCGCACAATCCTGCCGGGCAAACCTTACCCCCAGGGTGCCACTTGGGACGGCACGGGCGTAAACTTTTCTCTCTATTCGGAAAATGCGACCGGCGTCGAGCTGTGCCTGTTCGACGCGGCCGATAGCGGCGAATCCGAAACCATTGCCCTGCGGGAGTGCACGGGGCACGTCTGGCACGCTTATATTCCCGGCATCAAAATCGGCCAACTCTATGGCTACCGCGTGCACGGTCCCTACGAGCCCGAGAAGGGCCAGCGCTTCAACGAAGCCAAGCTGCTGATCGATCCTTATGCCCGCGCGCTGGCGGGGGCGCTCAACTGGGACGCGCCGGTGTTCGGCTACAAGCTCGGCGACCCCGAAGCAGACCTCTCGCGGGACGAGCAGGACGATGCCTGGGCGGTGCCGAAGGCCGTCGTGACTACATCGTACTTCGATTGGGAGAACGACCGGCCGCCGCTCAAGCCGCTGCACGACAGCATCGTGTACGAGGTCCACGTGAAAGGCTTCACGGCCGCGAACCCGGAGATTCCGCCGGAGCTGCGCGGCACGTACGCCGGGCTGGCGCACCCCGTTTCGATCGCCTACCTGCAGAAGCTCGGGATCACGGCGGTCGAGCTGATGCCGGTGCACGATTTCACGGACGACAAACTGCTGCTCGAACGCGGCCTGCGCAACTACTGGGGCTATCACACGATCAACTTCTTTTCGCCGGAGGGCCGCTACTCCGCCAGCGGAACCAATGGGGAGCAGATCGGCGAGTTCAAGGCCATGGTGCGGGCGCTGCACCGCGCCGGCATCGAAGTGATCCTGGACGTGGTTTACAACCACACCGCCGAAGGCAGCGAGCTGGGGCCGACGCTCAGCTTCCGCGGCATCGACAACCCGACTTACTACCGGCTGGTGAACGACAATCCGCGCTATTACATGGATTACACCGGCACCGGGAACACGCTGAACGTGCGGCATCCGCAGGTGCTGAAGCTGGTGATGGACAGCCTGCGGTACTGGGTCCAGGAGATGCACGTCGACGGCTTCCGCTTCGATCTGGCAGCGACGCTCGCGCGCGAGCTGCACAACGTGGACCGGCTCTCCGCGTTTTTCGACATTATCAATCAGGATCCGGTGATCTCGCAGGTCAAGCTGATCGCGGAGCCGTGGGACGTCGGCGAGGGCGGCTACCAGGTGGGCAAATTTCCGCCGTTATGGGCGGAGTGGAACGGCCGCTACCGCGACGTGGTGCGGCGCTACTGGAAGGGCGACGACGGACAGCTCGCCGAGCTCGGGTATCGCCTGACGGGTTCGAGCGACCTTTACCAACGCGACGGCCGGCACCCCAGCGCGAGCATCAACTTCGTCACCGCGCATGACGGTTTCACGCTCACGGACCTGGTGAGCTACGAGCAGAAGCACAACGAGGCCAACGGCGAGGACAACCGCGACGGGACGAACGACAACCACTCGTGCAATTACGGCGTGGAGGGGCCGACCGACGACCCCGAGATCGTGGAAACGCGCGAGCGGCAGAAGCGTAATATGCTGATGACGCTGCTGTTTTCGCAGGGGGTGCCGATGATCTGCGGGGGCGATGAAATCGGCCGCACGCAGCGGGGCAATAATAACGGCTACGCCCAGGACAATCCGGTGAGCTGGTTCGACTGGAACCTGGACAAGCGCAGGGAATCGCTGCTCGAATTCACGCGCCGGCTGGTGGAGCTGCGCCGGGAGCACCCGAACTTCCACCGGCGCAAGTTTTTCCAGGACCGGCGAATCGATCCGGCGACGCCGCAGCGCGAAGTGGACGGCCGCCGTGAGAAGGATATCACATGGCTGCGCCCGGACGGCGAAGAGATGACGCCCGAGGAGTGGACGGCCGGCTGGGTGCGCTGCATCGGCTTCGAGCTGAATGGCCGCACGCTCGATGACGTCGACGCATTTGGCGCAGCCATTCGCGATGAGACATTTATGATTCTGATGAACCCTCACCACGAACCCATACGGTTCTTTATGCCGCGGCGTCCGGGGACCGCCTGGGAGGTTCTCGTCGATTCGGCGGCGCCGGATCGCACCGACCGGCCGCTGCTCCAGGCGGGGAGCTTCTACGAGCTGGTTGCGCGGAGCACGGTGCTGTTGAAGGAAATGAGGGACTGACCGCAAAAATGAGCCGGCGTTTTCCGATCGGCGCCGAGGTTAGGCCCGAAGGCACCCATTTTCGCGTGTGGGCGCCGCGGCGCGCACGCGTGGCCGTCGTCTTCGAGGGTGGCGCGGCGGTCGAACTCGAGCGAGAGCCATCCGGGTATTTCTCCGGTCTGGCGCCGGGCATCGCTGCCGGAGCGCTGTACCGTTTCCGCCTGGACGACGGCGACGCGTTTCCGGATCCCGCATCGCGATTTCAGCCCGCGGGGCCGCACGGGCCATCGCAGGTGATTGACCCGGCCGCATTCCGCTGGACGGACGCGGACTGGCGCGGCCTCTCGATAGAAGGCCAGGTGATTTACGAGATGCACCTCGGCACTTTTACGCGCGCGGGCACGTGGGAGGCGGCGCGCGGCGAATTGGCCGAACTGGCGGCGGCCGGTATCACCGCGGTCGAGATCATGCCGGTGGCGGACTTCCCCGGGCGCTTCGGCTGGGGCTATGACGGCGTCGGGGTGTTTGCGCCGGTGGCGCTGTACGGCACGCCGGACGACTTCCGCCGCTTCGTCGACGAAGCGCACCGCTGCGGTGTCGGGGTGCTGCTGGACGTGGTCTACAATCACGTCGGGCCGGACGGCAACTATCTGAAGCAGTATTCCGAGCATTACTTCACGGACCGCTACAAGAACGAGTGGGGCGAAGCCTTCAATTTCGACGGCCCGTGCTCGGCTCCGGTCCGAGAGTGGGTGGTTACGAACGCCGCGTATTGGGCGGTTGAGTTTCACATTGACGGCCTGCGGCTGGACGCCACGCAGCAGATTTCCGATTCCTCTCCGCGGCATATTCTCGAGGAGCTGGCGGCGGAGATGCGGACCGCCGCAGCGGCGAATGGGCGCCGCGTGATCGTGGTGGCGGAGAACGAAGAGGAGGACTCGCGGCTGGCGCGTCCGCCCGCGGAAGGCGGGTGCGGCCTCGACGGGTTGTGGAACGACGATTTCCACCATTCGGCGATGGTTGCGCTGACCGGGCACAACGAAGCGTATTACAGCGATTATCTCGGGCGGCCGCAGGAGTTCCTCTCCGCGGTGAAGTATGGTTTTCTGTTTCAGGGCCAGCGGTACATTTGGCAGGGCAAGCAGCGAGGCGCTCCGGCGTGGGGGCTGCGGCCGGCGCAGTTCGTCAATTACCTGCAGAATCACGACCAGGTGGCCAACAGCGGGCGGGGCGAGCGGCTTGACCGGCTGACCGCGCCGGGACGCCTGCGGGCCGCCACGGCGCTGCTGCTGCTCGGCCCCTGGACGCCGCTGCTGTTCCAGGGGCAGGAGTTCGCATCCTCCGCCCCGTTCCTATTCTTCGCCGATCACAATGACGGCTTGCGCGAGCTGGTTCGCGAAGGGCGGCTTCAGTTTCTCAGCCAGTTCCGCGAACTGGCGCAGCCCGAGATGCGCGCGGTTATGGCGGATCCCGGAGACCCCGCTACGTTCGAACGGTGCAAGCTCGATTTATCCGAGCGCGAGACGCACGCGCCCATCTACCGGCTCCATAAGGACCTGCTGCGCCTGCGCCGCGAGGACCCGGTATTTCGGGCGCAACGCCCCGGCGGCGTGGATGGCGCAGTGCTGGGCGAAGAGGCGTTCGTGCTGCGCTATTTCGGCGGGCGGGAAGGCGACCGGCTGCTGCTGGTGAACCTGGGGCGCGACCTGCAACTCGATCCCGCACCCGAGCCGCTACTCGCGCCGTCCGAAGGCCGCCCCTGGGAGATCCAGTGGTCGAGCGAGGCGCCGTGCTACGGCGGCTGCGGCACGGCGCCGCTCGACACCACAAAGGGCTGGCAAATTCCTGGGCATTCGGCCATGGTCATGCGCCCGGTGGAGGCGAATCCGGTATGGCAGGATTGACCCGCGTTCTGCCGCTGCGCGAGTTGCACGAGCCGGAGGCTGATCCGCACCTGCGCCAGGAATGGCTGGTGACCAACGGCCTGGGCGGCTACGCTTCCGGCACGGTAAGCGGCGCGATTACCCGGCGCTACCACGGACTGCTGATTTCCGCGCTGCCCAATCCGCAGGGCCGCATGATGATGCTGAACGGTCTCTCCGAGCGGCTGCGGCTCCCCGAGCGGGTGGTCTACACCGGCGCGGAGGAACTGGCTGGCGTCACACCGGAACATACGCTGCACTGTGCCGAGTTCCGCCTCGATGCCGGCCTGCCGGTCTGGGAGTACCGAGTGGACGGCTTCGTACTCGAGAAGCGCCTGTGGATGCCGTATCGACAGAATACCGTTTACATCGCGTACCGGCTGTTGGCCGGCCGCGGAAAGCTGCGGCTCGGGCTGCGCCCTGCGATCCACTTTCGCTCGCATCACGCGCCCGTGAATGTGGAGCAGCCGCACGAGTACCACCTCCACGTTGTGGAGAACCGTTTCGAGATCAGCGCCACGGCGGACCTGCCCACGCTGCGGCTACGAATGACAGGGCCTGCGGCCGCCTTCACGTTCGATCGCAAGGAAACCGGCGCCATCCCTTACCCGGCCGAGCGCCACCGCGGTTACGAGTGGCAGGGCTCGATGTGGAGCCCCGGCTATTTCCGGTGCGACCTGCACGAAGGCGATACGGCCACGCTCGTCGCTTCGACCGAGGCGTGGCAGAAAATTCTAGCCCTTTCGCCCGAAGCGGCGCTGGAGGCGGAGCTCCATCGGAGAATGCTGCTGCTGGCGGCCGCGCCCGTTGTGGCGCGCGAGGGTCCGGCCGCCGAGTGGGTGTTCGCCGCCGACCAGTTTCTGATCGAGCCGGTCGGACGCGTTCAGGACGCCGCGCGCGCCCGCGCCGCCGGCGATGAGATCCGCAGCATCATTGCCGGCTACCACTGGTTCACCGACTGGGGCCGCGATACGATGATCTCGCTCGAAGGCCTCACCCTTACGACGGGCCGGTACAACGAAGCCGGGTGGATCCTGCGCACCTTCGCGCATTACGTATGCGACGGCCTCATCCCCAACCTGTTCCCGGAAAGCGAAACCGAGGGCCTGTACCACACCGCCGACGCCACGCTGTGGTTTTTCCACGCTCTTCACCGTTATTTGCTGGCGACCGGCGACCGCACGACGCTCAAGCTGCTGCTGCCAAAGCTGACGGAGATTATCGATTTCCACATACGGGGTACGCGCTTCGGCATCGGCATGGACCCGGCGGACGCGTTATTGAAGCAGGGCGCGCCGGGCTATCAGCTTACGTGGATGGATGCCAAAGTCGGCGACTGGGTGGTGACGCCGCGGCGCGGCAAGGCGGTGGAGATCAACGCGCTCTGGTACAACGCGCTGCGGCTGCTCGAAGCGTGGCTCGCCGAAGAGGGGCAGGAGCCGGCGGCGCGCGAACTCGCGGAGACGGCCGACCGGGCGCGCGATTCCTTCAACCGCCGCTTCTGGTTTGAGCAGGGCGGCTATCTTTACGATGTGGTGGACGCCGAGGGCGGCGGCAATGACGAAGCGTGCCGTCCCAACCAGGTGCTGGCCATTTCGCTCGAGCATCCCGTGCTCAGCAGGGCTCGCTGGAAGCCGGTAATGGACGTGGTGACGGAGCGCCTCCTTACACCGCTCGGCCTGCGGTCGCTCGCCCCCGGGCATCCCGATTACAAGCCGCGCTACTACGGCGACCTGCGCGCGCGCGATGCGGCGTACCATCAGGGCACGGTATGGGCCTGGCTCATCGGCCCGTACATCGACGCCTGGCTGAAGCTCCACCCCGACCATCCGGCCGAGGCGCGGAAGCTCCTCGACGGATTCGTGCCGCACCTCGATGAGCAATGCATTGGCTCGATCAGCGAAGTCTTCGACGCCGAACCGCCTTACACGCCGCGGGGCTGCATCGCGCAGGCCTGGAGCGTCGCGGAGGTGCTGCGGTGCTGGGTGAAGGTGGCGGAGTAGCGGTCCGGCCGCTCAATGAGCTTCCGGCGCGGAAAGCGATGCCAGGGCTTCGCGCGCCAGCCGGCGAACCCCAGGGCTTGCGTCGTTCGCGGCAATCCATTCGAGGGTAGAGGGGATTGCGGGCGAGGATTGTGGATTCTGGCGCAGCATACTGATGGCGCTGCTGCGGACGTACTCGGCGGCGTCGCTCCTGGCCGCTTTGAGCAGCGCCTCGGCAATGGCCGTCCCGATCGGATGATGGAAACCGCAGGCGAAGATCGCCGCGGCCCGGACCGCGGCATCGGAATCATGGGTCATGGTTTTGGAAAGGAGAGCGTCGATGGGTGCGCCTCGGGGTAGCCGCAGCCCGCGGGCGGCGGCGGCGCGCAGCTCCGGCCGCTCGTCGCCCAGCGCGCTCTCGATGATCGCGACCGCTTCCGGCCCGGCGCTGTTGCCGAGCCCCGCCAGGAATTCGCACTTCTGCGCCGTCGTGGGAGCGGCGCGGTAGCCCGCGATCAGCGCGCGATCGATGCGGTCCGCTTCTTCGGAATGTTGCTCACGCCCTGCGCGGGCCAAGGCTCCGCTCATGAGGCGCGCAGCCGAAGCGATCTGGCGGTCCGGGTCATCCAGCAGCGCCGGAGGAATGCGCATCGCGTCGAGTCCGGGATGGTGCATCTGGATGAACGCGTTGACGGCGTCGATGCGCAGTTTTCGATCCAGGCTCACATCTCGCGCCAGGGCTCCCAGCCCTGCGATGGCGACCGGGGATTCCGCGGAGCCGAGCGCGTCGGTAACCGCCTTCCGTGGTCCGTTCTTCCGCAGCAGCGCGATCGCGGCGTCCACCGCGGCGGGACGTTCGCGGAAGAGCGCCGCCAGGCGTTCTGCCGCTGCCGCATCGTTACCGCCGGCGTTTTGGAGCAGCGATTCTGTGGTGCGCCCCTCGATCAGACTGCGGTCGCGCTCGGCGCGGGCTTGAGCCGGATCGGGATTGTGCGTCACCACCGGCAGCGTCAGCACTTGCGCGCCGGCACGGGCGAGGCCTCCGATGGCACCCGGCGCTGCGCCGGTGCGCAGACTGCCCAGATGCGTTTCCGCCGTCGCTCGGAGTGGGCCGGCGCCGGGCAAAAGCTCGCCCATGCGCACCCGCGTGCTGCCGTCGAGCGCGGCGATGCAGCCCTCCGGACTGAGCGCATATCGGAGCTCGGACTGCTCGACCGCTATATCGAGGCCGCCCGGAGCAGCGCCGGTCTTATCCGCGTGAACGTATTTCAGCTTGCGCTTGATCACGACGCCGGGCGCCAAGCGGTTGTAAATCGCAAGGTACTCGCCCGCCGCATCGCGCTCCAGCACCGTCCACACCCGCCTGTCTTCCGGCGGATGGACGAATTGCGTCTCGGTTGCGATCATCTGGAGCAGGTTTCGATCGCTGGCTGTCACATCCCGGAAGAAGTGGACCGTCAGCAGCGCGCCATCGCTGCCGTACGTGGCCCAGAAGGGACGCGCCAGCCGGCGCTCCACGTCCTGGACATCGCGGGGCGCAAGCGGGACGCCGTCGCCGCGAAGGCGCACATCCATCAACTGCAGCTCGGCATCGTACTCCCCGGATCGCACCGCGCAGACGGTGAACAACCAATCGCCGCGCAGCTCAATCTCGACCGGCTTGCCGCCGTCCGCCTGATCCAGCCGCGCGCGAAAGACCAGCGCCCACCGGCGCTGTTCGCCCGCGGCCGGCCCTCCGCGCGCGGCCGCCGCCGCCGTAATTGCGACGGCCACAAGACCCGGAATCGCCCTGCGGAAGATCGTCTTCACCATGGCGCTATTGCGGGATCGTCTGCACGTTGACCTGCATGACTGCCGGATTCCCAATATGGTTGCCGTGACAGTCATCGGCCTGAAATTCTATCGTGTAGAGGGCGCCCGCGACCGCCGTCCAGGTGACGTTCAAGCCGCCGCCTCCGATCGTGGCGCCGGGCGGGGAGACGTACCAGAACGAGCAAAGATTCGGGTTCGGCGGGACGATCTCTCCGGTCAACTGAATGGGCCCGCTGTTGCCGAGGATCTGGATCGACAACGACTGGTTATTGAATGGCGGCGTCGGATTGCCGGAGGGGTAAGGATTGGTCGAGATGATGTAATTCCCCGCGCTCAGCGAGGTGACGTTCACATTCTCAGTGGCCGATCCGGCCTCGGTGATCGTCCTGCCGAACTGGTCCGTGTAGCACGCGGTGGCGCTCAGTTTCAGCGTGCGCTGCCCGGGAGTGAATGTAGCCGTGACCGAACAGCCTTGGCCAGACGCAGGATTCAAGGTTTGCGGGGGAGCCACGGACCAAGAAAACGGGCTCGGCTGCATCTGGCCGCCGCACAGATACGGGAGGCAATTGACGTTCCCGGCGTTCGGGCTCGTCACGGTTCCAACGAGATTGATCGGAATCCCCGCGACCGCGGTTCCCGGCGGAGCATTGATCGTGACCTGGAGCGGCTGTGTGCAGGCGGAGGTCGGCAGCATAAACGTCGCGACGTTCTCCGCGACGTTCAGAAGCGTGTAGCCCGTGCTCGCCAGGGGACTCCAACTGAAGAGCGTCCACGATTTGCTGTAGCAGAACGGGCATGGTCCGAAGGTAGCCACCAGATCGACTTCGCCGCCGCCCGAGCTGATATTGACGCTGGCATCGACCGAGAATTTGAGGGAGGCCGAGCAGGTGGTCGGCAGTGTGCTGAGGGACCACAGGGCCTCCACGTTCACGGGCGTGTTGACGTCCAGCAGGTCCACGTGGACATCGACGCCGCCGCTCGCCACTCCCACGTTGATACCGCCGAAAGCGTGCACCCCAAGGCTCGCGTTCGGCCCGAAGTTGATATCGATTCCGCTGGGCGCGAGTGTGCCGCTTGCATCCACGCCGACCGACGCGCTCGCGCCGAGTGTGATGCTGAAGATCCATGCCGAGATGGGGGGCAGGTCGAGATCCTGCGACTGCGAGATGTTGAAGTTGAACCCGGTCGTGGTGCTCCCGCCCCCGGGGAGTTCAACGCCGAAAAGGTACGCGTGTACGCTGCCGGACGAGGTGGGCGAGGAGCCGGTGCTGGTATCGGAGTTCGCATTCACGCTCAGCACGTTCACGTCGTTGCCGAACAGAACGGCGTGGCCGCTGAAGCTGGCGTCCATATGGGTCGTTTGGTTGGGGGAATTCGAGGTGCTGATGTCTCCGTTCAGACGCCAATACGCGTCGAAGCTGCCGCCAGGGTTCATATGCCCTGACTTGTCGAACGGGAAACTGGGGTCGTTGGCCGGCGGAGGCGGTGGCGGGTTCCCGGTGTCGTACGGCGCGCCGTTGCCGAAGCGGCGGGCGAACTCGGGTTTCGGAGTAACCACCCAGTTGGGAGAAATGTTGTTCACCTTGTTGAAATAGGCGGTGACGATCTGGTTGGCCTGAGCGGTCTGGGCTGTGCAGCTCGCGGACGTCGTGACCACCTGCCCGGCAACCGGCGCGGGCGTGCAGCTATCAAAATCCCCCCAGAAAGTGGGCATCGGCGGGAGGATGCCTCCGCCCACCATGTCACCCATCGGGTTCGCTGCGATCTGCGCGCGCAGCTTCATGGTAGGGTCTCCGCCCACAATCGTGATCTGCGCCCAATCGGCGCCGACCAGATCGCCGGGTTGCATGCCGCCCGTGCAGGAGGTGATCGCGTAATACTGCCCGGTGGGGTCGGACATGTTGGCGGCAAAACTGCACGTGAAGGCCGGAGCACCTTCGTAGCCGATCGCCAGTTGCACAGTAGTCGAGCCGGCGGCACCGAGCTTGAGGTGCAGGCTGTCCGGCACTTGCAACACTTCCACTGGAAAGCTCTGTGCAACGGGAGTAGCGCCGAACACCACGAAATCGACCGACCCTCCGTATCCCGGCGGCGGCGTAAGCCCAGGGTGGCCAGTCACCAGCGGAACCGAGTGAACACGGAGGTTGTCCAGCAGGTACTGACCCTCCCGCTCGCCGCGTCCCGGCGAGCTGAGCACGAGCTCGATTACGAGGTCGTTGAAACTGCCGGTGCCCAGCGCATTCCGGACTTTATCAGAGATGGCAAACTGCATGGTGTTGTAAACGCCCGGCGGAAAGCGGCTAAAATCCACTTCGCCGAGGTATTCGTGATTGAGCCCAGCGGAGCTGCTGCTGACCGAAAGCGCCAGAGAACCGGGATTACCGGGGTTGAACCGGTCGCCCGGCGTCAGCACGTCGATCTCAAAAACAGAGCCTGGGTTGCCCAATCCACTGAGTGCGGTGGCGGCCGACGAGACCGGCAAACTGGTCAGGGCATTATGGCTCGCCGGATAGACGAGCGCCACCGCGAAATTCCCCTGTGTTCGCGTAGTGGTGGAAACCAGCGCGGTCGGAATCGCGTCATCGCCCTTGACCATCCAACCCGCGGGCGTCTCGAAGCCCAGAACCGCGTTGGAATCAGTCGCGGCGTTCGCCATGGCGGCCGCGGCGGCCAGCAGCAATGAAATACTGATCTGCGGCCGAAAACCCGTGCAGTGCATGCTATCCTCCCGCAGGACGCACTGCAACAGGAGCAAATCACAGCAGATTTCTGGTGCGCCGCTGAATCGAACTCCAAACCGATTCGCCTGCTTTACGGTGGCGCCGTGGAGGATCCTGCAGGGCGCGCGACCGTTGCCGGTTGTAGGAAGTTATATTGCGCAAGATGGAGGCTGTCAAGCTTACTCCGGGTACAACGGATGGGAGTTTCGTGATTATCGGGACTTTTTGCTCACTGGCCTTGCGCTTGCAACCGCCAACGGCATGTCGCAGATTCCCACGCGGCGGTTCGGCCGCCATGAGGTGCGGGTCTCCGCGCTCGGCTACGGCGGACACCATCTGGGCGATGCGGAAGACCAGGCAACCGCTATCCGGCTAATACGCGAGGCGGTCGACGGCGGCATCACATTCTTCGACAACTGCTGGGAGTATCATCGCGGAAAGTCGGAGGAGTGGATGGGCGCGGGGCTGAAGGGCATTCGCGACCGCGTATTCCTGATGACCAAAGTCTGCACGCACGGGCGCGGCGCCGCGCTCGGTCTGCGGATGCTTGAAGAGTCGCTGCGGCGCCTGCAAACGGACTATCTCGATCTCTGGCAGGTGCACGGCGTTTGCTTCGAGAACGATCCCGCGCTCTTCATTCGGCCGAACGGTGCCGCGGAGGCGCTGGAGAAGGCCAAACGGGATGGCAAGGTTCGCTTTGTGGGGTTTACCGGCCACAAGCATCCCGAGATTCACCTTCAGATGCTCGCCACCGGTTTCCCATTCGATGCGGTGCAGATGCCGCTCAATCCGTTCGACGGTAACTTCCTCAGCTTCGAGCAGAGGGTGCTGCCGGAACTCAACCGCCGCGGCATCGCCGCTCTCGGCATGAAGCCGTTCCAGGGCCATGCGCAGGCACTCGGCAAAGCCGCGATCACGGCCGAAGAGTGTCTGCGCTATGCCATGAGCCTGCCGGTCGCGGTGACCATCACGGGCATCGAAAAGCCCGACATCCTCCAGCAAAATCTCACGGTGGCACAGAACTTTCAACCGATGACGCCCGCCGAGATGCAGGCCCTGCGCGACCGCGTTAAGCCATTCGCCGCCGACGGCCGCTTCGAGCTCTACAAGATGTCGCTACAGTTCGAGAACCCGGAGGCGCGCATGGCGCACAACTTCCCGATCGATATCGGCCAGGCGGAAGTGAAGGAAATGCTGGGGGCGTCCGAGAATACCGGGCTTCCGTACCCCAAGTACAGCCCTCAAAGCCAATAGGGAGCACCCGATCGGAGGCGGCAGGATGATGACACAGGGAAATGGCAGCGGACAAATCCCGAGGCGGACCTTGGGCCGCACGGGTGTCGAGGTCTCGATCCTGGGCCTCGGCGGGTATCATCTCGGCTCCGCGGAGAGCGAGGACCAGGCAAAGCGCATCGTCGATGAGGCAATCGATGGCGGCGTCAACTTCTTCGATAACGCCTGGGAGTATCACGAAGGCCGGAGCGAAGAGTGGATGGGCAGTGCGCTTGCCGGCAGGCGCGGCCGCGTCATACTTATGACCAAGGTCTGCACGCACGGGCGCGAGAAAGCCGTGGCGATGCGAATGCTGGAGGAATCGCTCCAGCGACTCCGCACGGACTATCTCGACATCTGGCAGATCCATGAAGTGATCTACCCTAATGACCCGGAACTGATCTTCCGCCCCAATGGAGCGGCCGAAGCGCTGGTACAGGCGAAAAAGGATGGCAAGGTGCGCTTCATCGGCTTCACCGGCCACAAGGACCCGGCGATTCACCTGAAGATGCTCTCTTATGATTTCCCCTTTGACACCGTCCAGTTGCCGCTCAATTGCCTGGACGCGACTTTCCGCAGCTTCGAGCAGCAGGTGCTGCCGGAATTGAACCGCCGCGGCATCGCGCCGCTCGGCATGAAGAGCCTCGGAGGCAGCGGCGAAATGGTGGCGCACGGCGCGGTCCGGGCGGCCGATGCGCTACGGTACGCCATGAGCCTGCCCGTGGCGGTGACGATCAGCGGCATTGAGTCATTGCCCGTGCTCCGGCAGAACCTGGCGGTGGCGCAGGGGTTCCAGCCGATGACGCCCGAAGCGATGCAGCGCCTGCGCGATCAGGTCCGCGAAGATGCCGCCGATGGCCGTTACGAGCTCTTCAAGACCGCCATGAAGTACGACGGCGACGTGGGCCGCGAACAGCACGGATTCCCCGCCCCGGCGGAGCTCCCGCTATAATTCCGCCTCGCCGCACGATACTGAGATTATGTCCTCCTCGTGCCTCTTCGCGCCCATGCAGATTCGCTCCGTCGAGCTGCGCAATCGCATTTGCGTTTCTCCGATGTGCCAGTATTCAAGCGAGGACGGCTTCGCCAACGACTGGCACCTGGTGCACCTCGGCTCGCGCGCTGTGGGCGGCGCGGGGCTGGTGATGATGGAGGCCACCGCCGTGACTCCGGGCGGCCGCATCTCGCCGGCCGATCAAGGCATCTGGAAAGATGCCCACATCGATTTCCTCGCGCGCATTGCGGCGTTTCTGAAGCGGCAGGGAACGGTTGCCGCCATCCAATTGGCGCACGCCGGCCGAAAGGCCAGCACGCGCCCACCGTGGCAGGGCGGCGGTTGCATTGCGGAATCCAATGGCGGATGGCTGCCGGCCGCGCCAAGCGCGCTGCCGTTTCACCCGCACGATCCCGCGCCGCACGAGCTGACCGCGGCCGAGATCCGCAGCCTGGTAGATGCCTTCGCGGCTGCCGCGCGCCGCGCGCTCGCGGCCGGTTTCCAGGTGGTCGAGATCCACGGCGCACACGGTTACTTGATCCACGAATTCCTCTCGCCGCTAAGCAACCGCCGCGCAGACCAGTACGGCGGGAGCTTCGAAAAGCGCATCCGTTTCGCGCTGGAGGTGGTCGAGGCCGTGCGCGCCGCGTGGCCCGAAGAGCTGCCGCTATGGCTCCGGATTTCGGCCACCGATTGGGCGCCGGGCGGCTGGGCGCTCGACGATTCCGTCGAACTGGCGAAGCGCGTGCGCGGGCTCGGGGTGGACCTGATCGACTGCTCCTCGGGCGGCCTGACGCTCGATCAGAAGATCGAGCTCGGGCCGGGTTACCAGGTGCCGTTCGCCGAGCGCATCCGGCACGACGCGGATGTGATGACCGGCGCCGTCGGCCTCATCACGAAGGCGGAGCAGGCCGAAGAGATCGTCGCTTCCGGCAAGGCCGATGTGGTCCTGGTCGCCCGCGAGTTCCTGCGCAACCCGTACTGGGTCCAGCACGCGGCGAAGAAACTCGGGGCGGAGCCGCCGGTCCCGGTGCAATATCAGAGGGCGTGGTAGAGGGCAGGGCGGCCTGCCCCCTTTCGCCGTTAGTCGCCTTTCCTGAGCGGCAGCCTGAGTGCCGCGCCGGGCGTTTCGTCTTTAACGAGCTTCGGCGCGGAGAATCGGTACACGAAGGATTCGCTGCCGTCCCATAATGCCTTCAGCGCACAGGCGCCGCCATCGCAGGCGAGCGTGAGCACCGGCCTGCCCTCGATGGGCCACGTCTTCGGCGGATCGGCCTTGATGCCGGCCATGACCATGCCCGACTGATGCGTCTGCAGGTTGAAGAGCTCCACGACCGTAGCGCCCGAGGAGTTCGAAACAGCCACGCGATAGTCTCCGGGCGCCATGTTCGTGTCCCCAACCTGAAAGCGAACCGGGATATTGGTTTGATAGGTTTGCGCCGATGCGGCGCCGGCCGCGGCCGCAAGCGCAGACGCAGCAATCATACAACGAGTGAGATTGATTCTGAGCATATTGTCCTTTGCTGTTCTTATCGGGAAAGGACGGGATTTCTTGAGCGGCGCGCCACCTGTGGCGGAGGTACCCGCTATCGCTTGCGCACTTCGACCACCGCGCCCTCGGTCACCGCATCGGTCGGATTGGAAATGACCAGATCGCCGGGCTCCAGGCCGGACGTGATCTCGACCTCCGATCCCAAATCCTGTCCGATCGTCACTGCGCGGAAATGTACGATGCCGCCCGCGCCGGCGACCGCCACGCGCGCGCCACTCTTTCCCAGGATCAGCGCGTCGCCCGGAATGCGCAGCATGGGTTTGGACTGTTCGATGTGGAACCGCACCTGCGCGTACATTCCGGGATAGAGCGTTCCCTGCGGATTGGCAGCCCGCAGAATTGCCAGCATGGCCCGCGAATTCGGGTCGAGCGAGGGTGAAATCCCCGTTACCTTGGCGTTCCACACCTCGCCCGGGCGCTCCTGCACCCGTACCTCCGCGGTCTGGCCCTGCGCGATCGAGGCCACGTACGCCTGCGGCACGTTGACGAAGATCCGGATCGGATCGATCTGCGCGACTTTGAAAAGCTCCTTGGAGCCGGCATTGATCAGCGTGCCGACATCCACGTCCCGGGCCGTCACGACGCCATCGAATGGCGCGGTAATGCGGTCGAATGACTTCAACTGCTCGAGCCGCTGCAGGTTCGCCTGATTGGCGCGAATCGTGTTCTGCGCGGTCGCGAGCGCGCTCTCCGCCTTCCGCAGAGTGGCCTCTTTCACGGCCAGGTCGGCCTGGCGCTCATCGCGCTCCTGGCGGGAAACCACACCCTTGTCCGCCAGGCGCTGCCAGCGGTCGTACGTGACATGCGCGAGCTGCAGGTTGGCCCGCGCCAGGTCGATATCGGACTCCAGTTCCTTGATAGCGGCCTGCGACTGCTCCAGGTTCGCCCGCGCCTGGCTGATCTGCTGGTCGAGCTCCGGCGTCTCGATTTCGGCCATCGTCTGGCCCGCCTTCACGTGCCAGCCGTAGTCCACCAGCCGCGATTTCAGGTATCCATCGGCGCGCGCGAAGATCGGCGATTCGATCATGGCCACCAGATCAGCCGGCAGATCGACCGTGTTCTGGTTCGTGCCGAAATGCGCGGCCGAGGCCAGCACCACGGGCTTGCGCGCCGCCACCTGCTCGGACGCAGCCAGCAATCCCTTCTGGCGCGACAGCCGCGGCAGCAGACCCAGTACGATCGCCGCCGCGACCACGAGCCCCAGTACCGCGAAAAACACGACCACGGGCCGCCTGCCGGGCTTCGATGGGGGCGCCATCCGGGTTGTCTGCTGTGCCATCATGAGAGGCCGGTTTCCGAGCTCCGCCCGTAGCGCGGCGGCGTCCGCCGGAGGAACGAATACACCACCGGCACAAAGAATAGAGTAGCAACTGTGGCGAGCAGAAGCCCGCCGATAACCGCGCGGCCGAGCGGCGCATTCTGCTCGCCGCCTTCGCCGAAGCCGAGCGCCATGGGCAGCATGCCGACGATCATCGCGAGCGCCGTCATCACCACCGGCCGCAGGCGCGTGTAGCCGGCTTCGAGCGCCGCCGCGATCGCGTCCGAGCCGGTCTCGCGCACATCATTGGCAAAATTCACCAGCAGGATACTGTTCGCCGTCGCCACCCCGATGCTCATGATCGCGCCCATCATGGAGGGCACGTTGAGCGTGGTCTGCGTCACGAACAGCATCAGCACGATCCCCGAAAGAGCGCCCGGCAGCGCCATCAGAATAATGAAGGGATCGAGCCAGGACTGGAAATTCACCACCATCACGAAGTACACCAGCACGATCGCGAACACCAGACCGATCGCCAGACCGCGGAAGGAGCTGCGCATCGTGGAAACCTGGCCGCGCGTTTCGAGGAAACTACCCTTGGGCAGCTTGCGCCCGGATTCGGCCAGCACCCGGTCCACTTCGGCCGCCACGGCGCCGAGGTCCCGGTCCTGCACGTTGGCGTAAACGTCATAGAGCGGCTGCACGTTGTAATGGTTTACGACCGAAGCCGTGGTGTCGCGCTGTAGCGCGCCGATATTGGTCAGCAACTGCGGAACGGGCTTGCCCGCCGCATGGATCGGCGTTCGCAGCAGCTCGGCGGTGGAATCGACGCGGTACTGCGGCGTCATCACAGAGATCGGGTAATCGACGCTATTGCGCGGATCGATCCAGTAGTTCGGCGCAATCTGTGTGCTCGATGAGAGCGAGATCAGCAGGCTGTCCGCGACATCCCTCTGCGTCAGCCCGAGCTGCTGGGCGCGCGTGCGATCCACCTGGAACAGCAGCTCGGGAACGTCCACCACCTGGTGCGTATGGACGTCCGCCGTGCCGGGAATCCGCGCCAGGCGCGCCTCGATCTGCCGCGCGATCGCATAATTGGCCCGCGCGTTGGCGAGTGGACCGACCACCTGAATATCGATGGGCGCCGGCAGTCCGAAATTCAGAATCTGGCCGACGATATCGGCCGGCTGGAAGAAGAATTCCAGTTCGGGGAACTCCCGGCCGAGGCGGGCGCGAAGCTGGCGCACGTAGTCCCAGGTGGAAGCGTGCCGCCCCTCGCGCAGGGAGATCAGGATTTCGCCATCGAACGTGCCGATCGTAGCGCTGTCGCTCATCGCGATATTCAGCCCCGAGTACGGCAGGCCGATATTGTCCACGATGTCGGTCAGCTCGTCGGCGGGAATCACGCGGCGCAAAGCGCTTTCCACGCGGGCGAAATACTGCTCCGTCTCCTCGATGCGCGTGCCCGCGGGGGCGCGGACGTGCAGCCGGATCTGACCCGCGTCCACTTGCGGGAAGAAATCCTGGCCGAGGAACGGACCGAGCGAGAGACACGCGGCGCAGATCAGAAAAAACGAGAGCGCAACCAGCGGGCGGTGCGCGAGCGCGGCTGCCAGCACGTTCCGGTAGCCTTCGCGAAAGCGCTCGAACCAGCGCTCGAACGCACGTGGCGCGCCGCCGTGCCCGCCCGCTTCCCCCGCCAGGAGGTATCGCACCATGGTCGGCACCAGCGTCCGCGAAAGCAGGTAGGACGCCATCATCGCCAGCACCACCGCCAGCGCCAGGGGCGCGAACAGATACCGCGCGGCCCCGGTCAGGAAAATGACCGGGACGAACACGATGCAGATGCAGAGCGTGGAGACAAAGGCCGGAACGGCGATCTGCATGGCGCCATCGAGAATCGCCTTGACGATCGGTTTGCCGAGCCCGAAATTGCGGTGGATGTTCTCGATCTCGACCGTCGCGTCGTCCACCAGGATGCCGACCGCCAGCGCCAGCCCGCCGAGGGTCATCACATTGATCGTCTGCCCCATCAGGTGAAGCACGGCGAGCGACGTAAGAATTGAGAGCGGAATCGAGATGCAGACGATGATCGTGCTGCGCCAGCTTCCGAGGAACAGGAGGATCATCAGGCCCGTGAGCCCGGCCGCGATGATCGCCTCGCGCACCACGCCTCGAATCGCGTCCCGCACAAAAATGGACTGATCGAACATCAGGCGGAGGTTGAGCGCCGGAGGTAGCGTGGAGCGCACGCGCGGCAGCATCGCTTTGAGCTTGTCGACGATTTCGAGCGTGGAAGAGCCGCCGTTCTTGAGCACCGTGAGGAGCGCGGCTCGCGCGCCGTTATGCCGCACAATGTTGGTCTGCACCGCGTAACCGTCGCGCACGTGGGCCACGTCGCCCACGTAGACCGTGGTGCCGCCCGATTGCCGCACCGGCAGCCGGTTGAAGGCGGTCGCCAGCTCGGGCTCGCTGTTTAGCCGGACCGTGTATTCCTGTCCGCCGATCTTGACGCTCCCGGAGGGAAGGACCAGGCTCTGGTTGTTGATGGCGTTCACTACATCCTCAGCCGAGAGACCCTGCGCGTAGAGAGCGCGCGGGTTGAGATCCACGGAAACCTGTCGCGGCCGGCCTCCGTAAGGGAGCGGGAAACTCGCGCCCTGCACGTTGGAGAGCTGGGTGCGGATGAAGTTGTAGCCGAGGTCGTAGAGCTGCTGCTCGGGGAGCGTGTCGCTCGAAATGCCGAGTTGCAGGATCGGGACGGTCGACGCGTTATACCGGAGAATATTCGGAGGTGTGATGCCCGTGGGGAGCGAGTGCAGCACCGACTGCGAGGAGGCGGCCAATTGCGCCACCGCGGCGTCCACGCTCGCGCCCGCGTGGAAGAAAACGCGGATCACGGCCACACCAGGCAAGGACTGCGACTCGATGTGCTCGATGTCATTCACCTGGGTCGTGAACGCGCGCTCCGAGCGCACCGTGATGATCTCGGCCATCTCTTCCGGGGAAACGCCGGTATAACTCCAGATGACGCTGACCACCGGAATGTCGATATCCGGGAAGATATCGGTCGGCATGCGCACGATCGCCAGCGCTCCCAGGATCACGATGAGAAGCGCCATGATCACGAAGGTATAGGGCCGGCGAAGCGCGAGTTGGACGATCCACATGGGGAGGACTAGCGATTATGATAGCGTGCTGCGCGGCCGCTTACCGGCTCTGCGCCTGCATCGCCCGGTCGGCCTGGAAGTGCAGCACGTAGCGCCGCATCAGCAGCTCGAGCGGAAACAGCCCGTTATGGCGCGCCTCCGCGAGCGCTTCGGCGTTGGTCCAGTGGTCGTGCGCGATCCGGTAGCAGGCGATCACCATTCCCACGCGGTCGTCGCCCCGCCGGCAGTGAAGGAAAATGGGCCATCGCGCAGGATCCTCCATAACGGAGAGGACCCGCGCCATCTGCCAGTCGTGCGGCTCCCAGAATCCCGAAAGCCGGATGCTGATGTAGTCGAGGCCGGCGGCTTTCGCCATCTTCTCCTCATGCGGCTTGTGGATCGATCCGCCGCGCAGGTCCAGAATGGTGCGGATTCCCGCCTGCGCCAGTTTGTCGTAATCTTCCCGCCCCGGCTGGTGCCCTCGATAGATGTGTTCGTCGATCCGCACCATCCGCGCCGGCTGCGTCTGGCCGAACCCAAGAACCGCGAGTAGAAGCACCCAGCATGGAATCGTCCGAATCACGGTAATTGCGATTGCAATCCGCTCGCCAACGCGCAACAGGCGTATACAATGTGGGGCGGAATACATGTCGAACCGCCGCCAGTTTCTCAGCCGCGCCTCCGCCGCCCTCGCGGCCTTCGCTGCCGCCTGCCGCCGCTCCGTTCCCGGCTCTGGGGCGCAGCCGCCCGGCGCGCCGCCGGCCTTCGGGACGGCACAGGAGGTCGGCCCGCCGGTATCGGCTTCCACCTTCGCCGAGGCCGAGAAGCTCGTGCAATTCCCGCTTTCGCCGCCCGAGCGCGCCATGGCCGCCGCCAGTTGGCGCAGGACGATGGCGCCGCTCTACGAGCGCCGCGTAGGCCCGAAGAAGTTCATTCCGCCGGATTCGCTCGCGCCAGCCTCGTGCTGGAATCCGATGCTGCCCGGCCAATCCGCCGCCGCATCGCGCGACCGTTTCGTCCGCACGCCCGCCGCCCCCGATCCCCTTCCCTCGAACGATGCCGACATCGCCTTCGCGCCGCTCACCCACCTCGCGCGATGGATCGAAAACCGCCAGCTTACCTCCGAGCGGCTCACCACGATCTATCTGGACCGGCTCGACCGACACGATCCCAAGCTGCGCTGCGCCATCACCATCACCCGCGAGCTCGCGCTGCTGCAGGCGCGCCAGGCCGACCGTGAGATCGCAGCCGGCCATTATCGCGGCCCGCTGCACGGCATTCCCTGGGGCGCCAAGGATCTGCTCGACACGGCCGGTATCCCGACCACCTGGGGCGCTGAGCCCTACCGCAACCGCCTCCCCTCCGCGGATGCGGCGGTGGTCAAGCGCCTCCACGATGCCGGCGCGGTGCTGATCGCCAAGCTGAGCCTGGGAGCGCTCGCCCTCAACGATATCTGGTTCGGCGGCCAGACCATGAACCCGTGGCTGCTCGAGGAAGGCGCCTCGGGTTCGAGCGCCGGGCCGGGGGCCGCGACCGCCGCCGCGCTGGTCGGCTTCTCCATCGGCAGCGAGACGGGAGGCAGCATCGTCAGCCCTTCGATGCGCTGCGGGGTCACCGGCCTCCGCCCGACGTATGGCCGCGTGCCGCGTACCGGGGCCATGACGCTTTGCTGGTCCCTGGATAAGCTCGGGCCCATGTGCCGCGGCGTCGAAGACACGCTGTTGGTCCTGCAGGCGATCTCCGGGCCGGATGCGGGCGACACCGCCAGCGTGCCGAGCCGGCTCGATTTCGATGCGGCCGCGCCAGCCGCCGGCCTGCGTATCGGCTATTTTCCGAACTGGATGAAGGAGCCGCCCGCCACGGACGTGGACCGCGCCGCTCTCGACACCGCGCGCCGGCTCGGCATGACACCAGTGGAGGTGCACCTGCCGGACTGGCCCTACAGTTCGCTCGACCTGATCCTGTTCGCCGAAGCCGCCGCGGCCTTCGAAGAGCTGACGCTCTCCGGCGGCCTGGCCCAGCTCAAGGCGCAGGTCCCGGACGCGTGGCCCAACCTCTTCCGCCAGGCGCGCTTTCTCGCTGCCGTCGATTTCGTCCAGGCCACCCGCCTGCGCCGGGCGGTGGCGCAGGAAATGGCACGGATCTTCAGCGATGTCGACGTGCTCCTGGTGCCCTCGCTCCGCGACGAAATGCTGACCATCAGCAACCACACCGGCCACCCCTCGCTGACGCTGCGCGCCGGCTTTGTGACCGTCTCGGAAGCGCGCAGCGACTGGGCCCCCGATCCCGCGCATCCGCTCCCGCGGTTCTCGCCGCCGCGCCGCGTGCCGCACGGCGTGACGCTGATCGGCCGCCTGTTGGACGAAGGCACGCTCGGCCGCGCCGGCCTGGCGTTCGAACGCGCCTGGAACGTGGCGGGCGAGCGGCCGCCGGGGTTCGAGGGGTAGGGAGGCCGAAGGCGCCCTTACGGCCTCGCTCCTAATTCTCGGGCTTCCAAGGTCTGCTCGTAATACTGCTCGTACTGCGGAATGATCTTATCCGTGCAGAACCGCTCCGCCGCGTGCCAGCGTCCGGCCTTCGCCATGCGGTAGTGCAGCGCATCGTCGCGGAGCAGCGCGGCCACGCGCGCGGCCTGCGCGGCGATATCGCCCGCGGCCTCGAGGAACCCGTTCTCGCCATTCGCGATCAGCTCCGGCACACCGCCGACGCGCGTCGCCACAGGTACCACCCCGCAGGCCATTGCTTCGAGCGCCACCAGCCCGAACGCTTCCATCTCGCTCGGCATCAGCAGCACATGCGCCAGCGGAATCAGCCGCTCCACGTGGTTCTGCTTGCCCAGGAAGGAAACGTGCCGCTCGACGTGCAACTCGCGCGCCAGGTGCTCGGCCGGGCCGCGCTCGGGGCCATCTCCCACCATCAGGAGGTGGGCCGGCGCCGTCTTGCGTACTTCCGCAAGAATGCGGATGCAGTCCTGCACGCGCTTCACCGGCCGGAAATTCGAGAGGTGGATCAGCAGCTTCTCGCCAGTTGGCGCATACTCCGCCGCGCCCTTCTTCTCATCGTCCGGATGGTACAACTCGCAGTTGACGAAATTCGGGATGACGCGGATCTCGTTGGGCACACCGAAAACGTCCACCGTCCGCTGCCGCAGATATTCGCTGATCGAAGTAATACCGTCCGACTTTTCGATCGAGAATTTGGTGATCGGAAAATACGAGGGCTCCGCGCCCACCAGGGTAATATCGGTTCCGTGCAGCGTCGTCATGAACGGAACGCGGCGCGAGTGATCGCGGGATGCCTCCAGCATCTGCTGCGCCAACAGCGCCGCGATGGAATGCGGGATCGCGTAATGAACGTGCAACAGGTCGAGCCGGTACGCCTCCGCCACCTCCGCCATGCGCGAAGCCAGTGCCAGGCAGTAAGGCGGATATTGAAAAAGCGGGTAAGTCGAAACCTCGACCTCGTGATAGTGAATGCGCGGCAGCCCCGGATCGAGGCGGATGGGGTTGGCATAACTGATGAAATGGACGTGATGGCCGCGCGCCGCGAGCTCCAGCCCCAGCTCCGTCGCCACGATGCCGCTGCCGCCGTAAGTGGGGTAGCAGGTGATTCCGATGTTCATTGCGCCGTCATGTGGAGCACGCCGTAGCCGATCTGTCCGTTGAGGTTTTCGTCCGGCCGCGCGATATCGCCGCCGCCGAACCACACCCCGACCGCCGAATCGCCGGCCGCCTCCACGCTAGGATCGCACAGAACTTTCGAATCCCACGCCGATGCGCCCGCAAACACCTCCGGCAGCTTCGTCCAATGCACACCATCGGACGACCGCGCAATGCCCAGCCGCCGCACCTCGCCCGCGCCGCGCCCCGTGTACAGCATCCAGTAATACCCGCGCGCCTGCCAGACCGCGGGCTCGCCAAGCCCGTTTTCGTCGAACGCGCCCGGCTCGCCGATCTCCAGGACCGGATTCGAGGTCAGCTTCTGCCAATGGATGCCGTCGCTCGACCGGGCCACGCCGATGCGCTGCCGCGCCGCGCGATCCTCGCCGAGGAAGTACATGTAGAATTCGGAGCCGAGGCGGACGACGCACGGGTCGGCGACGCCCCGCTCGTCCCAGCTCATGTACGGCCCCGGATCCAGCACGGGGCGCGGCTCCTTGCGCCAGTCGCGCGCCAGTCCGATCGCCGGCCGCTCGCGCGGCCCCGCGACGTACCAATACCACACCGCGCCATCGACATTCAGCGCCGAACCATTGGCCGCGATGTACGACCCCTCCCAGGTGCGCGGATCGGGCGCCAGCACCACGCCGAGGTCGATGCCGTTGCGGTAGTGCGCCGTGCGCCAAGTCCGCCCGTCCCAGGCGGAATAATAAACGTCCGGCCCGACCGTCGCGGGGTTCAGCACATCCCGCCACGCGCCACGGCGCACGACCGGCTCCGGCCGCTCCTCGAATGTGAACCGGATATTCGGATTTCCACCGCCAAGCGGCGGCAGCGTAAACTCACCATACCGGACGCACCCGGAAGCAGCCAGGGCGAAGACGAGGACCGTGCTCCCCAGCCCCCAATCCCCAGCCCCCGACCCCCGCCTCATTGCAGCGGTATCCGGTACTTCAGGCTCGCGCCGCGCCCCGGACGCGATTCGAGCGTCAACTCCGCATTGAGCGCCCGCGCGCGGCGCTTGAGACTGGCAGGCCCTAGGCGCAGCAGTTCCAGCTCCTCCAGCGTATAGCTGCCGGCGAATGGGAAACCGTGGCCGTTATCGTCGATTGAAATGTCGAGACCCTTGTCCGATTTCTCCAGCGATAGCGCCACCCGAGTCGCCCCAGCGTGCTTCTGCACGTTGTGCAGCGATTCGCGAAGCATCTGCAGCACCTCGAGCGCCGTCTCCTGCGGCAGCCCCACGGGCGAGTTGGTGCCCAGGAAGGTGACCGGAATTCCGCTCTCCTTCTGGAAGCTTTCTGTCATGCGGCGCGTTACCGCGACGAAATTTCCGCCGTCCACGTCCACCGGACGCATGCTGTGCAGGAATGTGCGGAGGTCGCGCACCTGCGTCTGCGCCAGCCCCTGCAGCTCTTTTAACTCCTCCATTCCGGCGTGCGCATCCCGCTCCATCAGCTTGCGCAGGATCTCCAGGCGCATCTGCAGGCTGATGAAGCTTTGCAGCGGCCCGTCGTGAAAATCCGACGCGATGCGTTGCCGCTCCTCTTCGCGCGACTTTTCGACCGCCTTCTCGGCGGCGGCGGCGCGCAGATCCGCGGCCTCGGCGGCGCGCTTCTGCCGCTGCTGGCTGACGGCAAAGCCGCAGGCCAGCGTGCCCGCGACCAGAACGGTCGGTTCCAGCATTCGAATGGACGCGCTGGGCAGGACCGCCGCGCAAACCGCGCAGATCCCCGCGATCACAACCAACTCGATCGCTGTGTAAAACGCCAGCGCCTCGGTGAGGAGATACAGAAAAAAGACCGAGGCCATCCACACGAGGTGCTCGGCGCCGAACGTCGCCAGAGCCAGGAAAAACGCCACGTCCAACAACAGCGCCACCAGCCCCGAAAACCCCTTCATGCCCTTGAAACGCAGCGCGACCAAAGCCGTGTACAGCAGGAACGCGCCGAACAAGCTGCGGACGACCACGGGCGAGCTCAGCGGATAAACGAAGCTGAGCCCTAGTGCGATGGCCGCCAGCGCGGCCCGCACCCAGGCGATGTAACGTAGCCAGGAGGCGGCAAACACGGCTTATTTCCGGTACAGATACAGCGTGTGGCTGCGGCCCTCTCCGTCATCGGCGATGTTCTCCACCTTCTCCGGTGTCCAGGCCTTGAATTCAAAATCGTGCGCCACTACGCGGGCGCCCTTCTTGAGCTGGCGGTCGAGCAGCGGCTGCACCTTGTTGTCGATCGATTCCGGGAGAAGGTAAACCGTCACCAGGTCCGCCGAGCTGTAGTTCTGCCGCAGCAGGTCGCCGTTGATGATGTGGGCCGTCTTTTCCAATCCGAGCTTGCGGATCCTCGCCATGCTCTGCCGGCACAGGTCCGGCATCAGTTCGATCCCCACGGCTTCGGCATGGAACTTCTGGGCCGCCATGATGACGATGCGCCCGTCACCGCTGCCCAGGTCGAACATCTTTTCGCCCGCCTTCAGCCCGCCCAGTTGCAGCATCCGCTCCACGATGGTTTCGGGCGTCGGATAGTACGGCGCCAGTTTTTCATCGGCAGATTGCGCCGCCAGCGGGACCAAGCTGGCGAAAAAAATGAGGCAAAAGTTACGCATGCTCCCCGTACTTGAACGTCCAATTTAGCATAGACGTAGTGGATAATTACCCGATTTCAGCCGATCCTTAACCGGAGGGGTGGCCCGAATTTTCCACAGTTCGGTGGGAAAGTCTGTGGAAAACATTCGGGCGACGTCTCAAAGCGTTGTTTTGTGAATGTCTGTAACATTTTGCACACGGTTTCAGCAGGATCGCGTTCGCGATGAATCTCCCTGCCAAAACAGCAACTTACAGACGGCAGTGACAGTACTTTTGCGGGATTTTGTCCGTTCCCGTACCGGTAAAATTACCTAAATCCAGACCTTTTCCAGCGGCTGGCCGGCTTTACACAGGGCGCAGTGTTCACTATCCGCGTAGTAGCTGGCCTCAAGCTTGGCGAGATAATACAGCGGTAAATTTCCGAAGCTGGCGGTGTTCGGGGTGGGCTGATAGATGATGACCGCCAGGCCGATCACCGTGGCGTCTTCGGCCTCGAGCAGGGCTTTGAGCTCGCTCAACTTGCTTCCGGTGCGGAGAATATCGTCCACCAGCACAACCTGCTCGCCCGGGTGCGGCTTAATGTATTGCCGGAACCGGAGCGGCTCGCTGTCGTGTTCCCGCTCGGCCCAATAGACCTGCTTGGCCCGCAGAGCTTCGCACAAACCATAGGCGACCGGCAATCCGGCGGTAGCGGGTACGACGACGGAAAGCTCCGGTATGATGGCGCGGATTTCCGGATTGGCGCGCAGCCGCCGGCTCAGCCCGACGGAGAGCAGGCGCTGGTGTTGCGAGTGTCGCATCGCGAGCGGCACCTGAAGGTACTCGTTGGAATGAAGCCCGCTGGGATATTCGAAATGGCCATCGCGCAGGGCGCCGGTTTCGCGCAGTAAAGCCACGGTTTCATCTTGCGTGGGAATCAGATGCATAAAAGAATCAATTTGCCCCGTGTCCGGTCAGGACCCGCGGAATCGTGCGCAACAGGATCTTCCAATCGAGCGCCAGCGACCAATTATCAATGTACTGCATGTCGAGCTTCATCCACGTTTCGAACCCGACGGCGTCCCGTCCGTTGATGGCCCACAGGCACGTAAGTCCGGGCCGCATGCGCAGACGGCGCCGCTGCCAGCGCTGATATTGCTCGACCTCGCTCGGAATGGCGGGGCGCGGCCCGACCAGCGACATGTCTCCGCGCAGCACGTTCCACAACTGCGGCCATTCGTCGATCGAGAACTTGCGCAGGTAGCGGCCAATGGGCGTCAGGCGGGGGTCGCGCGGGATCTTGAAGACCGCGCCGTCACGTGCGTTGAGGTGGGCGACCGCGGCCTGCATCGCCTCGGCGTTCTCGCACATGGAGCGGAATTTGTAGAAAAGAAACCGGCGGCCGTTCAGCCCGCAGCGCACCTGGCGGAAAATGGCGGGTCCGGGCGAAGTCAGGCGGATGAGCAGCGCAATCAGCATCATCGCGGGCGCCAGCACGATCAGACCGGCCGCCGCGACCAGGATATCGATCAGCCGCTTGATCAGGAGGCGGATTTCGTCATAGGGAGCGGCCGAGAACGTGAGCAGGGGCGTGGTGCCGAAACGGTCGAGCGAGATCGTGCTGTTCACGTGCGGGAAAAAATCGACCGCCACGTGAGTGCGGACGCCCTCCTCATCGCACAGCAGGAAGATTTCCTCCAGTTCGCCCAGGCTCTCGCTCGGCACCGCAAAAATTATGTCATCCACCACGTGCCGCTGCAGGATCGAAGGCAGTTCGGCGACCGGCCGCACCTCATATACCGACCCCAGCCCGACATGCGACGGGCCGCCCGGCACTTCCGCCAAAAATCCCCCCAGCCGGATGCCGTATTCCGCCGAGGCTTCGATGCGCCGTGCCAGTTCCAGGGCGCGCGGGCCCGTGCCGACCACCATCACGTACCGAGGCGCGGCGAATTCCCGCCGAATGACACCGACCAGCCGGCCGGCCAGCAGCCGGAACGCCAGGAGCAGGATCCACGCGTAGACGGAGAATAGGACCAGGAAAAAACGGCTCAGATCCAGCCGCAGGACATACTCGAACAGCACCAGGCAGATGGCGCCGTACGCCGACTGCCGGAAGGAATCACGCAGAATGATGCCCGGGTGGCCGGAATCCAGCTTTTCGTAGACCCCCAGCCACAGCCCGATCGCCACCCATGCCACGAGGGAGAAGCCGAGGACGAGCGCCTTCTTTTCCACACTGAGGAAAAACGTGTGCTCGAGGGGAAGGAAGGAGCGCGTCTGGTAGGCTGCCTCGAACCCTGCCGCAGCCAGCACAACGTCGGATAGACCGAACAAAACACGTGCCTTACGCTGGCGGCTGAACATCGCACCCAGAATACCATGCCCTCACGGCGGCGCAGGCTCAGCCGGTCCTACAGATCTCCGCCTGTACCGCCGATAAAACGGGTATGAAGCGCCTGATGCCGCTCCTTCTCTACGCCGGCCTGGCGGCCGGCCAGAGCCCCGGCCCCTCGGTGACTCCGGCTTCGCTCAGTTTCAGCTACCAGGTAAATAGCAGTTCGTTCCCCGCGCCGGCGAAGCTGACCGCCTCGCTTCCTGCACCGGTCAGCGCACTGCCCATGACGGTGACGGTGGCCTCGAACCCGCAGGGCTGGCTGACCGTGACCCCCAATTCCGGCCATTCCCCGCTGACCCTATCGGTCACAGTGAACCCTACCACCCTAACGCCGGGCAGTTATTCCGGCACCATCACGATCGACACCGTACCGGCGAGCAGCAACCCTGCCGTGGTTCCGGTCTCGCTTTCGGTTTCCAACGCGCCTTCCACGCTGATGGTGACATCCCCATCCCCCAATTACAGCCCGCCCTCGGGCAGCAGTACTCCGACTCTGACGTTCACGTATACGACCGGGTCTGCTGGCGCTCTGCCCACTTCCGCGGAACTGGACGTGGCCTCGAGCGGCGATATCATCCCGTTCAATGTCACGGCATCGGCCGGCAGCGGCAAGACCGGTTCCGGATCGAGCGCCGTATGGCTGCGCGTCAACGGCAGCGGGCAATTGCCGAATCTGCAAACCAGCGGTGTGGCCCTTTCCGGCTCCACGGTCCCGATCACCATCACGCTCGACTCGGCCACGCTCAATACGCTGAATCCGGGAAGTTATGCCGGGCTGATCACGATCGCCGCGACGAATCCGGTGAATGGATCGGCCACGGTCGCGGTGAACCTGGTCGTTTCGGCGGGTCCGCCCACGCTTCACTCCATTTTTCCTTCGAGTATCATCGCCGGCCCGGCCATCAACCCGGTGATCACGATCTACGGAGACAATTTCTTCAGCACTTCGGTGGTGACGATTCAGCAAGGCTCGAATCCGGCGATTACGGTCCCGTCCGTGCTCCTGAGCCGTCAGGTGCTCCAGGCAACCGTCAACGCGGTCTACTTTGCGGCGGCTCCAGGCGCCAGCTATCCGGTTACCTGGGTGGTGGCGGTAACCAATCCGGCGCCGCCGAACAATCCGTCGCAAGCCCCAGCGACCACACTTCTGACGATTACGGACCCGACCATGCCGGGCATCACGTCCGTCGTAAACAGCGCCAGTTACCTGCCGGCGGCCGTCCAAACCGGTACCGCAGCCAATCCGGTGCCGGCCAATGCCACGGCAGTCTCACCACGCGAAATTATCTCTATCTTCGGCCAGAATCTCGGTCCGGCCACCGTCACTGCTACCAGCCCCACTGGTTCGCCAGCCGCGTATCCCACCATCGCCAATGGCATCCAGGTGCTTTTCACCTATGGCAGCCCGCCAACCACGATTGCCGCGCCGCTGATCGTCACTTCCAGCAACCAGATCAACTGCATTGTGCCCGTCGAGCTGGCGAGCCAGATCGGCAAACCAAGCCCCAACGCCGTGGTGGTGGTTACGAACGGCACTGCTTCCACGGCCCCTTTCCCGTTGACCGTAATCAGCGAAGATCCCGGTGTGTTCGCCTTCGGGGGTCTTGGCCAGGGTCAGGGCGCCATCTTGAATTTCGATAGTTCCAGCGGATCTTACACGATCAATTCGGCCAAATCCGCGGCGCCCCGCGGCTCGCCGATCTCGATTTACGCGACGGGATTGGGCGATCTGACTTCACCGCCCGTAACGGCCAATGGCGAGGTGGCATCGAGCGCCATCACGCTGGCTGACAATACCGCCCGGGTGGATATCGCGGGGCAACCGGCCGTGGTGACTTACGCAGGGGCGGCGCCCGGCGCGGTGGCCGGCTTGGTTCAGATCAACGCCATTGTGCCGCCGACGGTGCCCACCGGGGCCGCCGTTCCGATTACAGTCTCCATCGGCAGCGCCTCAACGTCGCGCCGCAGCCAGCCCGGAGTGACTATTGCAGTAAAGTAGGGATCGGGTTCGCCTTGCGCGCCGCGTTCCAGCGGCGGCGCAAACCGGCGCCGCGACTAGCTTCGCGCCGCCAGCTTCTTTTCGAGCGCCCGCATCAGCCGGCTTTCGACATCCGCCGGAAGCGGCTGCGGATCCATTCCCTTGTAGATCCGGATGGTTTTCCGGGTGGTATCGGCGATCACCCAGCAGTTCGGGCACTCGGAAATGTGCTTTTCGATCTTCGCGCGAACCTCCTGGTCTACCGATTCGTCCAGATAGTCGCTCAATTCGCGCAGGAAGTCCTTACAGGTAAGCAAAGGCGTCATCTCCCTTGCGTTTGAAGTAGCGCGTCAGTTTCTCGCGCAATTGCAGCCTCGCCCGGAGCAGCCGGCTCTTCACCGCCGGGATGGAAAGACCCAGGGCTTCGGCCGTCTCCTCGGTAGACAACTCGTCGATGTCGCGCAGCACAAACACCGACCGGTATGGCGCGTCCAGGCTCTGAATGGCCCGATCGAGGATCGCTCCGAGTTCTTCACGGGAGAACTGCTGCTCGGGATTTTCGTCCCAGGCCGCGATCTCCCGAACCACGGTGTCTTCACCGGTATCGATCTGTTCATCGAGCGACACCGATTTGTCCGTCTTCCGGCGGCGCAGCTTCATGAGCGCCTGGTTCACGGCAATCCGCACAATCCAGGTGTAAAACTTCGAGTCCCCCTTGAACTGGTCAAGGTGCTCGTAGGCCTTCATGAAGGTTTCTTGCAGCACGTCTTCGGCATCTTCGCGGTTATTCGTGATGTGCTGCGCCAGACGAAAGATTTTCCCCTCGTAGCGCCGCACCAGTTCCGCGAAGGCGCGCCGGTCCCCTTGGCGCGATTGCGCAAGGAGAACGGTCTCGTCGGTTCCGCTCTGGCTGGTTACGGGCATTCAGGTGTTGATTCCATGATACTCCCTTTGACGCAGTGACACAGAGACGCTGAGAATCCCTTCTGCTGTTCCTCTACATTTCAGCGTGTCTACTGCGCTTTTTGCTAACCTAAATTTTCTAGTATGAGCAACATCCAGATCACTCTGCCGGACGGCAGCCGGCAATCCGTCCCGTCCGGGACCCCGCCCATCGAGATCGCGAAATCGATCAGCCCGCGGCTCGCGGATGCCGCCATAGTCGCCAAGGTCAACGGCGAGTTGTTCGATCTCACGCGCCCGATCGAGCAGGATGCGACGCTGCAAATTCTGACCACCCGCGATCCGGAAGCGCTCGAAGTTTACCGCCACTCGACCGCGCATCTGCTGGCCGCGGCCGTGCTCGAACTGTACCCCGAGACCAAGCTCGGCATCGGCCCGCCGATCGAATCGGGCTTTTACTACGATTTCGACCGCGCCACTCCGTTTACCCCGGAAGACCTGGAGAAGATCGAAAAGAAAATGTGGGAGATCCAGCAGCGCCATCTCCCCTACGAGCGCGTCTACACTCCCAAACAGGAGGGCCTGCGCAAATACGCCGACGCCTGGATGAAGTGCGAGCTGATCTCCGAACGCGCCGGCGACGTTTTCAGCGAGTACACCCTGGGTCCTCATTTCATCGATTTTTGCCGGGGCCCGCACGTGCCCAACACCTCCAAGATTAAAGCTTTCAAGCTGCTCTCGATCGCCGGCGCCTACTGGAAGGGCGACGCCAAAAACAAGCAATTGCAACGCATCTACGGCACCGCTTTTTTCACCCAGAAGGACCTCGAAGATTACCTCAACCGGCTGGAAGAGGCCAAAAAGCGCGACCACCGCAAGCTCGGCAAAGAGCTGGAGCTGTTCACGGTGAACGAAACCGTCGGCGCCGGCCTGCCGCTGTGGCTGCCGAAGGGCGCGACGGTCCGCCGGCTGCTCGAAGAATACATCCTCGAAAAGGAGCGGCACGCCGGCTACCAGCACGTCTACACGCCGGACCTGGCCAAGGTCGAGCTTTACGAGCGCTCCGGCCACTGGGCGCACTACAAAGACGATATGTTCCCGCCCATGGACCTCGAAACCGAGCAGATGGTCCTGCGGCCCATGAATTGTCCGCATCACATCCTGATCTACGAATCCAAGCAGCGCAGCTACCGCGACCTTCCGGTGCGCATCGCCGAGCTCGGCACCATGTACCGCTACGAGCGCTCCGGCGTGCTGAGCGGCCTGAGCCGCGTCCGCTGCATGACGCTCAACGATGCCCACATTTTCTGCACTCCGGACCAGATCAAGGAAGAGTTCACGGGCGTGATGCGGCTGGTCGA
>DATGMB010000152.1:0-2364 GCA_035293845.1 Bryobacteraceae bacterium
TTGGTGGCGCGGCCGCTGGGGTCGACTTCGATGTAGAGCAGCACCGTGCCCTGGTATTTGGCCTTGCGGGCTTCCTCGGAATATTCCGGTTCCACCTTGAACAGGAGCTGCGGCGCGCTTACGCCGCCGCCGACGCGGAACACGCCGCCGCCGACACCGCCGCCTTCACCGGGTCCGAACCCGCCGCCCTTACCCGAGCCGACGCCGCCGCCCGAGCCCGATCCGATGCCGCCGCCCGATCCGGGGCCGTTCGAAGGCGGCCCGATCTTCGCCAGCGGGTCGCCGTACTGCGCCATGTTGACCTGCGGCAGGTTCACATCCGGCGGAGCGATGATGCTGGGCTCCATCGTCAGCTTGGGGTTAGGGTTATTGACCACCGCCATGGGCGGGGTAAACTGCCGGAGCGAAACCTTGGGGAGCCGTCCCTTGCTGGCCGGCAGCGGAGAACGGTCGCCGCCGCCGCCGCCACCGCCCATGGTCTGCTTTTTCGGCGCCATTTTGGGCTGGTAGGGCTGGATATCGGTGGGCATGATCAGCGTGGCGACCTGCTTGACCTGCTGCTGCACCGCCTTGGTCGAAAATGCCCAGATCAGAAGACCGACGATCGCGAACTGCACCACCGTCGACATCAGGAACGACTCTTTTTTGCGTCCGTAAAGTCCCCAGATGTCCTTCACCGGAACCGGCTGGGAGGTTACCTCGAGCGGCGGCAGTTTCGGTGGATTGATGAGTTCCTTAATGTTCTGGACGAAATTCTTGTACCACGGGGCCTCGACTTTATCGTCGATGAGGAGCCGGGACAGGTGATCGTCCGCATCATAAAACGGAGTATTGGGTTGCGACAGGTCAGCCATTTTAAATCCACCAGCTCTCCCGCGAGAGAACCGCTGTCTTCACAGCCTATTCGACGTTGGAAGAGCTCTGGCCGTTACAGCTTTTGGAAAATCCGCGTCCGGAGCGCTCAACCGTCAGTGTACCACAGGCTTTTCTACAGCTACTTGTAAAAACAACGAGATAGCGCACCATTTCGTTCCCTGGCACGAAAAATCGGGATTCCAAATTTGGAATTCGCACCAAGCTTCCTGCCGTGTATTTGCGCAGGCTCCCTTCGTCTTGCAAAATCAAAGTTATGCATATAACGACGGAACGGAGGCCTTTGCAACAGGTGTCTGCCGGCGCGCTGGTGGTGCCGGTGTTCGAGGGCGGAGCGGAGAAGCGATTCGGCGCCGGGCCGCTGGCCGAGGCGGGCGAAATCACCGGCAAATTCGGAGAGCTC
The DNA here is from genome assembly GCA_035293845.1 of Bryobacteraceae bacterium. Taxonomy (GTDB): domain Bacteria; phylum Acidobacteriota; class Terriglobia; order Bryobacterales; family Bryobacteraceae; genus DATGMB01. Next base: position 1,277 of record DATGMB010000152.1, read on the forward strand.
ACCCTGGTTCACCGGCCCGAGGGCGCGGCCGCCGAGCGCGTGCTGTTCGCCGGGGCGGGGAAGGCCGCCCAGTTCGATGCGGCTGCCGCGCGCAAGCTGGCGGGCATCGCCGTGCGGCACCTCAAGGCGAAATCCGTGAAGCGGGTGGCGTTCGCCTTCGATGGCGCCCACGCGGATGCCGTGGTGGAAGGCGCCATCCTAGCCAATTTCGACCCGGACCGCTACCGCACCGCGAACGACAAGAAGTCGATTGACGAGGTGGCCGTTGTGGCGGAAGGGGCGGCGGACGGCGTCCAGGCGGCGGCCGAGCGCGGGCGGATCGTCGCCGAAGCGCAGAACCTGACGCGCGAGCTGGTCAACGAGCCGGCCAACCGGCTGACGCCGCGGCTGCTGGCTGAAGCGGCGCAGAAGATGGCGGCCGCACACGGCCTCGAATGCGAAATCCTGGAACGGCCGCAGATGGAAAAGCTGGGTATGGGCGCGCTGCTGGGTGTGGCGCAGGGAAGTGCCGAGCCGCCGGCGCTGATCGTGATCCGCTACCGCCCGCAGACCGCGGCGAAAAGTAGCGCCCACCTGGGTCTGGTCGGCAAGGGCGTCACCTTCGATACCGGCGGCATTTCCATCAAACCGGCGGAAGGCATGGAGAAAATGAAGTACGACATGGGCGGCGGCGCGGCGATGATCGGCGCCATGCAGGCCATCGCGCAGCTCAAAGCGCCGATTCCCGTGACGGCGTTCATTCCCGCGGTCGAGAACATGCCGGGCAGCCGCGCGCAGCGGCCGGGCGACATCGTCACCGCCATGTCCGGCAAGACCGTGGAGGTGATCAACACCGATGCCGAAGGCCGCCTGATCCTGGCCGATGCCCTCACCTACGCGCGCCGCCAGGGCTGCACCCATCTGGTGGATGCAGCCACGCTCACCGGCGCGATTGTCGTGGCGCTGGGGCACGTTCATATCGGCCTGTTCGCGAATGACGACGCGATGCGCGACCGCGTGCTGGCCGCTTCCCGCGCTGAGGGCGAGCGCGCCTGGGCGATGCCGCTCGACGAGGATTACAAGGATTACCTCAAGAGCGCGTTCGCGGA
>DATGMB010000153.1:0-19165 GCA_035293845.1 Bryobacteraceae bacterium
GAAGGCGTGTGCGATCGCCTGGTGCGCTTGCGGATCGGGCGTGAACACGTGCAGGTCGAAATGAAACGCGTCCCCCGGCTGCGCCGTGACGCCATCCAGGCGCCGCGCGCGGAACACGAAGGGCCGCGGCGGGTCCGCGAGGCCGCTCGGCCCGGATTCGCTGCGGGGCGAGAACAGCCGGGGATCGATGCGCTCGAGCGCCAGCCCGAAAGCCCCGCGCAGCATGTTGGCCGCCTTGCCCGGGGGGAAGTGAATGGCGTCAAGGGCGGTGAAGGCGAGGTGAAGGCGAGTGAGCTCGAATCGCGTGAGCCCAGAGTATCATGGGTTCAGGACTTCGCCGCAGATCTCTGGCGGAGGATGGAGTTCATCCCGGCATGTTCATCAGACTGGTGCGGATGAAGGGACTTGAACCCCCACTCCCTTGCGGGAACTGGAACCTAAATCCAGCGCGTCTGCCAATTTCGCCACATCCGCACGCGCTGAACCGATTATACCGAGGCTCGGGGGACGCATGCCCGGCCCTACACCAGTCCGAGGAACTTCGGGTTGTAGCCCGGGAAGACGCCAGCGAGTGAGCCGTTGCCCATGTGCTTCGCTACGAGTTCGCCCAGAACGTCGCGGAAATCCGTCGTGAGCGCCAGGTCGCGGCCTTCGTAGAGCTGCTCTTTTTCCAGGCCCGGCCACTGGCCGTACACCTTGCCGCCTTTGACCGCGCCGCCCATCACGAACATGCAGTTGGCGTGGCCGTGGTCCGTGCCGCGGTTGCCGTTCTCGTGCGCGGTGCGGCCGAATTCCGACATCGTCACCAGCGCCACGTCCGCCATGCGGTCGCCCATATCCGTCCAGAACGCCGCGAGCGCCTGCCCGTATTCGCGCAGCAGATTGGCCAGTTGGCCCTCGGAGGCGCGCTGGCCGAGCTCGTTAACGTGGTGGTCCCAGCCGCCGATATCGGCGAACGCCATCTCCACGCCGACGTCCGCCTTGATCAGTTGCGCGATCTGCTTCAGGCTGGCGCCGAAACGCCCGGCGGGATACTGAGCACCGGCGGACGGCTCGTACGGCCGCTTCTGCACGGATTGCAAGATGCTCACCGCCTCGAACGTCTCCTGGCCCGCGGCGCGCAGCAGCGGATCGCTCGAGTTCATGTACATTTCCTCGAACTCGGCGCCGGCCGCCTTGTCCCGCACCTGGAAGCCTTCAATCGTCTGCACCGCGACGGCCGGGTTCGGCCCCGCCAGCGTCCGCGCCAGCGTCGGCCCGAGCGAGACCGCGCGCACGGGAGACGGCTTGCCCTCGGCCTTCGGCAGCGCGCGATTCATCCACCCGCCTTCGGTGGCCTTGCGCCCGGGCGTGCCGGATTCCATATAATCCTGCGCGTCGAAATGGGAGCGCGTCGGATCCGGCGAGCCGGCCGCATCCACGATCGCCAGGTGGCCCTGATCATAGAGCGGCTTGAGCGGCGCAAGCGAAGGATGCAGGCCGAAGAAGCCATCGAGATCAATCGCCGCATCCGCGTTGCCGGCGGCCGGACGCGGCACCGCGATCGTGGGGCGCAGGTTGTAATATGCCTTTTCCCCGTGCGGCACCACGACGTTCAATCCATCCGCCGCGCCGCGCTGGAAGATCGCGACCAGGATTTTCTTGCGGGGCGACGGTGCATCCTTGGCATAGAGCGCGCGCTGCAACCAGAGCGGCGCGGCGCCCACGCCAACCATGGCCAAGGCGGAATTCCTCAGGAAAATGCGGCGGCTCGTCATGACTCTCAAACCTCTGTGTCTCTGTGCCTCTGCGTCAAAGAGGCGATCTCATCTTTTCTGAAATTCCGGCGAGCCCAGGACCTTGGCGTCTGCGCTCTCCACCTTCACGCCCGGAACCTTGTTGCCCGCCAATTGCACGGCGAAATTCATGCGGGCCAGCAGGCCGGCCGAATTGAGCCACTGCCCGCTGGCGTTCGAATAGCCGGTGGGCTCGACCTTCCGGTAGAGCGGCTCGCCCAACTGCGCCACCTGATTCATCAGGGCCTGCGCGAAATCCACGTCGCCATTGACCGCGCGCACCGCGCTCACCACCATTTCAAACGGCGATTTGATCTTGGAGCGGTACGCCCCGACGCTCCAGAATTCCTTCGAATCGATCATCGTCTTCATCACGGCGCGCAAGTCGCCATCGGTCTTGAGGAACGTTTGCGCCATCCGGTCGACCAGCGCGGGCGGCGGGTCGTCGGCCACGAACCGCTGCGCCAGCTTGCGCGAAATGAAACGCGCCGTGGAAGGATGCCGCGCCACGATATCCAGCACCTTTTCGCCATCCTCGATGCCGCCGCCGGCCGGGATGGTCACGCCGAGCACCACCTTTTCGCCCCGGTCATGCTGCCGTTCGCGGAAGACGAACTCGCCGCCGCGCTGCGGCTGGTTGATGCTCCAGCCGGTGAAACAGCGGGCCACTTCGGTGACGTCCTTCTGCGTGTAGCCGCCGTCCACGCCGAGCGTGTGCAGCTCCAGCAGCTCGCGGCCGTAGTTCTCGTTCAGTCCGCGGCGCTGCGCGACCGCGCGTCCGCCACGCGGCGGAGGCTGCGGCCCGACCGACTGCCAGTTATCCAGATAGAACAGCATGGCCGGGCTCTTCGCGGTGGCTTCGAGCAGGTCGCGGAATTTCCCGAGCACGTGCGGGCGGATCACGTCGCGCTCGTACGCGGTCACCAGGTAGCGATCCGCGCCCTTATCGAGGTAAACGTTGAAGTGGTTATACCAGAAATCCGTGAGGACCTCTTCGAGCTGGCGGTTGCTGTAGATGGCGCGCAGCAGCTTGCTCTCGGCGAGGTCGCGCGCGATCACCGCCGCGGGCCCCTGGGCCAACTCGATCTTGCGGCGCAGCTCGGGCGTCGCGAGCGCGAACATCGGCTGCAGCATGCCATTCGGCATCGCCGCGATCACCTCGTCCTGCTTTTCGGGCGGCATCGCCTCGATCGCCGCCATCCGCTGCTGCGGCGTTCCCGTACGTAGCGAGCGGATCTCCTCCGGGCTCAGCACGTCCCGCAACGCCACCGGCTGCGGCGCGTTCGCGGGCACGGCGCCCAGCTTCCTCTCTTCGCGCTCCACCAGCTTCCGGATCATGCGCCGCCGCTCGGGATCGGTGGGGAACGGCAACTGCCCGTTCACCATCTGCCGCACCATCTGCGGCGCCGGGTAATTGCGCACCAGCTCGCTGCTCGACATGGACAGGGTGTCCAGCATCTTGAGCTTCGCCGTGAGCACCGGATTTTCCGGAATGCGGTCCGGGTGGAGCTGAAGATCGATCCACTTCTTCAGGCCGATCTTGTGGACCTGGCCGGCATCGCCGGGCCGCGGGCCGAAGGTGAGCCGGTTCAGCGCCTGGTCGACCTTCTCCTTGCCCGGAATTTGCCTGGTGAACTGGCGCGCGGTGTTGGCGCCCAACAGGCCGAGCGCGCATGCCAATCCAAGAAGTGCTCTCTTCCGCATCCGTGTGCCTCTGCTCTATTAAACGCCCGTTCCGGGCGGATGTTGCGGCCGCGCCTGCGGCTTCAAATGAATTCTGTATGATGAAAGATTCCCAGGAGATTGCTTGCCAGTTCCTCAGGATTCCCGATTCCGGCTTTTGTTCGAAAAGGCCCCCGTGGCGTACCACGAAATCGACCGCGAGGGTACCATCCTTCGCGTCAATGAGGCCGAATGCCGGCTGCTCGGCTACCGCGCCGAGGAGATGGTGGGCCGGCCCGCCTGGGAGTTCGTCGCACCGGAAATGCAGGCAGCCAGCCGCGAGGCGATCCGGCGCAAGATTTCGGGCGCGCAGCCGCTCGTACCCTACGTCCGCGAATTCGCCCGCCGTGACGGCACGCGGCTGTTCCTCGAGTTCCACGAAAACCTGGTGTGGGACGAGCGAGGCTGCGTCGCCGGCATTTTCTCGGCGGCGCTGGACATCACGGCGCGCCGGGAAGCCGAGGCCGCCCTGGCGCGCGAGCGGCAGCTCCTGCGCACACTGATCGACAGCCTGCCCGACCTCATCTTCGTGAAAGATGCCGACGGCCGCTACCTGCTGGTCAACGAGGCGCTGGCGCGGTCCGTGGGGCTGTCCTCGCCCGCCGAGGCGTTCGGCCGCACCGCCGCCGATTTTTACCCCGCGGAAGTGGCTGCCCGCCTGCAAGCGGACGAACGCCGCATCGTCGAGACCGGCCAGCCGATCATCGGGCATCAGGAGCCGGGCACCTCATCGCCGGGCGCCTGGCTGTTGACCACCAAGGTGCCCATCCGCGATGAATCCGGCCGCGTCACCGCGATCGTCGGACTGAGCCGTGACATCACCGCGATCCACGAGGCCCGCCTGGCCATCGAGGCCAACAACCGCGCCAAGAGCGATTTTCTGGCCAATATGAGCCACGAGATCCGCACCCCGCTGAACGGCGTGATCGGCATGACCGGGCTGCTGCTCGATACCGCGCTCACCGCCGAGCAGCGCGAATACGCCGAGACCGTCCGCAAGTCGGGCGACGTGCTCCTCACGGTAATCAACGATATCCTCGATTTTTCGAAAATCGAGGCCGGCAAGCTGCAGATCGAAAATCTGCCGTTCGATCTTCGCCTCACTCTCGAAGAAGTCAACGAGATGCTCTGCGCCAAGGCCGAGGAGCAGGGGCTCGATCTCGTGCTCGAATACGCGCCGGAGCTGCCGCGGCACTTCATCGGCGACGCCGGCCGCATCCGCCAGGTGTTGACCAACCTGATCGGCAACGCCATCAAGTTCACGGAAACGGGCTACGTCAGCACCAGCGTAAGCTGCGAGCGGCAGGATGCCGGGCAGGCGCTGATGCGGGTCCGCGTGCGGGATACCGGCGTGGGCATTCCGCCGGAGAAGCTCGGGATGCTGTTCGAGAAATTTACGCAGGCGGATGCCTCTACCACGCGGCGGTACGGCGGCACGGGGCTCGGCCTGGCCATTTGCAAGCAGCTCGTCAACCTCATGGGCGGCGAGATCGGGGTTGAGAGCCGCGAGGGTGAAGGCTCGACCTTCTGGTTCAGCCTCCCGCTGGCGCTCGATGCGGCCCCGCACGCCGCGCCCGCGCCGGAGATCGATCTGCGCGGGCTGCGGGTCCTGATTGTCGATGACAACCCGGTCAACCGCAGGGTGCTGCACGAGCAGATCACGAGCTGGGGCATGCGCAATGGCAGCTATAGCTCCGCGCCGGACGCCCTGAGCGCGCTGCGCGAAGCCGCCCGCAGCGGCGACCCGTACGATTTCGTCCTGCTCGATTACCAGATGCCGGGCATGGATGGCGCGCAACTGGCCTCGGCGATTCGCGCCGACCCGGCCTTGGCGGGCGCCGCGCTGGTGATGCTCACCTCCGTCAGCCATCTCGGCGAGGCGAAGAGCCTGGAGGGCTCCGGCATCGATGCCTGCCTGATTAAACCGGTGCGGCAGTCCTCACTCCTCGACACGCTCGCCACCACGCACGCGCGCCGCATCCAATCCGGCCGGCAGCGGGCCCGCGAAACGGCCGTGCCCGAATCCACGCCGGCCCGCAGCGCTGGACGCGCGCTCCGGCTGCTGGTCGTCGAAGACAACGCGGTAAACCAGAAACTGGCGGCTCGCATGCTCGAACGCCTCGGCCAGCGCGCCGACGTCGCGGCCAACGGCCGCGAAGCCGTGGAGATGTGCCGCCTGGCGCCCTACGACATCATCTTCATGGATTGCCAGATGCCCGAAATGGACGGGTTCGCCGCCGCACGCGAAATCCGGCGGCTGGAGACGGCCGGCAGACCCGCTGCCACCATCATCGCCATGACCGCCGACGTCATGGACGGCGTGCGCGAACGTTGCCTGGCCGCCGGAATGGACCATTACATTGCCAAGCCGGTGAAGTTCGAAAGTCTCCGGGAAGTCGTCCAGACCTGGGGCGGCCGCGCGCCCGCATAGCGCCGTTCCCACAGCGGCGGCGCTATATTTGAACGAAGGAGGCCCCATGCTGCGGACCTGTATCGCAGTTCTCACCTTTACCTTCGCGGCATTCCCGCAAACCCCGACACCCAGCTCCATCCAGGCGTCCGGCAGCGCGACCATCAACGGTATCCAGCCAGACCAGGTGCAGCTCTCTGCGGGCGTCATCACATCCGCCAAGACGGCGCAGGACGCGGCCACCCAGAACGCGGCGCAAACCAGCGCCGTAATCGCCGCGCTCAACGCCGTGTTGGGCGGCAGCGGATCGGTACAGACGATCTCCTATACCCTCTCGCCGCAGTACACCGGCGCTAACGGCGGCACGCCGCAGACGATCACGGGCTACACCGCGACGAACACCGTGCAGGTGACCACCAGCAATCTGAATCTGGCCGGGCAGCTCATCGACGCCGCGAACACAGCGGGAGCGAACAACATCTACGGGCCGAATTACTCGTTGCAAAACTCGGACCCGTTCCGTCAGCAGGCGCTCACCGCCGCCACCAAACAGGCGCTGGCGCATGCCGCCGCCATTGCGGCCGGCCTGGGCATGAAGACCGGCGCCGTGATTTCGGCTCAGGAGGGCGGCACGGTGACGCCGGTCGTGATGGGCGCCGCGCCCTCCGGCGGCACGCCGATCCAGACGGGCACGGTCAGCGTCACCGCGAGCGTCACCGTGACCGTCGCTTTGGTTCAATAGGAGAATGGCGCAAACCGAAACCGTAACCCTCGGGGGCGGCTGCTTCTGGTGTCTCGAAGCGGTCTACGACGAGATGGAAGGCGTCGTATCCGTCGAATCCGGCTACATGGGCGGGCACGTCGAGAACCCCACCTACCAGGATGTGTGCACCGGCCGGACCGGCCACATCGAGGTGGTCCGCGTGACGTTCGATCCCTCGGTCACCAGCTTCCGCGAGATCCTCGAAGTCTTCTTCGCGGTTCACGATCCGACCTCGCGCGACCGCCAGGGCAACGATGTCGGCTCGCAATACCGCTCCGCGATTTTCTACCACGACGAGCGGCAGCGTGCCGAAGCGGAGCGGATGATCCGCGAGCTCGGGCCGGGCATCGTGACCGAACTGCGGCAGGCGGAAACGTTTTACTTGGCCGAAGACTACCACCAGGAGTACTTCGCCAACCATCCGAACGCGCCGTATTGCGCGTACGTGGTCGCGCCGAAGGTGGCGAAGTTTCGGGCGAAGTTCGGCGAGCGAGTAAAGCGGTAACGTGCACCGCTTCCACGGCGGGCCCTACCGAGCCGCCAGGTCCGACGTTCTGCCCGATGCCGGCACCCCGCGCGGCGCCATCGGCATCGAGCGCAGCCGCTGGCCGGTCGCATCGAAGATCGCATTGCCCACGGCGGGCGCGATCCCCACGATCGGCGTCTCTCCGGCCCCGGCACTCGTGAGATCCTTGCGGTCGAGCAGCACGCTTTCGATCGTGGGCATATCGGCGAAGCGCGGCACCCGGTAGCGGGAAAGCCGCGGGTTCGTGATGCGGTTATTGGCGAAGTCGATCTGCTCGAAGAGCGCGCCGCCGACCCCCATGGCCACCGCGCCCTCCACCTGGTTGCGCAGATGCTCGGGGTTGACCACTGCGCCGCACTCGAACGCCTCCACCACGCGCAGGATCTTCACCACGCCGTTCGTCACCGAAACCTCGGCGCAGCAGGCGATGTAGCCGCCCTTTTCGAAGCCGGCCGCCATGCCGAAGCCGCGTCCGGGCTGTTTGCGGCGGTTCTTCCAGCCGAATCTATCGGCCGCTGCGACGATCACATTGCGCAGGCGCTCGTCGGTCGTGTTCTTCAGACGGAAGTCGAGCGGGTCCATTTTCACCGAGTGCGCCAGCTCATCCATATACGATTCGCGCACGAAGTGGTTGGCCGTGGCGGCGAGACCCCGATAGGAGCCCTGCCGCAGCGGGGTTTTCGACGGGTGGTGCTGCTCGATTTTTTTCGCGATCGCGTACGGCGATTGCAGGCCGGAAGGGCCGGAGTTGTAATTGTGGAACTCCCATTCCGTAATCGTGCCGTCCGGCGCGACCTTGGCGCCGACGTCGATGACGCCGCCGGGGCGGAAATAAGCCCAGGTCATTTCCTCTTCGCGCGTCCAGTTACGCTTGACTGGTTGGCCCGCCGCTTTGGCCAGCCGCGCGGCTTCGAGCGCGGCATCGCCGGTGTGCTTGCCTCCGTAGCCCGAGCCGGTATCCGGCATGAGCACGTGCACGTTCGCTTCGGGGATGTGGAAGTGCTCGGAAAGCTCGCTGCGCACGCCGAAGGGCCGCTGCGTGCCGGTCCAGACCGTGAGCTTGTCGCCTTCCCATTCGGCCACCGCGGCCCGCGGCTCGAGCGGCGTGTGGGCGATGTAGGCGATGGTGTACGTGGTGAGGCTCGGGTTGGGCGCAGGCGCGTTCTGCGCGGTCCTGCGGAAATACTCGAACATGTCGCGCGAATTCGCCTCCGCGGTGACTTCACGCCACTCGGCCTTGAGCGCGGCGAGCGCCTGCTCGGCCGTCTGCGGATCGGGCGCCGTGACGCCCACGAAATCGCCGTCGTGCACCACCTTGACGCCGGGCAGCGCTTCCGCGGCATGGCTATCGAGCGAAGCGAGCGTGGCCCCGAACGACGGCGGATACAGCACCTTCCCGTACAGCATGCCGGGGCGCTTCATGTCATACGGATACTTGTGCGCGCCGGTGACGATCGCGCGCGCGTCGATCTTGGGAACCGACGTGCCCGCCACCTTCCACTCGAGGGCAGGCGTCAGCGCGGCGCTGGCCGGGATGGCGCGGCTCAGCTTTTGTCCGCGGGTCAACTCGCCGAAACCGGCGCTGTGGCCGCCGGACTTCACGTTGCCGTCCGCGATGGTGATCGCGGTGCGGTCCACCGACCACTTCTGCGCGGCGAGGTCGATCAGCATCTCGCGAGCGGTCGCCGCGGCCTTGCGGATCTGCGGCCACATGCGCGGCGTCGTCATGCTGCCGAAGGTGCCCATGTCGAACGGCGTGAGCGCGGTGTCGCCCATGACCATGCGGATCGATGCCACGGGCGCGTGCAGTTCCTCCGCGACGGCCGCGGTCAGGGATGTACGCGCGTTCTGCCCCACCTCGACCTTGCCGGTGTAGACCGTGACCGTGCCGTTTTCGCCGATGTGTAGCCAGGCGCTCAGCGCGGTGGGCGCGGGCTCGTTGAACCCGCGCCGGCGCCCGCCGCCGGCTTCCTGCGCGTCAGAGTCGTCGGCGACCCACACGATGATCCCGCCGCCCAGGACCTTGAAGAAATCGCGGCGCTTCATGCCCGGCCTCCCTTCTTCGAGGCAGCCTGAATCGCCGCGACCACCCGCGGGTAAGTCCCGCACCGGCAGATGTGGCCGTTCATGCCGCTGACGATTTCGGCTTCGGTGGGGTGCGGCGTTTTGTGGAGCAGCCCCACGGCGCCGAGGATCATACCGGGCGTGCACCAGCCGCACTGCATGGCATCGGCTTCGATAAAGGCTTCCTGCACGGGATGCAGGCGGCCTTCGGGGGCAAGCCCTTCGATGGTGACGATGCGCTTGCCCGCCGCCGCGCCCACTTTGGTGAGGCAGGAGCGTGTGGCGACGCCATCGATGAGAACGGTGCAGGCGGCGCACTGGCCTTCGCCGCATCCGTACTTGGTGCCGGTGAGGTCGAGATCGTCGCGGAGAACGCTGAGCAGCGTGCGGTCGGAATCGGCGTCGACGCGGCGCCGCGCGCCGTTGACGTCCAGTTCGGTGATCCGGGCCATAGCACCTCTTATTCTATGCCGCGAATTGCTAACCTGAGTTCGGGGGCAGGGATGAAAACTACCCAACCATTTGCCGGACCGGACGCACAGGACTCGATCGAATTGTCCAAACAAGGCTACTTCACCATCCTTCTGGATGAAAACCTTCGGGGGCTGGAGGCCGGACTCGAAGACGATGGATTCAAGGTCGTTGTGCCGCCGCAGGGCCTGACGGATGACGACCTGAAGCGTAAGGCACGGGGATGGGCCGTGCTGACGCGCAATTCGGCGGACTTCGTCGGGGATGCCGTGCGCTTCGATTACGATGTGATCGGGCTGGAGGACGTCAAATTCCTGGACGACCGCCCGGACCGGACAAACGAAACGGTGCGGAAAATTTCAGCAGCCGTGCGGCGCAGCCAGATCGGGACCCGGAAAGGGAATTTCTGGCTGAAAGTTCGGGATAACGGGTCATTTCACCTGGAGCAGTTGGTGTAAGCTACTTCGGAATTACCTAGTGGATCGAGACACTCGACTGTCCGGGTCCAACTCGTCTGTAAGAAACAGCACGCGCGCTGGGCGCCGCACCCAAGCAGACAAGACCGGGCCACCGTGACGTGGACGCCTACAGCTTAAACAGCTCCCTCAACCGTCGCGTCTGCACCCGGCTCACCGGTATCTCCGTGTGCTTCTTGTCGTCCATCCGAAGCTGGTAGCTCGACTTGAACCACGGCACCACTTCCTTGATCTTATTGATATTCACCAGATAACTCCGGTGGACGCGCCAGAAGAGCTCCCGGTCGAGGCTGGCTTGCAGGTCCTCGATCGTCCGATAAGTCGAGTGGCCTTCGAGCGTGGTCGTGATCAGGGTAATCAGGCCGTTATCGATGGTGGCGTAGATCAGGTCGTTGGCGTCGACAATGAAGTGCCGGTTTTGCGACCGCACCAGCAGCTTCGTCCGCTGCGGGGCCATCGCGGTCTTGGGCGGGGCGGCGGGGGGCTCGAGGGACTTGCGGTCCTGGATGGTGCGGCGGGCACGGTCGATGGTCTCGGCCAGGCGGGCGCGGTCGACCGGCTTCAGCAGGTAGTCCATCGCCTCCAGCCGGAAAGCCTCCACGGCGTGCTGGTCGTAGGCGGTCACGAAAATGAACTGCGGGCCTTCGATTTCCCGCTCCCGCAGCTTTCGTACTACACCCAGGCCGTCCAGTCCCGGCATGTGTACGTCGAGGAACACCAGTTCCGGCTCCAGCTTCTGGATCAGCTCCAGCGCTTGTAACCCATTGGATCCAGTGGCGATAACCTCAATCTCCGGAAAATCCCGGAGAAGGTAGACCAGCTCGTCGCAGGCGAGCTGCTCATCGTCGATGACAACAGTAGTAAGGGTAGCCGTCGCGCGTTCGCGCATGGAGTTGGTATTATAGCATTTCGGCCCAATAGCCCTGTGCAGCGCGGCGCTCTCGCGGTAGCTCCGCGCCTGCGGTAGCCGGGGTACGGTCCGGCCGTATTACCGGAGAGGAGATTCGTTTTGCCTAATCACGAGAACGTCCAGATTGCGCCCGCTGACGGCAAACTGGGGATACTGGTGCCCGGCATGGGGGCGGTGACGACGACGTTCATCGCCGGCCTGGAGGCGATCAAGCGCGGCATCGGCAAGCCGATCGGCTCGTTGACGCAGCTCGGCACCATCCGGCTGGGCAAGCGCACGGAGGGGCGCAGCCCGGCGATCCGCGATTTCGTTCCGCTGGCGAAGGTGGAAGATCTCGAAGTCGCCTGCTGGGATATCTTCGAGGACAACGCGTACGAAGCGGCGGTCAAAGCCGGCGTGCTCGATATGCCGCTGCTCGAAACATTGAAAGAGCCGCTCTCGGCGGTCCGGCCCATGAAGGCGGTCTTCGACCGCAATTTCGTCAAACGCCTCGACGGCCCGAACGTCAAAACCGGCGGCTCGAAGATGGATCAGGCCGAGATGGTCATGGAAGACATCCGCCAGTTCCAGGCGCGCACGGGCGTTTCGCGCATGGCGATGATCTGGTGCGGCTCGACCGAGGTCTTCCACGAGGCCGCGCCGGTGCACGCCACGCTGAAGGATTTCGAGTGCGGCCTGCAAAAGAACGATCCCGAGATTTCGCCGAGCCAGATCTATGCGTACGCCGCGCTGAAAATGGGGATCCCCTACGCCAACGGCGCGCCCCATCTGACCACGGACATGCCGGCGCTGCTCGAGCTCGCGCGCGAGCGCAACGTGCCGGTCTGCGGCAAGGATTATAAGAGCGGCCAGACGTTCATGAAGACGCTGATCGCGCCGGGGCTGAAGTCGCGCCTGCTGGGGCTGAACGGCTGGTTTTCGACGAACATCCTGGGCAACCGCGACGGCGAAGTGCTGGACGAGCCCGGCTCGTTCCGCTCAAAGGAAGTCAGCAAGTCCTCGGCGCTCGAATACATCCTGCAGAAGGACCTCTACCCGGACCTCTACCGCGAGTTCTACCACAAGGTGCGGATCGAATATTATCCGCCGCGCGGGGACGCCAAGGAGGGCTGGGACAATATCGATATTTTCGGGTGGCTGGGCTACCCGATGCAGATCAAGATCAACTTCCTGTGCCGCGATTCGATCCTGGCGGCGCCGCTGGTGCTCGACATCGTCCTGTTCCTCGACCTGGCGCAGCGCGCCGGGATGCGCGGCGTGCAGGAGTGGCTTTCGTTCTACTTCAAGGCGCCGATGCACGCGCCGGAAGTTTATCCCGAGCACGACATCTTCATCCAGCTCATGAAGCTGAAAAACACCCTGCGCTGGATGCGGGGTGAGGACCTGATCACGCACCTGGGCCTGGAATATTACGACTGATCGCAGTATCTTTGGTAGCGCAGGCCCATCGCCTGCGAACCGTGCAGGCCACGGGCCTGCGCCACTCTCTGGGAGACTATGAAAGTACTGGTCATTGGGGGCACGCTGTTCATCGGCCGCCAGTTGGTGGAGGAACTGGTGAAGGGCGGCCATGACGTTTCGATTCTGCACCGCCGTCCGAAGCACGAATTCGGGCGCAGGGTCGAGAACATCATGGCGGACCGGAACGATGTGGACGCGGTGCGCCAAGCCATCGCCGGCCGCCGCTTCGAAGTGGTCTTCGATAACGTATACGACTGGGAGCGCGGCACCACCGCCGAGCAGGTCGAGGCGGCCGTGCGCGCCTGCGGAGACCGCCTGAGCCGCTACATCTTTCTTTCAAGCGTGGCCGCCTATGGCGACGGGTTGAACCACAAGGAAAGCGATCCGCTGGCCTCCGGCTACCACCCCGACCCGTACGTCCGCAATAAGGCGAATACCGAGCGCCTGCTGTTCCGCATGCACACGCAGCGCGGCCTGCCCGTGGTGACGTTCCGGCCGCCGTTTGTCTATGGCCCGAACAATCCGTTTTACCGCGAGCAGTTCTTCTGGGACCGCATGCGCGCCGGACGGCCGGTCGTAATTCCGGGCGACGGCCACCGCCTGATGCAGTTCGTCTACGTCCACGACCTGGTCCAAGCCATGGTGCGGTCAATGGAGGAGCCGCGGGCCGTCGGGGAAGCCTTCAACATCGGAGATCCCAAGCCGCTGACGCAGGCAGAGGTGATTGAACGGCTGGCGAAGGCGGCCAACGTCGAAGCGCAGGCTGTGCGGATTCCGAGGGACGTGATCGCGCAGGCCGGCGGCAACGCCATGGAGGAGCCCTACTACTTCGGCCAATATTTCGACCTGCCGCCGATCACGGAAAACATCGGCAAGGTCACCCGCATGCTCAAGATGAAGCTCACGCCGTTCGACGCCGGGCTCAAAGAAACCTACCGCTGGTACGCGCGCAATCACAAGGTGCGGAGCAACGGCTTCGACTTCGACGAGAAGCTGTTCGGCCTCGCGCGGGCGGGTTCGCCGGCGGGCGTGGGGGACTAGCGGGCTCGGGTCAGTCTAACGGGTTTCGGCAGCTTGATCTCGACGCTGAATTGGATCCACTCGACGGCGCCTTGCTCTTTGCCGTTGATCCCATGCGAGTGCGTCGCTCGCCCATCGGTGATCCAAAGACGACCTTCCCCGTCCGCCAGTCTTTGGAGGGCATCGACGAATCGGCGTGCTTGATCCCACCGCAAAACCTCCGGGTAGGCCGATGACAAACTCCAGGTCGGGGTTGAGATCCTTCCGAAACGTCTGACCGTCGTGAACCTCCCCGGAAAAACAGATCGAGCCGGGAGCACACTCCGGCTTGCTCGTTCCGGGCACGTTCCGTCGCATTCTCTTCATTTCTTGAGCCGTTCCGCTAATTAGTTAGTTAGGCCGAGCGATAGCATCACGGCGGCAAGCGGCAGCACAACCGAAACTCACATGCCTCGATACTACATGAGGCTGGCCGAAAACTGCGACACGTCTCGTCCTAACATTTTTACCCGGATGATATTGACACACCAATTTTATCCGGGTATATTTAACGCATGTCTTATACGGCTTTCCGTGGACTGCAAAGAATCGCGGCGGGGGCCGCCAACGATCTCCTGAACCTGCTGAGAGACCAGCCACAGGGCGAGGTCATCGTCTTCGATGACTCGACCGGCTCGCAGACGGACCTCGACTTCCGGGACAAATCTCCAGAGTTCGCGAACGGTCAAGTCAGCGCACCCGCGGGCCCGCGGGGACGCGGACGCCCGCGCTTGGGTGTGATCGCGAAAGAGGTGACTCTCTTGCCGCGGCATTGGGACTGGCTGAATGTGCAGCCCGGCGGCGCCTCGGTTGCACTGCGGAGGCTCGTCGATGAAGCCCGCAAAACCAGTGGCGATCGTGACCGCGTGCGCGCCGCGCAGGAAGCGGCATACCGCTTCATGTCCGCGATCGCCGGGAACCTGCCAGGGTTCGAAGAGGCCACGCGCGCGCTCTTCGCGTACGATCGGCGCAGCTTCACCGAACGCATTGCGAACTGGCCGGAGGACGTCCGCGATTACGCCGTCAAACTCGCATTCGCGGACCAGGAACCAGGGCGGGCGGGGTAAGCAAACCACGGCTACTTTAGCGCGAGAATCGCGTCCAGCGCCGACCCCGTGCGCCGGCCGTCGACTTCGCGGAACCCCGCCGCCCGCAGCAGCCGCGCGTAATCGCTGAGCGGGCGCTCCTTTCCCTCGGTGCAGATCAGCATGTTCAGCGACTGCATATTGGCTGCGAGCGGGCCGACGCCATCTTCGTGCAGCAGCTTCTCGCCGATTAGGAGGCCGCCGCCCGCCGGAAGCCGCCCGGCGATCCGCGCCAGCAGCCGCGCAATCTTCTCCTCGGACCAGTCGTGCAGGATGCGTCCCATGTAATAGAGATCGGCCTCGGGCAGCTCGTCCGTGAAGAAATCGCCGGCCATGGCTTCGATGCGATCGCGCGCGGGCGAGGCAGCGATCCGCTCGCGCGCGAATTCGGCCACGCGCGGCAGATCGAAGACGACCGCGCGAAGCTCGGGATACCGCTCGCAGGCCGCAATGGCGAGATGCCCGGTGGCGCCGCCGAGATCGGCCAGGCGCCGGAAGCGCGAGAGGTCGAAGGCGGCCACAATATTGGGCGAAGTCAGCATGCCGAAGCCGTGCATGCCCTGCAGGAAGTCGCGCATGGCGGCGTCCGTGCGGAAGAAATGCGAAAACAGGCTCCCGTGCCCGCCGAACGTCTGGCTCCAGCGGTTGGTGCCATCGCGGACCGCCTCGGCCAGGTGGCCCCACATCGGGTAGAGCGCTTCATCGGAATAGCGAATGTAGCCGGACATCGTGTGCGGGCTCGCAGAGCACAGATACACATCGGCCACCGGCTCGTTGGCGTAAATGCCGTCCGCTTGGCGCAGCAGCCCGAGCGCGGCGCAGCCGTCGAGCAGCCGCGCGAGCGCATCGGCGTTTACGTCCAGCGCCGCGGCCAAATCCGCGGCGGCCGAGGGAGCATCGCGGAGGCGGTCGAAAACGCCGAGCGAAACAGCGGCAAACATCGTTTTCGACCGGCGGAAGGCTTCGATGAGGTCGAGAACGGGCGAAGGGTCGGGAAGGCTCATGGGTTTCGGATTCGCAGATGGTCGTAGCCGCGCGGCGCGAGCGGCGCCCCATCGAGGAGCACCTGGCCGGGGCGTCCTTTCCGCATGGTACCAATGCGCGTGAGCGGCAATCCCTCGAAGGACGCCGGGACGCGCCGCGACGCCGGAACCGTAAAGAGCAGCTCGTAGTCTTCGCCGCCGTCGAGCGCCTGCTCGATCGTGGCGCCGGGGAACACCGGCGGCGGCCCGATTGCGGCGGCAAGCCCGGAAGCGAGCGCGAGCCGGCACAAATCGAGCGAGAGGCCGTCGCTGAGGTCCATGGCGGCGGTGGCCCGCAGCCGCTCGCGCACCCAGCGGCCAAGCGCGAGCCGCGGCTCGGGACGGAGATGCCGCCGGCGGGAGGCAGCGCTGCGCCCCGCCAGTCCGGCGGCCGATCCGCCGAGCGCGCCCGAAACGTAAATGGCGTCGCCCGCGCGCGCGCCATCGCGGCGCAGGGCCACCCCACGCGGGGCCGCGCCGCACACTACGACATCGCAGACCAGCTTCGCCGCGTGCCCGAGATCGCCACCGGCAAGCGCCACGCCTTCGCGGTTCGCGAGCGCCAGCAGGCCATGGTAAAACCGGCGAGTCCAGCGCTCATCCGTCCAGGGCGCCAGGGCCAGGGAGAGCAGGCAAAACCGCGGCACGCCGCCCATCGCGGCGATATCGCTCAGGCCGCGGGCCAGCGCCTTCCAGCCGCAATCGGCGGCGCTGTGGGTTTCGCGCCGGAAGTGGACGTTTTCCACCAGCAGATCCGTGGTGAAGAGCAGGTCCTCGCGCGAGCCGCGCGGGCGGAAGATGGCGCAATCGTCGCCGATGCCGAGGACCACCCCGGAGCCGGCGGCAAGACCCGCCCGGCGGCGGATGCGCTCGATCCATTCCGTTTCCCCGCCCACCGATTGTGCGTGCTTGACCATACAATGGCTATCTGAGAGAATACCCTACGCAGTTGAAACGGTTGTTTGCGCGCCTCCGAAGTTCTGAGCAAGCCTCGAAAGTCCTTCCGCTTTCCTTGTCTGGGACCCCAAGAGCACGTCGAACAATGATTCAGGAGAGAAGTCTTCGTGAAAGAAAAGGGTGTAGTGAAGTGGTTTAACGCCGCCAAAGGCTATGGATTCATTCAGCGCTCGGGCGGCGACGACGTCTTCGTTCATTTCTCGGCCATCCAGGCGAACGGGTACCGCAGCCTCGATGAAGGCGCCGAGGTGGAGTTCGAGGTGAAGCAAGGTCCCAAGGGCCTGCAGGCCGAGAACGTAATCCGGTTGTAAGTAAAACCGGTTCAGGAGACAGGAGTCGGAAGGCCCGGCGCGTTCAGATTCCTGTCTCGGTTGAGCCGGGCGATTTCGCACGGGCCGCCGGACAACCCGTCCGGACGGCGATTCGAGCACAGACCTTCCAGGGCCGGGGGCGGGATGATGGGTTGCATGACCTGTAATACCCACTCCGGACACAGCCATTCCCACGGCAGTAACTGCGGCCACACCGCAGTGAAGCACGACGGCCACACCGATTACCTGCACGAAGGCCACATGCACAACGTTCACGGCGATCACGTGGACGAGCACCGCTTCGAGGCCAACGCGCGCAATCCCGTTCAGTGCACCCCGCAGCAGAAGTGCGGCGACGGCCAGGGCAGCCACGTTCACGGCCCCGGCTGCGGGCACGAAGCCGTTCCCCACTCCGACCACGTGGATTATCTGGTCCGCGGCCGCCTGCACCATCCGCACGGGGACCACTGCGACGATCACGGCATCATCGAGATGGCATCGTAAGCCGGCATTCGATCCACCGCGGAGACGCAGAGCACACAGAGATTCCGCAGAGAGAATAAAAGGATTTCTCTGCGCATTCTCCGTGTCCTCTGCGTCTCTGCGGTGAAAAATTCAGCCCCGCCATTTCACGCCGTCTCCTCTTCCTCCGGCGGTTCGAACCCATCGAGGAGATCCGGGTTTTTCGCGAACCGCTTGAGCGCACGCAGGATTTCGCCGCTGCGAAATCCGGCGCGGACCAGGCGGCGGTACGCAGAGGCGAGGTCCTTCTCGTCCTGGAACAGGGTGTCGCGGCCGGCGAGGCGGTATTTGCGGCGGATCCATTCGTCGATCAGGCCCGGCTCATCGACGTCCGTATATACCTCGCGCACCGTCTTTTCGGCCAGCGCGGGCGCGACCCTGCGCTGCCGCAGGTCGCGCAGAACGCGAACGCGGCCGAAGCGGTCATTGGCGAGCCGGGCCGCGGCGAAGCTTTCGGCGAAGCGGCGGTCATCGAGGTATCCGTCTTGCTTCAGCCGCGCCAGCACGTCGTCGATATCCCCGGCGCGCGCGGCGCGGCGGCGCAGCTTCTCGCGCAGCTCGCCGGCGGAATGGGCGCGGGCGGCCAGCGCCTTGAGTGCGTAGGACCACAGCGCGTCAGCGTCTAAGAGCCGGCGTTTCTCTTCCTGCATGAATACGTTCCCTTCGCGGAGTATACTGGAAATGACTCAGGCCGTGGAGTTTCCGGCCCCTGAAGATATCCGAAAAGGAGTACCTGGATGGACAAGAACGGACTTTCGAGCTTCTTATTGGGATTGGGCGTGGGGGTTGGGATCGGCATGCTTTTCGCGCCCAAATCCGGGGAAGAGACCCGGGAAATGCTGAAGAACAAGGCCAACGAGGGTTCCGATTTCCTGAAGCAGCGCAGCGCGGAATTCCGGCAGAGCGCCGCCGAATGGGTCGATAAGGGAAAGGAAGCGCTCAACCGGCAGCGCGACAACCTTTCCGATGCGATGGAAGCGGGACGGCAGGCCTACCGCGAAACCATCAACCGGGAAGCGCCTCCGGCGGAAGGGCCGGCGCACTCGTAATTACCGGAGAACATGACTCTCGATGAGCGACGATATCTTTCGTCTGATCATAGCGGTCGGGGTTAGCGTCATCGCACTGGCATTTCTGGTGCAGATGTTTGCCGGCCTGGCGGCGGCGCGCGCGGCGCGCGCCATCAAAGACCAGGTCACGGCGCTGGCCGGCCGCTTCGGGCCGCTGATCGAGAAGGCGGGCCCGGCGCTCGACAAAGCCGGGCCTACCATGGACAAACTGGCGCTGCTGATCGACAAGGCGGGACCTGGCGCGGATCAGATCGGCCCGACGCTGGCGAAACTCGGTCCGGTTATAGAGAAAGCCGGGCCGTCGATCGAGAAGGTCGGCGCCATGGTGGAGCGTTTCGGTCCGGTGGCGCAGCGGCTCGAAGAATTCATCGCTCTGAGCAAGGATGTCGTCGAAGAGACGCGGCCGAAGGTGGCGGAAATCTCCGGCGAAGCGGTCGAAATCGCGCGCGCCGGAAAAATGCAGGTGGACCGCCTCGGCGATCTGCTGAACGATGCGAGCGGCCGCGCCCGCTCGCGCCTGGAGCAGATCGATCAAATGGTCGAAAGCACCGTGGGCAAGGT
>DATGMB010000154.1:0-4802 GCA_035293845.1 Bryobacteraceae bacterium
CGAAAGGTGGTTCGGGAAGTTGAAGAACTCCGCGCGGAACGCCGTCGCCACGCGCTCCGTGATGGGGAAGCTCTTCTGCAGCGCCACGTCCCAGTTGTTCCAGAACGGGAGGAACAGCGCGTACGCGCCCAGATTGCCGAACGTTCCGGGCGCCGGCGCGGCGAACGCCGCCGGGTTCAGGTACTGGATCTTCGTCGGCCCGGTCCAGTCCGCCACCACGTTCGGCCGCTGGTTGCTGATGCCCGTGCCGGCCACGTCGCTCGAGAGGCCGACATTGAACGGCAGCCCGGTCTGCAGCAGCGTCACGCCCGAAATCTGCCAGCCGCCCAGCCCCTTCTTGTACCACTCCCGCCCATTTCTCCAGAACGGCAGCGGATACACGTAGCTGAAGACCAGAATCTGCTTGCGGTTGTAATTCGATGCCCCCCAATCCTGCCGCAGGTTGTAGCTGTTCATCGGCTGGTAATTGTACGACTGGTCATCCGTGCGCGCGCTCGACCACGTGTACGCCACGTTGAACAGCCCGCCGCCCGCCATCTGCTTCTTCAACTGCACCTGCAGCGAGTTGTAAATGAAATTGCCGCCGGTGATGTACTGGTAGATATCCGCATAGCCGGGATACGGCCGTAGCGCGTTCACGTTCACGCCCGGATGCGCCTGCAGCGTCCCCGGCTGGAGCTGGTTGATGTCCTCCTGGAAGGAGAGGTTGGCCGCGCTCGATCCCACGTACGCCACGTCGAGCATCGTATCCTTCGTCAGCTTCTGCTGCACGCCGAGGCTCCAGTTGAGCGTCCGCGGCACCTTCATATCGAGCGAGTGCGAATTGTTGATGGTCGCCGGGAAGGTCTGCAGCGTTGCGCCGGCCGGGTTCTCCACGTTCCCGTTGTACACGGTCGATTGCTGAATGAACGGCGGATTGTTCACCGCGCTGAAAATGAAGTTGCCCTCGATGCGCTCGTAGAACACGCCGAAGCCGCCGCGCAGCACCGTGCTGGATTTTCCCGTCAGGTCATACGCGAAGCCCAGCCGCGGCGCCCACGTCGCCCAATCGGTATTCATGGCGCCGTACGGCAAATTGTGGAATAGCGCGGTCACCTGTGGATTGCCGGTCACCGGAACGCGCCCCTGCGCCTCGGGCGGGAACCCGCTGCCGCCCAGCACCAGCCCGTTGTAAGGATTGCCGGTGTTGGGCACGATGGCGCCCGTCGAGGGCACGATTTGCGGCGCCTGCGCCGGGTTGAAATACTGCGGCAGGAAGGTCGAAGTGTTCTGCAGCGCGCTGTACTGCGGCTGCATGTAGGCCCAGCGGAAGCCGATGTTCAGGGTCAGGCGGCCGGTGGCTTTCCAGTCGTCCTGCACGTACGGCTCGACCTGCGTGAACCGGTACCATCCCTGACGGAAGCTGCCGGCTTCGGTATACGTGTAGAAATTGCCGAGGACCGCGTCCGCCACCACGTTGCCCGTCGTATTCGCCGCGCTGGTGTTGAAAGCGAAGCTGCCGTTGATCGCCGGCACGTTGTCCTGATTCTTGCGGCTGCGCATGATCAGCACGCCGGCCTTCAGATTGTGCGCGCCGAGAGACTTCGAAAAATCGTCCTTCCAGTCGAAGATCCGGTTGAAATTGTCGAAGTTCAGCGGCGTCACGCTCAGGCCGTTGTAGCCGGAAAGCGAGATGCTCGGGATGAAGTTGGCGGCGTTGTAAATCAGCGGATAATTGACGCCCTCGCCCGCCCGCGTAAAGTCGCTCACGAAGATCGGGTTCGGCCGGATGCCGACCTTTTCCTTGATGACGTTCCCCGTGAACGTGAACTGCACGACGTTGACGGTCGTCGGATTGGCCACGTACGTCCATTGCGCGCTCGTGTTCGTCCCCGGGATGTGCCGCTCATAGAGCGCCAGGTTCGTCAGGTTCTGCAGCGAATCGTAGTAATCGTGCAGCCAGTGCACGGAGAGCTGGTTTTTCGGGCTGAGGTTGTAATCGCTCTTCAGCACGTACTGGTTGGTATCGAGCGGCGCCACGGTCGGGAACACGAAATTGCCGCCTGCGCCGGTGAAGTTCGGCTTCGGATAGTTCTCGAGCAGCCGGTAGCTGTTCGGGCTGAAGTCGCTCCTCGGGATGATCCCGTTCGGAAACGGCGCCCCGGTCGTCGGGTCCTTCGGCCACTTCGATGGGGCGAGCGAAGAAAAGTCGCCATTGATCTGCGCCGGAGTCGGGATGGTCCAGGTGTTGATTGCGCCCTGCCGCAGCCGTTTGTAGTCCGTGCCGAAGAAGAAGAACAGCTTGCTGCGGTCCCGGTTGAAGTGTTTGGGCACGAAGATGGGGCCGCCGAGGTTGGCGCCGAAGTTGTTGTACCGCAGCTCCGGGGTGGTCAGCGCGTTAAACGCCCGCGCCTGAATGTCGTTATTGCGGAGGTACTCGTAGGCGCCGCCGTGGAAATCCTTGCTCCCGCCGCGGATCGCGATGTTGATCACCGCTCCCGCGCTGTAGCCGTATTCCGCGCTGTAGTTGGTGGTCAGCACCTTGAACTCCGCGATCGCGTCCGGGTTGATGTTCACGAAGTTGTTGCCGCCGCCGCCGTTATCCTTGTTGTCGGCTCCGTCCAGGTTCCAGGAGAACGTGTCGGTATGGCTGCCGTTGATCGATTGGCCGCTGTTATTCACGCCGTATCCGCCGAACAGCCCGAAGCCGCTGCTGAAGGTCGTCGAAACGCCCGGCAGCAACTCCAGGAGCTGCGGGAAATTCCGGCCGTTCAACTGGAGCTGCGTGGCCTGCTGGCCGGTCACGAGCCGCCCCACCTCGCCGGTGGTCGTCTCCACCTGCGCCGCGTCGGCCGCGACCGTGACCGCTTCGGTCACATTGCCGACCTCCAGCTTCACGTTGACACCGAGCTTGGAGTTCACATCCAGCACGACACCCGTCGTAACGAATTTCTTGAATCCGGCCGCTTCGGCCGAGATGTCGTAGGTGCCGATCGGAAGATTCGACACCACATACAGCCCCGCGTCATTCGATTGCGTAGTCCGGGCAAGGCCCGTCTGCGTGTTCTTGACGGTTACCGTGGCGTTGGGCACAACGGCCCCGCTCGAATCTTGAACCAGTCCGGAAATTTCCTGACTCGTGGTGGTTTGGCTAAACAGGACTGCCGTGAAAAGCAGCAAACCGGTGACGAAACGTCGCAGGTTCATACTAACCTCCCCGAAAAGACCCCACTGTTCTTTCAGTGCCCGAATTATATAACCGGCCGGTGCCGCGAGCAAGCCCGTTGAGACAACTGACGTGGGGCCCGCGCTAACGTTTGGTCGCCACGTAGAACGTTCTGCCGACCCCGAGCTGCCCGGCCATCCCCAGGTCGCGCGCGTCATAGCAGACGATCGCGCCGAAACCGGCGCGCTCGAGGGCTTCATCGATCTCCCGCGGCTCGTACGCCTGCTCGTCGACCACCGCGTCGCTCCGGCGCCATTCGCCCGCGATGCGGCGGAACATCGTGATGGTGCAGCTCGAAAGGCGGCTGCGGAAATCGTATCCGCCGCCCGTGATCGCGAGCACGTGATCGTCGCGCACCAGCACGAAGTTCTCGCCCCAGTGCGTCTGGTAGGCTTCTTCGGTCAGGATGTCGAAGGCGAACGGCGCGCCCGGTTCGAGCGCCGCCGCCGTGCGCCGGAAGGCGGCCGCGAGAAGGTCGGCGCCGATCAGGTGGTTGAGGCTGTCGAAGGTCGAGACGGCGGCATCGAACCGGCCGGGCAGCGAGAACTCCGCCGCGCCGGCCACATGAAATTCGGCGCGCGGCGCATTTTCCCGCGCGTAGCCGATCATCGCCGCCGATTCGTCGACGCCCGTCACGCGGAAGCCGCGGTCCGTCAGCAATCGCGCCAGGTACCCCGTGCCGCAGCAGATGTCCAGCACGCGTCCGCCCGCCGGCACTTGCGGCAGCCAGATGCGCTCCAGAATGGGAAAGGCCGCGGCGTGGAATTCCTCGCTCCAGTAGCGGTTGTAGAACCAGGCGAAGTCGTCGTACGCGGCCATCGATTCGATTTCAGCATGCCATACTGAATGGCGATGGTCCGTACCCTCGCCGTAACCGCCCTCTGCGCGGCCCTGTGCGCCTGCTCCTCTCCCGAGCCTTCCAAGAAAGAGGCCGCCGCGCCGCCGAAGAACGTAACCGCGCCGGATGTCTTCCGGGTCGCGCTCGATACTTCGAAGGGCCCGGTCGTCATCGAAGTCCACCGCGACTGGGCGCCGATCGGCGCGGACCACTTCTATTCGCTCGTCAAAACCGGCTTCTACGATGGCAACCGTTTCTTCCGCGTAGTCCGCAATTTCGTCGTGCAGTTCGGCATCAACGGCGATCCCAAGGTCAACCGCCTGTGGTCCAACGCCAACCTGCCGGACGATCCCGTCAAACAGCACAACACGCGCGGCACGGTGACGTACGCTACCGCCGGCCCCAACACGCGCTCGACGCAGGTCTTCATCAACCTCCGAGACAATAGCGCCGCGCTCGACCGGACCGGCTTCGCCCCGTTCGGCCAGGTCGTCTCCGGCATGGACGCGGTCGACAGCTTCTACAGCAGCTACGGCGACATGCCCCCGCGCGGCCAGGGCCCCGACCCCACGCAGATCGAACTGCAAGGCAATGACTACCTCGCCAGCCATTTTCCCCGGCTCGACTATATTCAGAAAGCGACGATCCAGTGATATATTGAGGAAAGCCCCGATGCGAAGGGGACCAGGAAGTTACCAATACAGGGTCAAATTGGAACGACGCGGCCCGGCGGCGAGCATAGCTCCCGCCGGGTTTTTC
>DATGMB010000155.1:0-12219 GCA_035293845.1 Bryobacteraceae bacterium
CTCCGGCTTGGGCGAGTTGTACGCGATCGGCGAAGGGTCGCCGCTCGCGAGCTGTCTTTTCAGCTCCTCGGCGTGGCCGGCGACCGCCACGATCATCAGGCGGTTGGGATGCACGTTGCGCCGCAGCGCGGCGTTCACGTCCTCGCGCGTCAGCTTGGCGAGCGCGCCGCGGACGTAGTCGGCGTAGGGCGGCGTCGAGTACCAGATGCTGTCGATCCCGTAGCCGAGCTCGGCGTCGTGCGTGCGCGTCAGGAAGTTGACATTACGGCTCACGAAGTCGCGCGCGCGCTCGAAGCCGTCCTCGGGGATGCCGTCCTTGAGCAGCTTGTTCAGCTCGTACATTGCCATGCGGATGGCGAACACTGCGTTGGGCGGCTCGACGGGGCGGATCCAGATCTGGAACATCTGCATGTGCCGCGCCACATTCGGCGGCGGCTCCATGCGCGAGCCGGCGTTGGGGAACGGCTCGATGTACGAATAGTCGCCGTAGTTCAGGCCGCGCGCTTCGCGCATCTGTTGGTAGAGCAGGCCGTAGCTCATCCGGTGCTGGCCGAGGTACGAGTTCGCCACCAACAGCGCGGGGTAATCGGCGATATCGCGCGTGGCCAGGATCGGCGTGCCGATCGAGATGGCGACCGAGCGCGTCTCCTTCTCGACGATGATGGCGTGCACGCCATCGGGAAATTGCGGCGTCTTTTCCCGCGGCCGGAAGCCCGCGCCCTGCGGCAGCATGGTGCGGAAATCCTTCTTCATGTCTTCCAGGAATTTCGGCGAAAAGCCGCCCGCGATGCCCAGAAACAGATTAGTTTGCGCGTACTGCGATTGATAGAAGGATTTCACGTCATCGAGCGTCAGCTTCTCGATCGACGCCACCGTGCCGTAGGTGTAATGGCCGTAGGGCGTGCCGCGGTAGATGCTGCCGGAGAGCACGGCCTTGGCCAGCTCCTCGTCATCGTTGCGCAGGCCGGAGCGGATGCCGTTGATCAGGTCCGATTGCACGCGCTTGAAATCGTCCTCGCGGAACCCGGGAGTCAGCAGGCGCGCGCGCAGCAGCTTGTAGTACGCGGCCAGATTATCGGTGTGGACGGCGCCGGAAAACGCCGTCATTTCCTTATCGACCTGCACGGTGAGCGAGCCGGCCATGGGGAACATGGCGTCTTCGATCTGCTTGTACGTGAGGTCCTTCGTGCCTCCCTCGGCAATCAGCGTGGCGGTGAGCGCGGCAAGGCCCGGCTTCTCCACCGGATCGGCCGCCGAGCCGGTGGTGAACACGATGCGGAACGTCACCAGCGGCGACTTGGAGGGCAACTGCACAACGCGGATCTGCGCCCACGCAGCCGAGGCCACCAGCAGCAAAGCGGCGAGCGGCTTCATTTGGCCTCCGCGGCGGCCGCCGCCGGCGGCCCAACGAGCGTGACGGTGGTGCGGCCGCTCGCGGTCAGAAAGCGCTCGGCCGCATTGCGAATATCCTGCGGCGTGAGCGCGTCGTATTGGTTATAGAGCAGATTCAAGGTTTCGGGTGTCCGCCGCAGCGCGACGTACGGCGCCAGGATGGCCGCGATCGCATCGCTCGACCGCATCCGGTTCGCCAGCGAGTAGCGCAGGTGTTTGCGCACGGCATCGAGCCGGGCGGCATCCACGGGCTGATCGCGGAACGTCTGGATGGTTTCGTAGATGCGGTCGCGCACCGCATCGAGATCTCCCTCGCGCTTCACCAGTGCGACGACTTCAAACAGCGAAGGGTCCAGGTTCTGCGGCGCCTCGGCATGGAGCGATGCGGCCCGCTGCTCCTCGATCACCAGCTTCTGGTAGAGATCGGAGGAGGTCGAAAACGCCAGCAGCGCGAGCGCGCCGAGCGCCGCCGTATCCTTCGTGGAATCGCTGTAAGCCGGGCCTTTGTACGCGATATCGAGGACCGGCAGCGTGGGCGTTGGCCAATTGACGGCGGCGCTGCGCGGAGCCTGCTGTGCGGGCTCGCGCGGAATCTCGGGCTTGAAAGTGCCGCGCTTCCATTCGCCCCAGTACTGGACCGCCAGGTCGTGCACAGCTTTTGTTTTGACATCGCCGACCACCAGGATGGTCGTATATTCCGGCCGGTAGTAGCGGTCGAAGAACTGCAAACCGTACGGATATTGGTTGGGCATATCCTGAATGTCCTTCAGGAAGCCCATGGTGGTATGCTTGTAGGTGCTGCGGTCATAGGCGGTGTCGGCCACCACCTCGTCCAATTTGGAAAACGGGCTGGAGGCGTTCTTGTTGTATTCGCCCAGCACCGCGAGCGATTCGGTCTTGAATTCCGGTTCGGAGACCTTCAGGCGCTGGAAGCGGTCCGCTTCCATCTCCATCACCTTCGGCAGATCCTCTTTGGAAAAGACGGTGTAGAAGCAGGTGTAATCGGCGGTGGTGTAGGCGTTCGACGTCGCGCCCATGCGCTGCAGGGCTTCGTTATAGGCGGCCGCCGGATACTTCTCGGTGCCCTTGAACATCAGGTGCTCGAACAGATGCGCGAACCCTGTATGCCCCGGCTCGACTTCATTGCGCGAACCCGCCTGCACGACGATGTAGGTAGCAACGATATTCGGAAACGGCGTGGGCACGACCACCAGGCGCAGACCGTTGGGCAGGTCCTCCTGCGTATAGCTGTAGGGAAAAACCTTGGCCGGGGCCGCCGATAAAGCCGCGGCCGCCGAGACGAGCAAAGCCAACTTGAAAACCACTTCCTCTATTTTAAACGGCGCTAGAAACGGGGCTGTGTGGCGAGAGCAACAGAGGCGCGGCCGTGAGGGAACGGTGCGGCGCGGCCGCGGCTCTGTTCATTTTCCAACCGATTTTCCGCATGGTCCACGCACAGGCAATGGGGCTGCGCTACCGGTGTGTCCGCTCCCGCATAATGGTAACGGACACCCGCTGAATGAGAGAACTCGAACTGCTGATCCGTGGAGCCATCGCCGGATTTGCGATCTCCGCACCGGTGGGCCCGGTGAACGTGCTCTGCATCTCCCGCACGCTTACCAAAGGGCGTATCGCCGGCATTATCTCGGGCGTGGGCGCTGCGGTGGCAGACACGATTTACGGCGCCATCGCCGGGTTCAGCATCAGTTTCGTCATTTCGTGGATGATCCGCGAGCTTTTCTGGCTGCGCATGATCGGCGGCCTGCTCCTGATCGCCATCGGTGCGGTCTATTGGTTCAAGCGTCCGAAAACGCTCAAGGAAAGTGCCGAGGGCGAATCCACGCACTCCGAATTGGTAACCACCTTCCTCCTCACCCTGACCAATCCCACGACGGTCCTCTCTTTCCTCGCGGTGCTGGCCATCCTCGGGCTCGGCGAGGAGCGGCCGGCCCGGCTCTCGTTTCTGCTGGTCCTGGGGATATTGGCCGGGGCGATGGTCTGGTGGGTACTGCTGGCGATGATCGCGGGCGCCTTCCGGAAGCGCTTCAACGACCGCTCCGTGGTCTGGATGAACCGCATCGCCGCCTGCGCGATCGCCGGCTTCGGCCTCGTCAACATGATCCTGGCGGCGCGCCAGAGATAAAGCTATCGCTTGCCCGGCAGGACCAGCCGCACGGTTTCGCCCTGATCGTTGGTGACGATCGTCGCCTGCGCGCGCCGCGCCGGAGCCGCGGGCTGGAGGACGGGCGCCTGGCCGCCTGCCTTGCCCGCGGAGAATCCGCTCAGGATCATTTGCATCATTTGCTGCTTCATCTTCTCGAACGCCTTGCGCAACTGCGCTTCCGGCACGGAGACGTCGAGAGCCAGCGTGCCGTTTTCCGCTCGCCATTCGACCCGGCTTCCGTCGCTGCCGTCCGCCGGCAGCGCGAATGAGATCGTCTTCAACGCGGCCTCGAGTCGCGCCGCCTCGGCCGCCACGCGCAGGTGTGCCTCGCCGTGGATCCGCAGGCCATCGCGCAGCGCCGCGGCGAATTCGAAGCGGTCGATCGAATCGAACCCGGCGATTCCGGGGCTTGGCGCAGGTTTATCGGCCGGATTCAGCTTGCCGGCGGCCCAGAAATCGTTCTCTGCGCCCAATTGTTCGAAGCGGCTCACCAGTTCCGGATCGAGGGCAAAAGCCTGGCCGCGGCGGTCGATGGCTTTCCGGAGCTCCGCCTGCGGCCCCATCAGCGCGGTTTCGCCATCCAGGATGGCGACACAGCCCATCGGGTTCGCGGGATCGCGAAAGACCGGCACGCCGTGATACAACTGCGCTCCCTCGCCGCGGGCTCCCGCGAAGCGGCCGCGTACGATCGCGACGCCGGTGGCAGTTTGATCCGCGCCCGTCGAGGCGAGTATGATCGTATCGATATCGCGCAACGGGTCGATGCCAGCGAGCGTGATGGCAGCGCCGGCGGTCACCACGGCCTTGCCATGGCCGCTCAGGAATCCTTTGAGCAGAGGCGACTCGCGCAGCGAGCCGAGCGAGAGGCCGATCAGGACGCGCGTGCCCGGCGGCGACAGATCCGCCGGAACGGTGGCCGCGGCGCGCGCCAGCATCGCAGCAGCAAGCAAGCAGCACACGGCCGGACGAACTGGCATAAGCTCAGCATGGGCCAGGCGCGCAGATCACGCCAGATAGTCGAAGGATAGCTCGAAAGAGTCACTCCGGCATAGGTGATTTCGCTAACGATTGTCAGGTGCGCGTCGGTCGGTCGTGGTAGCATTGACCCGCACCCTTTTTTTCATGAGTCAGCCGTCCGAGCCACAAAAAGAGCGCAGCCGCCTGGAGCAGGAACTGCTCCGGCGTCTGCGCGCCGCCGAAGTGGAGTACCGCGAGGCGCTCGCGGTGTGCCAGCAGGTCCGCGCCGAGTTCGGCGAGATGCGCGAGCACCCGGACGGCGCCGTGGCGCTGGAGCGGGCCAGGATCCGGCAGCATCACGCGTTCGAGAAGTATGCCAAGGCATTGCGCGACTTTACCGACCTGACCGTCTACGGCCGTCCTCCCGCTCCGCCGCCCGAGGATCCAGACCCGGACTGATCTCAAACGGCTCCACCTGCTCGGCCGCCACCGCGATGGCGGGCGGCCCTGCAAACCGGCGTGGCCATGGGCACGCCCCACCGCTATACAATAGCGGCCACGGCTTTCATGAAAACGGTGCTCTTCGCCATCTTCGGCCTCTTTACCGCGGCCTTTATCGTCTTTTGGATCGCGATCGAGGCGCGCGGCGGGCGCAAAGGAAAGATGCCGCGCGCGCTCGATTGCGCCATCGGCCTGGTCACGCAGTTCTTCGATACGCTCGGCATTGGATCGTTCGCCACTATGTCCGCCGCGTTCAAGCTATGGGGCACGGTGCCGGACGAGCACATCCCCGGCACACTGAACGTCGGCGTCACCATCCCGGGGATGCTCGAAGCGTTCATTTACATCGCGGTCGTCGACGTGGACGCCACCACGCTGGCGCTGATGATCGCGGCCTCCGTGGCGGGCGCGTGGCTGGGTGCGGGTTCGGTCTCGCGCTGGCCGCGGCGGCGCATCCAGATCGGCATGGGGATCGCGCTGCTGGCGACGGCCGCGTTCAGCCTTGCCGCGCAGCTCCACCTGGTTCCCGGCGGCGGGATGCTGCTGGGGCTCGGCGGGGCGAAGCTGGCGGTCGCGGTGGCGGCCAATTTCCTGTTCGGCGCGCTGATGACGCTGGGCATCGGCCTGTTTGCGCCGTGCATGATGGTCACTTATTGGCTCGGTATGAGCCCGAAGGCGGTGTTCCCGATCATGATGGGCTCGACCGGTCTGCTCGGCCCGGTCGCGAGCGTGCCGTTTCTGCGCCGCGGCAGCTACAGCCTGCGCGCGGCGCTGGGAGTTACGC
The DNA here is from genome assembly GCA_035293845.1 of Bryobacteraceae bacterium. Lineage (GTDB taxonomy): Bacteria > Acidobacteriota > Terriglobia > Bryobacterales > Bryobacteraceae > DATGMB01. The sequence continues at coordinate 5,799 of DATGMB010000155.1, forward strand.
TGGCCGGGATTCCCGGCGTGCTGGCGGCGGCATTTCTGGTGCGGTCGATTCCTCTGGGCACGTTGCGGTGGCTGGTGATCGGCGTCGTGGTGTACACGGCCGTGATGATGTTGCGCTCGGCGCGGCGGCCGGCTACTCCGCGATGACCGGATTCACCAGTTCGCCGATCCCCTCGATGCGCACGCGGCATTCATCGCCGGGTTTGAGGTAGCGCGGCGGGTTGCGCGCGAAGCCCACGCCGGCGGGCGTGCCGGTCGCGATGATGTCCCCCGGTTCCAGCGTGAACACGCTCGAAAGGTGCGCGATCAGTTGCGGAATGCGGAAGATCAGGTTGCGCGTGTTGGAGTGCTGCATGACCTCGCCGTTCAGCCGCATGGAGATATCGAGGCTGTGCGGATCCTCGATTTCGTCCGCGGTCACGATGACCGGTCCGATGGGAGCGAACGTATCGAACGTCTTGCCGATCATCCACTGGCTGGTGGCCATCTGAAAATCGCGCGCGCTCACGTCATTGAAAATAGTGTAGCCGAACACGTGATCGCGCCACTTCTCTTCCGGAATGTGGCGGCCGCCGCGGCCGATGACCACGGCGAGCTCGGCTTCGTAGTCCGGGCGGGTCGAGGCCTTCGGCAGCACGATCGGCTGGCCGGGGCCGATGACGGCGGTGTGAAATTTGGAGAACACGGTCGGCACTTCGGGAATCGGCAGGTTCGATTCCGCGGCGTGATCGCGATAGTTGAGGCCGATGCAGATGATTTTCGGCGGGCGCGCGACCGGCGCGGCGAGCGGCGCATCCTCGAGCTTCATCAGGCTGTGCTCGTGCGGATCGTAGCGGCGCACGCGGTCGAGCGCGTCAGCGCCTCCCGCGATGAGCGAAATCATGTCCGAAAAACCGGCCCGGAAATCGGCGCGGCTGCCGAGAGGGATCACGCCATCGCCAGTGACTACTGCGGGTTCCGTATAGTTGTTCCTCTGGAGCGATACGAAGCGCAAGCGATTCTCCTTGAATTCGTAGTGTAACGCGAGGGGGTAGACTGAGAGGATGCGCTGGCTGCCCGCGCTCGTGATCTTGTTCCGCCTGCCGGCGTGGGCCGGCGCCGCGGGCGACCTGGCGCGCGCCATCCGCGAAAACAGCTTCGATCGCGACGAGTGCTACCGCGTCCGCGAGCTCCGCCTCGTCAAGGAAGATATCCGCATCTTCCTCGGCGACGGCCATCTCATCTTCAGCAAGCCGGTCGCGGGACGCCGCATTGCGGCGGTCTTCGCAGCGGATGTCGAAGGCGGCGACGCCGAAATCCTGCTGATGCCGCCGGACCGCGCCGAACGCGCTTCGCTCGCCCGTTACATCCATGCGCCGAACCTCGACGAGCATTTCCAGGCGGCCGTCTTTCTCTTCACCGGCGGCGAGTACGAGGCGCTGCGCGCGCAGTTGCCGGCGAACCCGGCCAACCAGCGCACGCCGGACATCGGCGCGCTGCTCGATGAACAGTTCACGCCGGTGCTGCGCAACCTGGGCGCGAGCTACCAGACGCGCCTCGCGCTCGACCTGCTGGACGGCCCCGGCCACGCGAGCGGCCTGTTCGCCGCGATGATCCAGGGCAAGCGTCTTGGAAACATCGATGTGGTCTTCGATCCCGACCTGCCCGAGCACATCTTCGCCGGCCAGCTCGCGAGGCGCAACGACCGCCTCTATTTCGACACCTGGACCAGCTTCCGTCCCCGTTCGGAACGCGGACGCCCGCCGGAGCCGGTCGAGACGCTCGCGCTCGGCGATTACCGCGTCGAAGCCACCGTGAGCCCCGAGCTCGAGCTGAGCGCCGTGACGCGGGTGAAAGTCACGCCGAAAGTGGACGGCATGAAGGTCGCAACGTTCGACCTCAGCCCCGACCTGCTGCTGAGCGCCGTCACGGTGGACGGACGGCCCGCCGAATGGCTGCAGCGCGACTCGCTCCGCCTCAACCTGGTGCGCGGCGGCAACGGAATGTTCCTGGTGCTGCCTCCCGAGCCCCTGCGCGCCGGCCGCGCCTACGAATTCGAGTTCCGCTACGCGGGCAAAGTGATTCGCGATGCCGGCGATCACGTATACTACGTCACCGCGCGCGGCACCTGGTATCCCACGCAGGGCCTGCAGTTCGCCGCGTTCGATATCCGGTTCCGCACGCCGCGCGACCTGGAAATGGTGGGGCCCGGCGATGTGGCCGAGGACCGCATCGAAGGCGATTTCCACATCACGCGCCGGCGCACCCCGGCGCCGATCCGCATTGCCGGTTTCAATCTGGGGGACTACGAACACGCGCGCGTCGAGCACGGCGTTTACGCCGTCGATGTCTGCGCCAACCGCTCGCTCGCAAGAGCGCTGCAGCCGAAGGCCGAGGTCGTACCCGTGCCGGCCTTACCCCTGGCCCACCGCCGCGCCGATCTGCCGGTGGACACAACGGCGCCGCTCCCCCCGCCGGATCCGCGCGAACGCATGCGCGCGCTGGCGGCGGAGGTCGAATCCGCTCTCGAGTTTATGGCGTCGAAATTCGGCCAGCCCGCGCTGCCGCACCTCACGATCTCGCCGATCCCGGCCACCTTCGGCCAGGGCTTTGCCGGCCTGGTTTATTTATCGACGCTCTCCTATCTCCGGCACCTGCCGCGCACCGAGGCCAATCCCAGCGACCCGCAGGACCTCTTCTTCGCCGAACTGCTGCAGGCGCATGAGACCGCGCATCAATGGTGGGGCAACCGCGTCGGCGCCACCGAATACCGCGACTTCTGGCTGATGGAGGCGCTGGCGAACTACTCGGCGCTGCTCTACCTGGAGAAGTCGAAAGGGCCGCGGTCGACCGAAACCATGCTCGAGCAATACCGGCAGAACTTGCTGCAAAAGAACGAGGCCGGCCAGACGGTCGACGCCACCGGACCGATCGTGCTCGGCCCGCGTCTCGAAACCTCGCAGGAGCCCCGGGCGTGGCGCAACATCACTTACGGCAAGGGCTCGTGGATTCTCCACATGCTGCGCGCCCGCATGGGGGACGAGCGCTTTCTCGCCATGCTCGGCGGCCTCATCCAGCGGTACGATCACCGCACGCTTTCGACCGAAGAGTTCCGCCAGTTGGCGGCCTCTTACCTGCCGCCGAAATCGGACGATCCGGCGCTCGAAGGCTTCTTCGACCAGTGGGTCTACGGCACCGGAATTCCGGGTTTGAAGCTGGCGTATACGGTCAAGGGCAAAGCGCCGGCGCTGAAACTGGTGGGGACGGTGACGCAATCCGATGTGGACGGCGATTTTGCGGCGCTGGTTCCGGTCGAAATCCAGTTGGCCCGTGGCCGGACGATCACGCATTGGGTGCGAGCCGGCAGCGATCCCGTGACCTTCACGGTTCCACTCTCGCAACCGCCGGCGAAAGTCACGCTCGATCCGAAGCGATCGGTGCTGCGGCGGTAGGGCGGGCTCACTCGCTGCGGCTCACGATGCCCCGGACCATCCGGACGAGATCCTCGGCTTTATAGGGCTTCTGGAGGAAGCCCGCGAGGCCTTTACCTTCGAAACGCCGGGCGGCCTCCGTTTCGCTATAGCCGCTCGAAAGAATGATCGGGGCGCCGGCGCGCAACGATTTCATTCGCGCCAGCGTTTCCTCGCCGCTCATCACCGGCATGGTCATATCCAGCACGACGCACCGGATGCGATCCAACTCGCGCTCGAAGATCTCCAGACCGCGCGCCCCGTTCTCTGCCACCAGCACTTCACATCCGCACTTGCGGAGGGCATGGCTGGCGGTTTTGCGGACCACCTCCTCGTCGTCCACCACCAGAATTTTGCCGCATCCCGCGATCTCGCCGAGTTTCCGTCCCTGCATTCCCTGCCTGGCTTCCGGCTGTTCCGCAATCGCCGGGAAAAACACCCGGAAGACGGTCCCCACCCCAACGGAGCTCCTGACCTGAATACAACCGCCGTTGGCGCGCACGATCCCGAGAACGGCGGCCAGTCCGAGGCCCCGGCCGGTGAATTTGGTTGTGAAAAAAGGATCGAAGATCCGCTCCATGGTGGCCTTATCCATGCCGACGCCGGTATCGCTCACCTCGAACAGGACGTGCGGGCCCATCTTGAGTTCTCCAATCCGGCACTCGTCTCCGGCTGGAGCGTCGTGCCTGTCCACATGGTACGGACGCGCCGTGATGGTCACCCTTCCGGGCCTTCCTTCGGGGATCGCCTCGGCGCCGTTGATGATGATATTCATGATGAGCTGCTGGATTTGGGTGGCGTCGGCCTCGATCGCCGGAAGCTGTTCCGCGAGGTGGAATCTCAGCTCCACCGTGGCGGGCACCGCGGCCTTGATCAGCGGGACGGTCTCGCGAATGCGGGCCGAGAGATCGATCCGCTGGACAAAGAAGCGCCCTTTGCCGGCATACGCCAGCATCTGATGGGTCAATTGCGCGGCCCGCTCGCTCGATTCGATCACATCGGCGATATTCTGCCTCGCCGGCGAGCCTGGGTCGAGCTCGCTCAGGGCAAGACTGGCGTTTCCGAGAACTCCGGTCAGAAGATTATTGAAGTCGTGCGCGATTCCGCCGGCCAGGATGCCCAGGCTTTCCAGCTTCTGGGTCTGAAGAAGCTGCTCTTCCGATTTCTTGCGCTCCGTAATATCGGAAATAAACGCGATGGTCAGCGGCCCTTCGGGCATGGGGATATAGTTCAGCGCGATCTCCACCGGAAACTCGGATCCGTCCTTTCGTACCGCCGTCAAATCCAGCCCCGCCCCCATCGGCCTGGCGCGCGGAGCGGCCAGGTAGTCGGCGCGATGGCGGACGTGCAGGCCGCGGAGCCGCTCCGGCACCAGAATCTCCAACGGTTGCCCAAGCAGCTCGTCGCGGGTGTAGCCGAACAATTCCTCCGCCTTGGCATTGACCATCTCGATGCGGCCGCGCGCATCGATGGTGAGAATTCCTTGCGCGGCCGACTCCAGAAAGGCGCGCAGTTTCGCTTCGTTCTCGCGCAGCTCGCGCTCCGACCGCTTCTGTTCGCTGATATCGCGGGCGACTTGAGAGGCGCCGATGATCCGGCCGGTCTTGTCGTGGATGGGCGAGATCGTGAGCGAGACATCGACCAAGGCGCCGCCCTTTTTCCGCCGCACGGTCTCGAAATGGTCGACGTGCTCGCCGGCGCGGAGTTTTGCCAGGATATCGGCCTCCTCGTTCTGGCGGCCGTCCGGCAGCAGCTCGAATGTGCTGTGGCCGATGATCTCCTCCGCGCGATAACCGTAGACGCGTTCCGCGCCAGCATTCCAGGTTTGAATGATTCCGTTGTCCAGCGTCTTGCCGAGAATCGCGTCGTCGGTCGATTGGACGATGGCCGCCATGTAGGCGGCGTCCTGCTCGGCGCGCCGGCGCTCCCGGATGTCCCGGAACACCAGCACCACGCCCACGAGCTCATCTCCGTGCCGGATGGGCGCCGCGCTGTCGTCAATGGGAATCCGGCTGCCATCGCTGGAGATCAGCAGCGTGTGGTTTGCCAGCCCCGCAATCACGCCTTCCCGGATCGCCTTCGCGACCGGGTCCTCGACTTCGGCGCCGGAGAACTCATTGACGATGTGGAACACGTCGCGGAGAGGGAGGCCGCGAACCTTGCCCGGATCGCACCCGGCAAGCCCGCAGGCAACCGGGTTCATCAGGGTGATGATGCCGTTCGGGTCCGTAACGATCACGCCGTCTCCGATGCTGTGAAGCGTCGTCTCCAGCAGGTCCCTGGCGCGAGACACTTCCAAATGGAGCTTATGCCTTTGGGCATCGCTGACGCGGATGACGGCGAACGCCGCGCAAACCAGGAACGCGAGCAGCGCGGAACCCGCCAGAACAAACAGCCGCGTTCGCGCCGCATAGCGTTTGCGCGCATCGAGAGCGCTGGCCAGCCGGGACGACTCGATGCCCTCGATCTCGTGCGTAATCTGGCGAATGCGGTCCATGATCTGCTTGCCCTGTCCAGTCATGACAACGGCCCTGGCAGCAGCCTCTCCCGCGGTCCGGCGTAGTTCGATGGTCCGGTTCATTTCGGCGATCTTCTCGTGAACGAGCGACTGGAGTTCGGCGAGCTTCGCGAGTTCATCCCTGTTTCCGTCGAAACGCGCGGTGAGTTGCGCCACATCGGCGGGGACGGCGGGCAGGGCGGAACGATAGAAATCGAGGTAATCTTCCCGCCCGGTCAAAAGAAAACCGCGCTGCCCGGTTTCGGCATCGAGCAACGAGTCGAGGACGTCCCGATTCAACGCCAGAAGCCTGCGGACCCGATCGGCCTCACCAAAGGCGTCCTGCAGGTTCTGCGCCGTCCGATTCAGGAACCAGGCATTGGCGACGAGTGTGGCCAACGCGAGCAGGAGAGCGAGCAGTGCGAAGTTCCGCAATTCTTTGACTGGCATCGCAAACTCCGGCGGAAGAACCGCGC
>DATGMB010000156.1:0-33730 GCA_035293845.1 Bryobacteraceae bacterium
GAAGAGAACTTCGACCGATTCAATTACGCAAATTCACAAGGAGAAGGAAATGGTTAGTTTTCGCAAAAGTCTTCTTGCGTTGACTGGCTTGGCCCTGTTTACGGGTCTGGCCAGCGCGCAGTCGACCGGCCCGGTGCTGCAGTGCGTCGCGGTGGCGTCCGGGACGCCGCTGTTGCGCGCCGAAAGCATCACCGATCTGATCGGCGATATCACATTGAGCTGCACGGGCGGCACTCCGACCCCGATTGGCTCCGCAGTCCCGACCGCGAACATCACGGTTGCGCTGCAGACCAATTTGACCAGCCGGATTCTCTCGAACGGCGGTTCGGAAGCTTTGCTGCTGATGAATGAGGCGGGCACCACGGCCTCTGGCGTGGGCCAGAATGTTTGCACGAACACTGGCAACAACGCCTACAATTTCGGTGCTACGGCTGGCGGTTGCGGCCCGGCGTTCAGCTCGACCTTCACGAACGCCGGCGTCACAGTGCCGGTGGCCTGCGCAACCAACGCCAATCCCTGCCCGGCTGGCAGCGTCATCAACACGTTCCAAGCCGTCTCGACGGCAACCAATCAGGTGACGTTCCTGGGCGTGCCGGTGCTGGCTCCGGTCTCGGCCGGCACGGCAACGATTTACCGCATCACCAACATCCGTGCCAATGCGAGCGCGCTCAGCACGGGTGCGTTCCCGGGCACCACGCCAGTTCTGGCTTCGGTGTCGGTCAGCGGCAGCACGGCTCTGCCCATTTCGAACCCGGTGCAGACCACAGGCTTCGTGCAGAGCGGCCTCTCGACTCAGCTTCGCACTGCGAGCAACGGAACCCCTGGTACGATCTCCAGTCTGACCTTCCTGCAGTGCCAGTCCGTACCGGGTTCCGGCACCAGCCCGGTAGCCGGCACGACGTTACGCTACACGGAGGGTTTCGCAAGCGCGTTTAAGACCCGCGTGGCTGCGACCGGAACGACGACCGGCTTCACGGTTCCGCCTGTTCCGAACCAGAACGTACCGGCGACGATCTACAATTCTGAGTCCGGACTTCTGGTGAATGTTGGTAGCGGCGGCGCCGGACCTACGGCTGGCCTGGCCGACTTCGGCACTCGTCTGCGCGCGGTGTTCAACAACATTCCGGCCGGCGTGAACATCTTCGTCACGACGACGAACTACAATACGGCATTGGGTGGCAATACCAACACCTTCACCAATAACACTTCTGCTCCGGGCAACATCCCGGTCGGCCCCGGCAGCACCAGCAGCATTGCTGTCCTGGTCGCGAGTGAAACGGCTCCCGACTTCGGCAACAGCGTCCCTGTGGTGAACTTCACCAACACGGCCAACGGTGGCGCCATCACGCTGGCTCCGGTGACTCCGCTGGGCAACGGCAGCTTCGAGGCGGTTTGGGAAGTTGTTTCCAGCAACCCGAACGTCGTCGAAAACTTCGATTTCGGCGTCTTCTACCAGTTCACCTCGAACACCGCGGCGACTGGCGGAGGCACGCCGGCGATCGGAACCGGCACGGTCACGATGAGCTTCGCTCCGGTGAGCACGTCAATGGGTCCGTCCGGTTCGGCGCCGATTCCGCGCTTCGCTGCGACGGGTAATCCGAGCAATATCGTGACTATCTCGATCTGTCAGACGGCCCTGCTCTTCCCGTTCGTCACCAATGAGAACGGCTTTGAGACGGGCATCTCGATCGCGAACACGACCAGCGATCCGTTCGGCACTGCGGCTCAGTCCGGAACTTGCACCCTGACGTTCTACGGCGATAACGCGGTTGGGCCGACCAGCCCTGTCGCGCCGTGCACCACGGCAGGCGCTTGCGTCGGACCCGTCGCCAGCGGCAAGGTCTTCGCCAACACCCTGAGCAGCATCCTCGGCGGCTCGGCCTTCCAGGGCTACATGTTCGCCGTCTGTAACTTCCAGGAAGCTCACGGCTTCGCGTTCATCAGCGACGCTCACGCGACCAACCTCGCGATGGGCTACCTCGCGCTGGTGGTCGGGACCCCGAGTACGCCGCGCGGTCCTGGCGGCGAAGCTCTGGAAAACTAACCCTGTATTGGTTTCGCAAAGAGAGGGAGGCTTCGGCCTCCCTCTTTTTTTTTTGATTTTCGTTTTCGCGTCAGCCGGCAACGGCTTTGCGCATTTTAGTGATACACTAAGGTTCCCCGCGTCCTAAAGCCAGTCCCTTGTGTTTACTCGTTGTTAGAGGAGGTAAATCATCTTGAAAAAATTGCAATCCCTATCCCTCGCGGTCTTCGGGGCAGCGTTCCTGGCGGCCGGCGTAGCCAGCGCACAGACGCCGGCAAATGCGATCGCATGGAACGGCAACGGCACGCTCCTGTGCGGGACGTGTATTGGCGCCGTGCAGTTGACCGTATTGGTGACCGACGCGAATGGCAACCCGGTCCCGAACACCACGGTGAACTGGTCGATTCCCAGCGGGACCTTCGGGTCGCAGGTGCTGGCGCAGACGACGCAGACGGACGCCACCGGAATGTCGCAGAACACCTTTCTGGCCGGCACGGCGTTCGGTCTGCCAAATCTTCAGTCCTTCGCACAGACGACGATTACCGCCACAGCAGGCAGCGCCAGCACGAATTTTACGGTGACACAGGCGATTCCGGATCAGACCGGACAAAACGTGTCGTCGGTTCAGGTGTACAGCGGGGCGTCTGTCCCCAGTCTGCAGCCGGCCCAGGCGATTTCGGTGGGAAATACCCTGCAGGGGCAGGCCGGTTCGACGGCCACCCTGCCGATCAAAATTCTGGTGCTGGGACTCAACGCGTCGCCCGTGCCCAACGTCGCAGTGAATCTTTTTAATTTGCAAACCGCTTCCACCGGTCCGGTCGTGCAGTGCGGCGGGCCCAACGCGATCAACGGCACGGTGTTGACGGACCAGACGGGCGTGGCAACCTGCTATCCGACATTCGGCGGGACGCCCGGGTCGGGTCAGTTCGATGTCTTGGTGGGCGCTGCGGAATCCAACGATCCGACTACGATGCCGCAATTTTTCGCGAGCTTCCCGGTCTCAGGCAGCCTGGGCCTGATCGTGACGCCCGGTGCGCCGGGCAGCTTCAAGCTGGTGACCGCCAACAATCCTTCGGTTCATGCGGGGCAGAGCACCCAGGTCCAGGTGCAGGTGCTTTCGAGCGCCGGCACGGGTCTGGCGGGGCAGACCGTGAACTGGTCGGTGGCTCCGGCAGGCTCGGCCAGTCTGGCCAATACGAGCTCGACCACCGATACCAACGGCAATACCACGAACACCGTGACCCTGGCCTCCAGCGCGAACGGCACGATTACGGTTACCGCCAAGCTGGCCAACTCCACCCTCGCGCCGGTGACGTTTACTGTTACCGCGATCCCGAACATCACGATCACAGGCATCAGCGCGGTTTCCGGTAGCGGCCAGATGGCGATCGTCAACGCGGCCTTCACCAACCCGCTGGTAGTGCAGGTCTCGGCCTCGAACGGCACGGCGGCGAACGTGCCGGTGCAGTTCAGCGTGAGCGGGCCGGCGACGCTTTCGGCCACTACAGTGAACACCAACAGCAGCGGCGTGGCGCAGGTGAACGTCACCGCGGGTTCGACGCCGGGCAATGTGACCGTGACCGCTTCGGTCGCGGGTGTCAGCACTCCGGCGAGCTTCAGCCTGACGGTCATTCCGCCGGGACCGTCGCTGACGGTGTCCGGATTCCTGAACGGCGCCGATCTGCAGCAGGGCAGCATTTCGCCGTGCAGCTTGGCGACGATCGTGGCGTCCGGCATTTCTCCAGGCATCCAGAACATGCTGATCGGCAGCCCGATCGGGCCGCTGCCGACCTCGCTCGGCGGCACGCAGGTCACGTTCAACAACATCGCGGCGCCGATCTCGAGCATCGGAGCCAGCCCGGCCGGTCCGCAATCGGTCACGGTCCAGGTTCCCTGCGAACTCCAGGCTGCGGCCAGCGTGCCGGTCGCGGTGAGCGTCAGCGGCGGGTCGGCTTCGATCAACGTTCCGGTGAAGCAGGCCAGCCCCGGCGTGTTCGAGAATCTGCTTCCGAATAACACCTTCCAGGCCGTCATCGTGCGGCCGGATGGATCGTTCGTAACGGCGCAGAATCCGGCACGGCGCGGTGAGACCGTCGTGGCGTTCGCCACCGGGCTCGGGCCGAGCATCCCCGCGGTTCCCACGGGCGAGCTGCCTCCTCCGGGAATTTCGGCCATGCCGCAGTATCAGGTTGTGGTCGGGATGCAGGGAGGCGGTGCGCAGTTGATCAGCGCGCAGCTTTCGCCGGACCGCGTGGGCGTGTGGATGGTGACGTTTGTGATTCCGCAGAACATCACGCCCGGGCCTAACGTGACGTTCTCGATCGGCGTGATCCCGCCGGGCGCCTCGGCGCAGATTCCGAGCGGCACCAGCACCATTCCGGTGCAGTAAAGCAGGGGTCGGGGATCAGGGATCAGGGGTCGGGGGACTGGAGCTGACGGCTTCAGTTCACTGAGACCGATCCCTGATCCAGTTCACTGAGACCGATCCCTGATCCCCGGTCCTGACCCTTGAACTTCCCTTCCAGCCCCCCAAGTCGTCAGACTTTCCCTTTTTATTCGCTATTCCCCCTACATCTTGTATGTCGGCGGATTCCTGCAAATCCTGTAGGGTCGAGGTAACTCTACGGCCTTCAGCAAGATCCTGCATTTTTCTCTTGCCAAATATGAAGTGGGTATGCCACTATTGGTTGTGGCCGAATATGGAATGAAATTGGCCCAAAACAGGATTGAAAGTGGAGGAAGTAGAAGGTCAACTGCCGATCGGTGAGCCTCCGCGGGGGATGTACCCCAGCCGGCTGGACGATAAGGGCCGCATGAAAATGCCGGCGGCCTTCCAGCAGTGGATCTCTGCTTTGCCGGAAAAGCGTTTATTTGTGACCAGCCGCGACCGCCGCATAGCGCAAATATATCCGATCGCGGTTTGGCGGCAAAACGAAAAGTTCTTCCGGGAGAACCGCGCCAACATCGCGGCGGTAAAGAAGATCGCGTTCAACACGGCGGATCTCGGCGCGGAAGCGGAAATGGATTCGCAGGGGCGGATCACGTTTCACCCGGAGCTGCGGCGGGAATTGGGTTTGGAGGATCAGACGCTTCGGCTTCAGGCCGCCCCCAGCGGGCGGGTCGACGTGCTCAGCGAGCGGATGTACGAGGAGCAGAAGCGGCTGGCGATGTCGATCACCGAAGAGGAGCTCAACGGCGTGGAGGCGGACGGCCTGGTGTGAGGTATGCACTTTCCGGTCATGTCGCGCGAGGCGCTGGAGCTGCTGGCGGTCCGGCCGGAGGGTGTTTATCTGGATGCGACGGCGGGCCTGGGCGGGCACACCGGGATGATCGCCGAGCGGCTGACCACGGGATTCGTGATCGCCAACGACCGCGACCCGGAGTCGCTCGATATGGCGCGGCGGAATACGGCCGCGTGGCAGGACAGGATTCGGTATCATCGCGGCCGCTTCGCCGAGCTGGCGGAGACGGTTGCGGCGGAGGGCGCTGGCAAGCTGAACGGGCTGCTGGCGGACCTGGGAGTGAGCCGGTATCAGCTCACCACCGCGGAACGGGGTTTTTCGTTCACGGCGGATGGGCCGCTCGATATGCGCATGGATCAAACCACGGGCACGACGGCGGCCGATCTCGTCAACTACTCAGACGAAAAAACACTCGCCGATCTGATTTATCGGCTCGGCGAAGAGAGGAGGTCGCGGAGCGTAGCCAGAGCAATCGTCCGGGCACGTCCCATACGGAGCACACGGCATCTGGCCGATGTCGTGTTGCGGGCCGTGCCCCGGACGGGACACCTGCACCCCGCCACCAAGACCTTCATGGCGCTGAGAATCGCGGTGAACGAGGAGCCGGAAGAGTTGGATGCCCTGCTGCGGCTGGCGCCGGATCTGCTGGCGCCGGGCGGGCGGCTGGTGATCATCAGTTTTATGTCGAGCGAGGACCGCAAGGTCAAGGAGCGGTTCCGGGAGTTGGGGCGCGAGGAACGGGCCACGGTGCTGACGAAGCGCCCGCTCGAGCCTGGCGAAGAGGAAGTGAGGCAGAATCCGCCCTCCCGCAGCGCCAAGCTGCGCGCTTTGGAAATGATGTAGCAGCGGTGCGCTGCGCCTGGCGAGACGGTGGGCCGGCGCGCGGTTTGAAGCGGTAGTGGCAGCGGCGAGCTGTGGGGGTTGGAGGGCGGTAGCGCGGGATCAACGGCTGCGATACCGCAGGCGATGGAATAGTGGCCGGGCATGCCCGGCCCGGGTCCGTGGCGCGGAGGCGGACGGATCAGCGGTGCAGCAGTGGGCCGGCCGCGGCCGACCCATTCAGGGTGTGAGGTGAGCGAGGCTTTATGGCGACTCTAGCGAGAGTATTCGACCGGCGCGAGATCGCGGAAGCGCCGCGGGCAGCGGCGCTGCCCGTAACCGACGTGTGCGCGTTGCGCCCGTTGCCGCAGGAAGACGTCTTCCTGTACTGCAAGAAGATCGACAACTCGCGCTTAGTGCGCGAGCCGGACCCCAAGGCCGGCGGCGTCTGCTGGTCGGCCATCGGCGCGGCGAGCGTCGCGGTGCTGTTGTTGACCGCGGCCGGCGCGATGCACGTCTCGGCCACGCTCGCCGGCTACAAGCTTGAAGACCTGCGCGCCGAGGAGCGCCGTCTCGTCGACGAGGGCCGCGCGCTCGATCTCCACGAAGCCGAGCTGCTGAGCCCGGAGCGGCTGGAAAAGCTCGCCAAGGGCCAGAACCTGGTCACGCCGGCGGCGGGGCAGGTGTTCCACCTCGAGCGCCATCCCGATAGCGCCGTGGCGATGGTCGAGAAATAGGGATTGCGGATTGCGGGTTGGGGATTGGGACCCGGGCCCGAAGCTGGCCCGAGTCCGAATCCCGGACCCGCGATCCCTAACCCCGAACCCCCGCTTATGGTGGAGCAGCGTCTCAAATGGCTCGCGTGGATGGTCGCGGCATGGGGCGCGGCCATCTTTCTCAAACTGATTTCGCTGCAGGTGTTGCACCACCGCGAGTACGTCGAGCTGGCGCGCGCGCGGCAGGAACTCACCGTCGAAATTCCCGGCCCGCGCGGAACGATCTTCGATCGCAGCGGCCAGGTGCTCGCCATGAGCATCCCCGCCGAGAGCGTGTACGTTAACCCGAAAAAGGTTCCGGATCTCGGCCTGGCGTCCGAAATTCTCAGTGCCGAGTTGCACCTGGACCGCGCCGCCCTGTACGGCGCGCTCAAATCGGCGGCCGACAATCACCGCGGCTTCCTGGTGGTGAAGCGCCGCATCACGTTCGACGAAGGCCAGCACCTCCGTAATCTGAACCTGGACTGGATTTCTCTGCAGCGGGAAAGCCTGCGGCGGTACCCCAACGGCGCGCTGGCCGCGCACGTACTCGGGGGCGTGGATTACGAGGGGAAGGGAAATGCCGGGATCGAGCGCGGCCTGGAAAACGACCTCCGGGGCCAGCCTGGCAAGCTTCGGGTGCTGACGGACGTGAAACGCCGCGGTATCGACTCCGAACTGGCGAGTGAAGCCAGGGCCGGCATGCCGGTCACCCTGACTCTGGACGCGCACCTGCAATTCGTGGCCGAGCGCGCCCTGGCGGAAGCCGTGCAGGCGAAGCACGCCGCGAGCGGCAGCCTGGTGGTGATGAACCCGTACACCGGGGATTTGCTGGCCCTGGCAAGCTACCCTACGTACGATCCCAACAGGCCGCCGCAGCCGGGCGAGTCCGTCGCGAACCACCAGGACCATGCGCTGGCCGTGCCGTTCGAGCCGGGCTCGGTCTTCAAGGTGATTACGCTTTCGGCGGCGCTCGAAACGACGAATCTGCGTCCGGAGAGCATGATCGATTGTCACGGCGGCGTGTTCAAGATGCCCGGGCATACGTTCCACGATTCGCACGCCGGCCTGGGGGTGATCCCGATGGCCATGGTGCTGGCCAAGAGCAGCAACATCGGCGCGATTCAGGTCGGGCTCAAGGTGGGGCAGGAGAAGATGTACGACTACGTGCGCCGGTTCGGCTTCGGGCAGAAGACCGGAATTCCGCTGCCCGGCGAATCGCCGGGCCGGCTGCGCAAGCTGTCCCGGTGGGGGACGCTCTCGCTACCCTCGATCGCGATGGGCCAGGAAGTCAGCGTGACCACCGTGCAACTGGCGCAGGCCGCTTCCGTGGTGGCCAATGGCGGGCTGCTGGTGCGCCCGCGGCTGGTGCTGAAAAAAGGCGGTGACACCCAGCCGCAGGCCGCGCCCGTGCGCATCATCAAGCCGGAAACCGCCATCACCATGCGGCAAATGATGGAAGGCGTGGTGCTGCACGGCACCGGCGGCGCGGCCCGGCTGCAAGGGTACACGGTGGGCGGAAAGACCGGTTCGGCGCAGATCTACGATTTCGCGGCGCATCATTATACGCACTCCTATAATGCGAGCTTCGTCGGCTTTGCGCCGCTGACCAATCCCGCGATCGTGGTGGTGGTGACGATCAACGGCACGCACGGGGTCGAGGGATTCGGGGGCGCCGCGTCGGCCCCCGTGTTCAAGATCGTCGCCCAGGAGGCGCTGCGGGTACTGGATGTTCCTAAGGATTTGCCGGACGATCTGCCGCCCGCCGCGGTGACGGCGGATACCAGCGACCTGGCCGATGCAGACGACTCCGCGCAAGGGAATATCCTGGAAGATGGGGATGAGGATGTGGTGACGGTGGCGGCGGTGAAACCAGCAGCAGCGACGGCGCCCGCGGCTCCGTCGGCGGCCGGGCCGGCCATCCGGAACGGACAAGCGGGCCCTCCCCAAAGGGTCGTGCCGAATTTTTCAGGAATGACGATGCGGGCGGTGCTGGCACAGGCGGAAGCGCAGGGACTGGCGGTGATCCCCAGCGGCAGCGGGATCGCGCGTATGCAATCGCCCGCCCCGGGAACCGTGCTGCAAGAAGGAGAGCGCATCCGCGTTCAGTTTTCGCGATGAACCTGGGCGAGATACTCTCGGGCGTCCGGCTGGCTCAGCCGCTTGCGGCGGATTTGGCGCGCCTGCCGGTCGCCGGTCTGGATTACGATTCGCGCCGGATCCAGCCGGGATGGCTGTTTTTCGCGTTCCCTGGCGCGCACACCGATGGCCGCCAGTTCGCGGCGGATGCCCTGGCGCGCGGCGCAGTCGCGGTGGCCAGCCAGTGCGCGGCCCCGGAAGGGCTTGCGGACCGGTGGGTGACCGTCGAACACGGCCGGCAGGCGCTGGCCCTGGCGGCGCGGAATTTCTACGGCCGCCCGGATGAGCGGCTTGGACTGACGGGTATCACCGGCACGAATGGCAAAACGACGACCTCATACCTGCTCGATTCCATCCTGCGGGCGGCGGGACATACCACGGCGCTCATCGGTACCATCGAGTACCATCTCGCCGGGCGGGTGCTGCCCGCGGTCAACACGACGCCGGAATCGCTCGATCTGGTGCGCCTGTTCCGGGAACTGGAGGCCGCCGGCGGCAGTCATGTGACAATGGAAGTTTCCTCGCATGCTCTGGCGCTGGGACGCGTTTATGGTCTGCGCTTCCACACCGCCGTCTTCACGAACCTGACCCGCGACCATTTGGATTTTCACGGCACCATGGAAGAGTATTTCGCCGCCAAGAACCTTCTGTTCGCGGGCGCGGGAGGCCCTCCGCCCGTCTGCGCGGTGGTCAACCGCGACGATCCATGGTCGCGTCGCATCGCATTCCACCCCACGACGCAAGTCATCCGCTACGGCACCGGCGCGGACGCCGACCTGCGCGCGCGCCATATCTCCTCGAGTTTCCAGGGGCTGCGCTTCGACGTGCAGCACGGCAAAACCCGCTTCGGCCTCGAATCTCCGCTGATCGGGCGCATCAACGTATACAACATTCTGGCGGCCACCGGAGCGGCGATCTCGTACGGCATCCCCGTCGAGACGATCGCGCGGGGCATCGCCGCCCTGACGGCGGTGCCGGGCCGGTTCGAGCGCGTCGACGAGGGCCAGCCGTTCTCCGTAGTGGTGGACTACGCGCATACGGATGATGCGCTGCGGAACGTGATCGCTGTGGCGCGAGGGCTGAATCCCCGGCGCGTCATCACGCTGTTCGGCTGCGGCGGCGACCGCGACCGCAGCAAGCGTCCGCTGATGGGGCAGGCGGCGGCCGAGGCCAGCGATTTCGTGGTCGTGACCAGCGACAATCCGCGTTCGGAAGACCCGCTCACGATCATCAACGATGCGCTGGTCGGGGTGCGGCGCGTGGACGTGGCCCACGTCGTCGAGCCGGACCGTAAGGCGGCGATTGCGCGCGCGATTAAAGAGGCGCGGGAAGGGGACATCGTGATCCTGGCCGGAAAAGGCCACGAAACCTACCAGGTGCTGAAGGACAAAACCATCCCGTTCGACGATCGCGCTGTGGCCAGGGAAGTGCTGCAAAGTTACGGGTATCACCAACACACCAAAGAATGACCCTGGAATTACAAGCAGTTGCGCGCGCCATCGCGACACCCTCCCGGCCCCGGCCTGTCAAAGTTACGGGATGGAGCGTGGATAGCCGGACACTGTGTCCGGGCGACGTCTATTTCGCCCTGCGCGGGCCGAAGTTTGACGGGCATGAATTCGTGCCGCAGGCGTTGGAGCGCGGTGCGGCCGCCGTGGTCGTCGAACAGAGCCGCGGCAATCAAGGAGCGGAGCTCGTCGTGCCGGATACGCTCCGGGCCTTGCAGCAACTCGGATCCTGGGCGCGGCAGCAATGGGGCGGCACGGTGGTCGGAGTCACGGGAAGCGCGGGGAAGACGACCACCAAGGACGCCATCGCACAGCTTCTCGGCGTGGAGATGCCCACCGGCCGTACCGTCGGGAATCTGAACAATCACGTCGGCGTGCCGCTTTCCATCCTCCGGCTGCCGGATGACGCCAAAGCAGCGGTGCTCGAGATGGGGATGAACCACGCCGGCGAAATTTGCGAGCTGGCCGGGATCGCGCGGCCGGAGATCGGCGTGGTCACCAACGTGGGGTACGCCCATATCGAGTTTTTCGATTCGATCGAGGGCATCGCGGCGGCCAAGCGGGAGCTGATTGAAGCGCTGCCGCCGGATGGCGTCGCGGTGCTGAATGCGGACGATCCGCGCGTCGCGCGCTTCCGCGAAGCGCACGGCGGCCGCTCGGTGACCTTCGGCTTTTCGGAAGCCGCGGATGTGCGCGCGGTGGCGGCCGAGTTCGGGCCCGCGGGCGCCCGCTTCCGGGCCTTGGGAGTCGAGTACGAGACGGCCCTCACCGGGCGGCATTCCGTGCTCAACCTGCTGGCGGCGCTGGCGGTGGCGCAGGTGTTCGGGATCGCGCCGGAGCGGCTGCGCGACGCCGTGCGGAGTTTCGCGACCGGCAAAATGCGCGGCGAAAAGCTGGAGCACAACGGCGTGACGGTCTGGAACGATTGCTATAACTCGAACCCAGAAGCCGCGCGGTCCATGCTGGATGTGCTGGGCGCGACTCCGGCGCGGCGGCGCATCGCGGTGCTGGGAGAGATGCTGGAACTCGGCCGTGCGGCGGAGGATCTGCACCGCGAATTGGGCCGGTACGCGGCCGGACGCGGTGTGGACCTGCTGGTCGGAGTGCGGGGCAGCGCGCGGTCGATGGTGGAAGCGGCGCGGGCGGCAGGACTGACGGACGGCGCGGCGGTATTTTTCGAAGACCCCGAGGAGGCCGGCGAATTCGCGCGCCGGTCGGCCGCGGCGGGCGACGCAATTTTATTCAAGGGCTCGCGGGGCGTTCATGTGGAAAAGGCGCTGGAAAAATTTTTGATGTAGATGTAGGGGGCCGGACCTGTCCGGCCGGGGGCACTAGTTGTTGAGTTAGTCGATGCTTTACTACTTACTTTACGAGCTGTTATACCGGAGGGTCAGCCCGTTCCGGGTATTCCGGTATGTCACCTTCCGGACGGCCTTCGCCAGTCTGACCGCGCTGTTCCTGTGCATCGCGCTGGGGCCGTGGCTGATCGGCAAGCTGCGCGCGTTTCAGATCGGCCAATACATCCGCGAGGAGGGGCCGAAGTCCCACCAGAAGAAGGCCGGCACGCCGACCATGGGCGGCGTCCTCATCATTATTTCCATCGTCGTGCCGACGCTACTGTGGGCCGACCTGCGCTATCCCTACGTCTGGGTGGCCTTAGCCGCGCTGGTGGGATTCGGCTGGATCGGGTTCCTGGACGATTACGCCAAGATCACCCGGCGGCGCAACCTGGGCCTTACCGGCCGGCGCAAACTGATCTACCAGTTCACCATGGGGTTCCTGTTCGCCGCCGTGCTGCTGGTGATGCGGTACTTCAATGAGTTCTCGACGCCGGTGAATATTCCGTTTTTCAAGCAGTTCCATCCTTCGCTGCTGTTCGATAACCTGATGCACAACCCGTGGACGTACGCGCTCGGCGCGCTGCCCTTCTGCGCCTTCGTGGCGCTGGTGGTCGTCTTCATGTCGAATGCGGTCAACTTGACGGATGGCCTGGACGGCCTGGCGATCGGGCTGATGGTAGTGGCGGCGGGCGCGCTGACGGTCCTGGCCTATGCCGGCGGCCACGTGGAACTGGCCGACTATCTCCAACTGGCGCGCAATCCGCACACGAGCGAGCTGACGATCTTTTGCGGCTCGATGACCGGCGCCGCGCTCGGGTTTCTCTGGTACAACGCGCATCCCGCGGAGATTTTCATGGGCGACGTAGGTTCGCTCGGGCTCGGCGGAGCGATGGCGGTGGTGGCGGTCCTGATCAAGCAGGAGGTGCTGCTGGTTTTCATCGGCGGCGTCTTCATTCTGGAGGCGCTCTCCGTCATCCTGCAGGTCGGCAGCTACAAGCTCCGCGGCGGCAAGCGCATCTTCAAAATGGCCCCGCTGCACCACCACTTCGAGGCGCTGGGCTGGACGGAATCGAAAATTATCGCGCGTTTCTGGATCGCGGGCCTGGTGCTCGCGCTCTTCGCGCTGACCACGTTGAAGCTGCGGTAGCGCCATGGAATTCGCCAATCGCCACGCTCTGGTCGTGGGGCTCAAAAAATCCGGGATGGCCGCGGTGAAGCTCCTGGCGGAGCACGGGGCGGCGGTCCGCGCCACGGACCTGAAACCGCTCGAAGAGCTGCCCGAGGCCGGCGCGCTGCTCGAGCGGCTGCGCGTGCCATTCGCGCGGCAGGCGCCGGAGGTGTTCGAAGGCGCCGATCTCATCGTGCTCTCGCCGGACGTTCCGGCCGATCTTCCACCGCTCGAAGCGGCCCGCGCGCGCGGCGCGGCGGTTATCGGCGAGGTGGAGCTGGCGGCGCCGTTCCTGAAAGGCCGCACGATCGGAGTCACGGGGTCGAACGGCAAGACCACCACCACCAGCTTGATCGGCCACATCCTGCGTGAAGCGGGCGTCCCCTCGCAGGTGGGCGGCAATATCGGAACCGCGGTCTGCGATATGGTCGCCACGTCGCGCGAGGATGGGTGGAACGTGCTCGAGCTCTCCAGCTTCCAACTCGAAACGATTCGGGAATTCCGGGCGCACATCGGGGTGGCGCTGAACGTCACGCAGAACCACCTCGACCGCCATTACACCTTCGAACGCTACGCCGCCGCCAAGGGCCGGCTCTTTGAAAACCAGCGGCCTGAAGATTTCGCCGTGCTCAATGCGGACGATCCGGTGTGCCGCGAATATGCTGCCCACACACCCGCCACCGCGCAGTGGTTCAGCAGCCGGCGGAACGTGAAGCCGGGCGCCAGCCTGTGCGGCGGGGAGCTGATCCTGCTGCGCCGGCCGCTCATGCCGGCGGCGGACGTGCCCATCCGCGGGCGGCACAATATCGAAAACGTCCTGGCCGCCGCGCTCGCAGCCTTTCGCGCGGGCGCCGGGCATGAGGCCATTGCCGCGGCCGTACGCACCTTCCGCGCCGTGGAGCACCGCCTGGAGTTCGTGCGCCGCCTCGCCGGCATCGATTTCTATAACGATTCGAAAGCGACCAGCGTGGACGCGACGCTCAAGGCGCTCGACGCGTTCGAGCGCGGCGTGTGGATCATCCTCGGCGGTAAGGACAAGGGGCTGGACTACACTCTGCTTCGCGAACCGCTGGCCGCCAAGGCGCGCGGCGTGCTGCTGATCGGCGCGGCAGCGCCCAAGATCGCCGCAGCGCTCGACGGCGCCGTGCCGCTGGTCGAGGCCGGAACGCTCGAGGCGGCCATCGACCATGGCTACCGGCACGGCTCGCCGGGCGACACGGTGCTGCTCGCGCCGGCGTGCGCGAGCTTCGACCAGTTCCGCAGTTACGAGCATCGCGGGGAAGTTTTCAAGGAGATCGTCAACCGCCTGGAGCCCAAGGAATAACATGTCGCAACGCCTGAAAACCGATTGGATCCTGTTCGCCACCGTCCTGTTGCTGGCGTGTTTCGGCGTGGTCATGCTGTATAGCGCGTCGTCGATTATGGCGGCGGTCAACCCGCGGTTCCATTGGAGCTGGTACTTTGTGGTCCGGCAGGTGGCGTTCGCCGTCCCCGCCGTGGCGATCATGATGGCGCTCAAGGCCACGGATTACCGCAAGTACAACAATTCAGCGGTCGCGTTCGGCATGATCGGGATCGCGCTGGTGCTGCTGGCCGCGGTGTATTTCGTGGATACCGCGCATCACCGCTGGCTGCGCTTTTTCGGGCCATTCGAGGTGCAGCCATCGGAGTTGGCCAAGCCGGCGCTGGTGATCTTCCTGGCTTTCTTCGTAGCCTGGCGCGGCCGGGCCATCAACAACCCGCGCCATACACTGTTTCCCGCGGCGCTCGCGGTGGGCCTGGTGATTTTCGCGGTCGTGGTGGCGGACCTCGGGACCGCGGTGGTGCTCGGGCTGACGGCCGCGACGGTGTTCTTTGTCGCGGGATTGCAGCCGCGGTATTGCGCGATCGTAGCGTTCATGGCGCTGCTCGGGGTGGCGGTCTTCGTCTACCGCGACCCGTACCGGCTCGGCCGCGTAGTCCGGTTTTTCGACCCGCAGTACAGGATTTTGACGAAGATCGATCGCCACGGGACCATCCGTGCGCGCATGGAGCAATCGCTGACCACGCGCGATACCAATTATCAGTTGCAGCAGTCGAAGATCGCCATCGGCGAGGGCGGCCCGGTCGGCCTGGGCCTGATGAACGGCAAGCAGAAGCTTCTTTATCTGCCCGAGGCGCACACCGATTTCATCTATGCCGTGGTGGGGGAGGAACTGGGGCTGGCCGGATCGGCGGGCGTGCTGCTGTGCTTCGGCGTGATCTTCTGGCGCGGCCTCCGCGCCGCGTGGCGCATGGGCGACGATTTCGGCCGCTACCTGGCGCTTGGCGCGACCGTGGTGGTGGTTTCCCAGGCCTTCATTAATATGTTCTCGGTGCTCGGCATGATGCCGACCAAAGGCATCGCCCTGCCGCTGATCAGCTACGGCGGAAGCTCGCTCGTCACCACGCTCGCGCTGCTCGGGATTCTGATGAATGTGGCGGAGCACGTGGGGTAGGGCTTAGGGGCCGCCGATGAACGCAGATCGACGCCGGCTGAAACCCCGGCATTCTGATCGGCGTTCATCGGTGTTCATCGGCGGCTGATTCCAATGGCGCAGACCTTTCTCATGGCCGGTGGCGGCACTGGCGGGCACATCATACCCGCTCTTGCGGTAGCGCGCGAACTGCGTAAACGCGGGCATCGCGTTTTCTTCGTCGGGACCGAGCGCGGCCTCGAAGCCAAACTGGTGCCGGCCGAAGGATTCGAGCTGAGGAGAATCGATGTGGGCGGGCTCAACCGGGTCGGGATGGCCCAGAAGATCTCGACATTAATGAGGTTGCCGGTCGCGACTCTCGGCTGCAGGAACGACGTCCGCGCGAGCGCAGCCATCTTCTCGATGGGCGGCTACGTCGCCGGCCCGCCGGTCCTCGCCGCGCTCATCGCGCGGCGGCCGGTAGTCGTCATGGAGCCGAACGCGGTGCCGGGCTTCACCAACCGCAAGATCGCGCGGTTCGTCTCGCGCGCCCTCCTCTCCTTCCCGGAGACGGCGGCGTTTTTCCCGCCGGGCCGCACCGAAATCACCGGCCTGCCGGTGCGCGACGAGTTCTTCGCCATTCCGCCGAAGCCGCGGGGCGATGTGCTGCGCCTGCTGATCACCGGCGGCAGCCAGGGCTCTCGCACCCTCAACGAAGCCGCGCGCCGGAGCTGGCCGCTGTTCCGCGCCGCCGGATTTCCGGTGCGCATCCTGCACCAGGCCGGAGCGGCGGGCTGCGCGGCGCTGCAGACGGAGTTCGCACAATCCGGCATCGAGGGCGAAGTGGTGCCCTTCATCACCGATATGCCGGGGGCGTTCGCGGCGGCGGACCTCATCGTCTGCCGGTCGGGCGCGGGCACGGTTTCGGAACTGGCCGCGGCCGGACGGGCATCCGTGCTGGTGCCGTTTCCTTTCGCCGCGGACGACCACCAGACGCGGAACGCGGAAGCCATGCAGCGCGGCGGCGCCGCCCGCCTGGTGCGCGACGGCGACATGAACGGCGAGCGGTTGTTCGCCGTGGTGAGCGAACTGGCGCGGACTCCGGGAGCGCTGGAAGCGATGGCGCAGGCGGCCCGCGGCTTCGCCAAACCCGGCGCGGCGGCGCGCGCGGCGGACATTTTGGAAGAAGTCGCAATTAAGGATTGACTATCGCGCGGTAAGTCGAAACAATACGTTAAAGAAATGTTTTTACGTCCCCAGCATCTGCATTTCGCGGGCATCGGCGGCATCGGCATGAGCGGCATTGCCGAAGTGTTGCTGAACCTGGGATTTCAGATCAGCGGGTCGGATGTGAAGCTCTCCCCGATCACGGCGCGGCTCGAAGGCATGGGCGCGCGGGTGTTCGAGGGGCACGCTGCCTCGAACGTCGCCGGCGCGCGGGCGCTGGTGGTGAGCTCGGCGGTCGATGAGCAGAATCCCGAGGTGCAGGAAGCGCGGCGGCTGCAGATTCCGGTGATCCCCCGGGGCGAGCTGCTCGCCGAGCTGATGCGGCTTAAGTACGGCATCGCGGTGGCGGGCAGCCACGGCAAGACCACCACCACCTCCATGGCCGCGACGATCCTGAATCACGCAGGGCTCGACCCTACCGTGGTGGTGGGCGGGCGCGTGGGCACGATGGGCGGGTCCAACGCCCGCGTCGGCCACAGCGATTTCCTGGTCGTCGAATCCGACGAAAGCGATGGCTCGTTCCTCAAGCTCGCGCCGATCATCGCCATTGTGACCAATATCGACCGCGAGCACCTGGATCACTACCCCTCGCTCGATGACATCCGCGCGGCATTTATCGAGTTTGTGAACAAGGTGCCGTTTTACGGCGCGGCCATCGTCTGCCTGGACGATCCCAACGTGCAGAGCATCCTGCCGGCCATCCGGCGGCGCACCATCACCTACGGCACGACCTCGCAGGGCGACGTGGAAGCGACCGAGATCGGGTGCGGCCATTTCGCGAGCGACTTCCGCCTGCGCTACCGCGCGGCCGACCTGGGCCGGTTCCACCTGCGCATTCCGGGGCGGCACAACGTGCTCAACGCCATGGCGGCGGTGGCGGTCGCGATGGAACTCGAAGTCAAGCCGGATACGATCCGCGAGGCGCTGACGACGTTCAGCGGCGTGGACCGGCGCTTTCAGGTGCGCGGCAAGGAGCGCGGCGTGACCGTGGTGGACGATTACGGCCACCATCCGACGGAAATTCAGGCCACGCTCTCGAGCGCCCGCGAGTGCGGATTCCGGCGCGTCCACGTGCTGTTCCAGCCGCATCGCTTCACCCGGACGTTTCACCTGATGGATGAGTTCGCACGCGCCTTTCACCAGGCGGACAGCGTCTTTGTAATGGATATCTACGCCGCGTCGGAGCGGCCCATCGAGGGCGTAAGCGCGCAATCTCTGGTCGAGCGCCTGCGCCAGTTCGGGCACCGCGGCGCAGAGTACGTGGGAACCATGGACCGCGGCATCGAAGCCGCGGCTGGCGCCGCGGCCGATGGCGACGTGATCGTGACGCTCGGCGCCGGTAGTGTCTCGCAGGCCGGCGACCGCATCCTGGCGCGGCTGCGGGGGGAGGCCGCCTGAGATGGCCCGCGACACCAAAAAGATGAAGCCGGTGAAGGCCGGCAAAGGCCGGAGCTGGCGCACTGCCGCGGCCATCGCCGCCGCGGGCGTGCTGTTCGTCTCTACGGCCGTGGCCGCGCTGCGCGTCCGGCGGTATGCGATGACCGATCCGCAGTTCCGGCTCTCGCCCAGCCGCGCCGGCGCCCTGACCTTCGACGGTCTGCGATACACGGCTCGCTGGAAGGTGCAGCGCGTCTTCGCGGGCGATTTCGGCCGCAGCATCTTCGCCGTGCCGGTCGAGGAGCGCCGGCGCCGCTTGCTGGCCATCGACTGGGTCGAGGACGCCACCGTCAGCCGCGTCTGGCCGGACCGGCTGGCCGTGCACATTCGGGAGCGCCAGCCGGTCGCATTCGTGTTTTTCCGCTCCGGCGTGCTGCTCATCGACGGCCACGGCGTGCTGCTCGATCCGCCGGCGCGGGCACAGTTCACGTTTCCGGTGTTGAGCGGCGTGCGCGAGGATGAAAGCGAAGCCCAACGCGAGATGCGCGTGCGCAAGCTGCTGCAGGTCGAGCAGGAGCTCGGGCCGGCGGCCGGCGATCTCTCCGAGGTGAACGCGTCCGATCCTGAAAACATCCACATCGTGGCGCAGGTCGATCAGCGCGCGCTGGAGCTCATCCTGGGCGATGCCAACTTCGGCCAGCGGTACCGGAATTTCCTGAGCCATTACCCGGAGATCCGCCGCCGCTCGCCCGAGGTGAAGACGTTCGATCTCCGCCTGGAGGACAGGATCACGGGCAAGGAGTAAACGTGTTTTTCACCGCGGAGACACAGAGAGCGCAGAGGCTACGCAGAGGAAATCTCCATGGTTTTCTCTGCGTAATCTCCGTGTCCTCTGCGCCTCTGCGGTTTAGAAGGGGGCCATGTCAGTAAAACCAATCTACGGGGTGGGACTGGACGCCGGGAGCCGGCGCACCCGCATGGTGATTTGCGCGCTCGAAAACGGGCGTATGCGGCTGCTGGGCTGCGGCGCGGTGCCGTCCGCGGGCTGGCTCAAGGGACGCATCGCGGACCCGGGCGCGGTGGCCGATTCCATCCGCGCCGCGCTGCGCGAAGCGGAGGCCGCGGCGGGGGTGTCCGCCGAGGCGGCGGTGGTCGGCGTGGGCGGACCCACGGTGCGCGGAGCCAACGCCCGCGGTGTCATCGAGCTGAACCATGTACGCGCTATCGACCAGCGCGATGTCAACCGCGTCGTGGACCGCGCCACCCACGTCGTCCTGCAGGAGGACCGCATGGTTCTGCAGGCGTTCCCCCAGGATTTCGTGGTGGACGATCACCCCGGCCACCGCGATCCGCGCAAAATGCTGGCCTCGCGATTGGAAATCAACGTCCACCTGGTGACCGCCTCCGTGCAGGAGCACACCACGCTCGTAGGCGCGGTGAACGAGGCGCATCTGCTGGTCGAGGAAACGGTGTTCGAGGCACTCGCCTCCTGTTACGCCTGCGTGCTGCCGGAGGACCGGCGCGAGGGGATCGCGGTGGTGGACATCGGCGCCCAGTCGACCGAGCTCGTGGTGTATTACGGCGACGCCATGTACCTGGCCTCGGCGATCCGCGTCTGCGGCGACCATTTCACGCGCGATCTGGCCCAGGCCCTGTGCATCACCTATGAGGACGCCGAGCTGCTCAAAATCGAGTTCGGCGGCGCCGCGACCGACGCGTCTCAGGAAAACGTCGTAGTCGAGATTCCCACGCCGGATCACCGCGCGCGGCAGGCGCCGCGCCGATTTTTAAACCAGGTGCTCGAAGCGCGCGCGGTCGAGCTGTTCAAGCATGTGCGGAATGACCTGGCCCGCGTCGGCATGGACCGCTGCCTGATGGGCGGCGTCTTCCTGGCGGGCGGCGGCGCGCGCCTGCCCGATCTCTGCGACGTGGCCGAGCGCGAGCTGCAGTGCCAGGCGCGCTATGGCATCGCCATCGGCATCCGGGACTGGCCGGAGGACATGGAGGACCCCGAGTGGAGCGCCGCCGCCGGGCTCGCCATGTACTCGGCCAAGTTGAAAGCGCAAGTGGAGCGCCAGCAGGAAGCGGCCGGCTGGCTGGGGAAGATTCTGAAATAGAGGGAGCTTCGCGATGGACGAGCTGAAATACGAACTGGAAGAAGAGGCGCGCTGCGGAACGCGCATCAAAGTCATTGGCGTGGGGGGCGGCGGGTGCAATGCCGTGGCCCGCATGGTGCAGGAGGGCATGGAGGGCGTCGAATTCTATGCCATGAACACGGATAAGCAGGCGCTTGCCGCCTGCCCCGTCACACAGAAATTGCAGCTTGGCCCCAAGGTGACGAACGGCCTCGGCGCCGGCTCCAATCCCGAAACCGGCCGCCAGGCCGCGCTGGAAAACACCGACGCCGTGGTCGAATTGCTGCAGGGCGCCGACATGGTCTTCGTCATCGCCGGGCTCGGGGGCGGCACCGGGACCGGCGCGGCACCCGTGATCGCGTCTCTCGCCAAGGAACTGGATGCCCTCACGATCGCGGTGGTCACCAAGCCGTTCAGCTTCGAAGGCCCGCAGCGCATGCGGCTGGCCGAGGACGGCATCGCGCGCCTGGCCTCTACCGTGGATGCGGTGATCTCCATGCCGAATGACCGGCTGCTCAAACTGGTCCCGCGCGGCACCAGCTTTTTCCAGGCCTTCCAGGTCGCCGACGATCTGATGCGCCAGGTGGTGCAGAGCATCAGCGATATCATCGTCACGCCCGGCCTCATCAACCGCGATTTCTCCGATATCAAGGCCACCATGTCCGGCATGGGCTATGCCATGATGGGCACGGCCACCGCGCGCGGCGAAAACGCCGTGGTCGAAGCGGCGCGCCAGGCGATCTCCTGCCCGCTGCTCGAAGAGACGCCGATCACCGGCTCGCGCGGCATCCTGATCAACATCACCGGTTCTTCCGGCAGCCTGGGCCTGCACGAGGTGCACGAGGCCTGCTCGATCATTCGCGCCGCCGCCGAATGCGACGATGTCCACATCAATTTCGGCGTGATCCAGAACGAAACCATGGGTGACGCGGTGAAGCTCACGGTCATCGCCACCGGTTTCCGCCCGGAAACTCAGCAACGGAGCGACGGCTACAGCAACGGGATTCACACCAACGGCCACGCCAACGGAGTCACGCCGGTCATTCGTCTTCAGGCGCCGCCCGAGCCGGTGCCCGAGCCCGTTTCGATCGCGGAACCTGTGGCCGAGCCGGAACCCGAACCCGAACCGGAACAGGAGCTCATCGCGGAAGCCGAGCCCATGCTCGATCTGGATGACCTCGATACGCCGGCCTATCTGCGGCAGGGCCGGCTGCTGAACTGAACGGCCTACGCCGCTGTCGCCAGTTCCGTCACGTCGAGCGCGGTGATTTCGCCCTCGACCCCGCCGATCACCCGCGCCGTGTGCGCGAATGCCGCGGGATCTCCGGTCACCAGGTGCCGCACCCGGCCGGAACCCGCGCCATCCGCGCGCAGCGCCGCTCCGACGGTTTCCGCCGTCACTTCCGCGCTATCCACCAGCGCTACGCCGTCGCCGACCGCACGGCGCAGCGTTTCGCGCAGCAGCGGGTAGTGCGTGCAGCCGAGCACCAGCGTATCGATCTCCGGCCTCGGCTCCAGGTAATGCCGCGCCAGCAGCTCCGCTTCCGGCGAATCGGCCAGGCCTTCTTCCACCGCGTGCACCAGCATGGGGCAGGCCTGCGCCCAGGTCCGGCAGCCGCGTGCTTCGAGGCGCCGCTGGTAGGCGCCGCTCGCGATCGTCGCGCGCGTCCCGATCACGCCGACGTGGCCCGTGCGGGTCGCCCGCGTCGCCGCTTCCACGCCCGGCTCGATCACGCCCCAGATCGGGATCGGGCAATCCGCCGCCAGCTCCGGCAGCGCCACCGCGGACGCCGTGTTGCAGGCGATCACGATCGCCTCCGCGCCGCATTTCCATAGATAATCCACGATCTGGCGGCTGAAATCCCAGACCATCTCGGGCGGCTTGCGCCCGTAGGGCACGCGCGCCGTGTCCCCCAGGTACAGGAAATCGCGATGCGGCAGGCGGCGGCGCAGCGCCTGGAGAACGGTGAGCCCGCCCACCCCGGAATCGAAGACGCCAATCGGGCGGTGGAGCGTGGAATGCGAGGTCATCGCGTTGTAAACAGCACGTTCAGGGCCGTTCGCGTGCGATAATCGTTTTTTCCCATGAAAGCTCGTGTTTTCGTTTCGTTGAAGTCCACCGTGCTGGACCCGCAGGGTCAGACGGTGTGTTCGGCGCTCCACACTCTCGGCTACCCCGCCATCGCGGACGTCCGCCAAGGCAAGTTCTTCGATATTTCAATCGCCGACGGCGTGACCGCTGCCCAGGCCCGCAAGGATGTCGAGACCATCGCGCATGACGTGCTGGCGAATCCGGTCATTGAGGAGTACCGCGTCGAAATTCTCGAATGAGAGCGCCGTGCCGGCCCTGTGCCTGCGCTGCCAGGAGCAGCCCGCCCGCGATCACGTACACCAGGGCCGCCGCCGCAATCGCGAACCCCAGGCTCGACTGCTCCGCTACGAACCCGATCGCCACCGGCGCCACACCCCCGCCGCCCAGCCAGCCCACCATGTTCATGAACCCGGCCGCCGTGCCGCGCGCCTCCGGGTCTATCGAATCGAATAGCGACGCGAAGATGTTTGCGTCGTAAATCCCCTTGAACAGCCCCCACGCCGTCAGCGCCACTACCAGCCACGCCGCGGACGAGGTCATCCCGCACAGCACCACGAACGGAGCGCCGCCGAAGACCCCGATCGCCTGCACCACGATTCGTCCGCCGGCCGTCCGCTGCCGCAGTGCGTCCGCGAGCCACCCGCCCAGCGCCGAGCCAGCCAGGCTGGCAAGCTGTACGTAAAGCGTCGCGGTGAGCCCGGCCGCCGCCAGGCTGAGGTGGAACTTATCGTAAAGGAATTTGGGCATCCAGGAGAGCAGCACCACTGCCACGAAGTTGGCGCAGACGAATGCGCCCATCAGCAGCAGCGCCGTCGGGTTGAACCGCAACATCGCCAGAAACCGGCCGAGCGGCATCCGTTCGCCGCTGCCGGCGTCATCCTCCGCCGCCCCGCGCTTCGGCTCGATCAGCAGCCGCCCGAGCACCGCTCCCAGCGCCACTCCCAGCCCACCGAAAACCACGAACGACCATCGCCATCCGTACGTCTGCCCGATCCATCCCGCGAAAAACCCGCCCGCGATGGTCCCCGCGTACACGCTCGTCTGGTGAAATCCCAACGCGCGCGACCGCGTGCGGCGGCCGTGATAATCGCTGAGCAGCGAAACCGAGGCAGGGAAGTAGAACGTCTCGCCCAGCCCCTCCGCCGCGCGAAAGAACAGCAGGCTGCCGAAGCTGCGGCAGAGCGCCGTCGCCATGCAGATCACGCTCCACGCGTGCAGCCCGCCGAGGATCGCGGATTTCCGCCGTACGCGGTCGACGATCCACCCGGCCAACGGCGCGCCCAATCCGTAGACCCAGGCAAACGACGACGCCAACAGCCCCAGTCCGACCGGCGAAAGCCGCAGCTCCTTTTCGAGCAGCGGGAACACCGAGAAGACCGCCTGCCGGTCCGCGTAGTTGAAGAACGCGATCCACCACAGCATCCCGACCGCATACCATTTGTACCGCGGGCTCATCAGTAGATCGACTGCGACTTCGCCTGCACGGCCGGCCGCGCGAGCGGCTCCAGATACTGCTGCGCCCCGGCCTTAAGGAATCCGATCTCCGTTGGCGCCTGGAACAGCAGAAATCCCTGATCGAGAAACGCCTTCACCTGCTCCGGGCTGCCCGCCGGCCGCCCGAGCGCCTTCCCGTTGCGCCGCCCCGCCTCGACCACGCGCGCGATCGCCTCGCGCAGCCGCGGATGGTCCTGCTCGCCGCGCAGGCCGAGCGAAAACGAAAGATCGCTCGTGCCGATGAAGATCGCATCGATGCCCGGCGTGGCCGCAATCTCCTCGATGCGCTCCACCGCCGCGGCTTCCTCCACGATGGCGATCACGCACACGTTCTCATCGGCTGAGTCGTAGTAATCGCCGGCGTCCGGCCATGTGAACCGCGCCAGGTTCGCACCCGAACCGCGCCGGCCGCGCGGCGGATAGCGGCACGCGGCGGCGGCCTGCGCCGCCAGCTCCGGTGTACTGGTGAACGGGAACATCACGCCGCGCACCCCCTGATCCAGCACGCGTTTGGCCGTCCACAGCTCATTGACCGGCACCCGCGCGAACGGCTCCGCGCCGGCCCCGCGCATGGCCAGCACCATATTCCGCAGCGTCTCCAGCGTGATCGGCGAATGCTCCATCTCGATCCATAGAAAGTCGAAGCCGAGCGCCGCCATCTGCGCCGCGATCTCGACGCTCGCCGCCGTGACCGTCGCGCCGATCGCGGGAAGTCCCGCGGCCAGCCGCTGCTTTACCGGATTACACCAGGGGGATGCCATGGGTCTATTATGTCCCTTACATGAAACTTCTCGCGCTCGCCCTCTGCTGCGCGGCCGCGTTCGCCGCCGATCTCCGCACCGCCGTTATCGTCATCCCGCGCGGGGCTCCCTCGCCGGAGCAAAAGGCCGCGCAGGCGCTCTCCGAGGAAATCGCCCGGCGCACGCAGATCCGGCTGCCGGTTTCGGATGCCGCAAGTTCCGGCCGCCCTTCGATCGCCCTCGGCACGGCCGCGGAGCTCGGCGCGCGCGCGGCCGGCCTGCCCGCGCCTGCGGCCGGCGCCGATGGCTTCCGCGTGAAGGTCTCCGCCGCCGGCGTCGTCATCGCCGGCAACGATCCGCGCGGCACGCTCTTCGGCGCCGGCTGGCTGCTGCGCCATCTGCGCATGGACCGGCAGGTCCTCGAAGCCGATGACAACCTCGCGGTCGCCACCGCCCCGCGCTATCCCCTGCGCGGCCACCAGCTCGGCTACCGCCCCAAGGTGAACACCTACGATGGCTGGACCCCCGCCCAGTTCGAGCAATACATCCGCGATCTGGCCGTCTTCGGCACCAACGCCATCGAGCTCATCCCGCCGCGTTCCGACGATGCCGAGGACAGCCCGCACTTCATGCTACCCAAGATCGAAATGATGGAGGAGCTCTCGCGCATCTGCGACGCCTACGGCATCGACGTCTGGATCTGGTATCCCGCGATGGATCGCGACTACTCCAAGCCCGAGACGGTGGACTTCGCGCTCCACGAGTGGGCCGAAGTTTTCCGCTGCCTGCCCCGCATCGATGCCGTGTTCGTGCCCGGCGGCGATCCCGGCAATGCCGAGCCGAAGTACCTCATGGCGCTGCTCGAAAAGCAGACCGCGTCGCTCCACCGCTTCCACCCCAAAGCGCAAATGTGGATGTCGCCGCAGAGCTTCTCCGCCGCCTGGCTCGATGAATGGTTCGGCATCATGCGCGGCGAGCCCGCCTGGCTCTCCGGCGTCGTCTACGGCCCGCAGGTCCGAATCCCGCTGCCGGAGCTGCGCGCCAAGCTCCCCGCGCGCTACCCCATCCGCCGCTACCCGGACATTACCCACAGCCGTCACAGCCAATATCCCGTGCCCGATTGGGACCTCGCTTTCGCCACCACCGAGGGCCGCGAAACCATCAACCCGCGCCCCACTCAGGAGGAGCGCATCTTCCATCGGTACGAAAAATCCGCCATCGGTTTCCTCACCTATTCCGAAGGCGTGAACGACGACGTCAACAAGTTCGTTTGGAGCGGCCTCGGCTGGAATCCGGACCGGCCCGTAGTCGAAATCTTGCGCGAATACGGCCGCTATTTCATTGGCGCCCGCTACGCCGATGCCTTCGCCCAGGGCCTGCTCGCGCTCGAAAACAACTGGGTGGGGCCGCTCGCGAGCAATGCCGCGGTCGAGACCAC
This sequence comes from Bryobacteraceae bacterium, assembly GCA_035293845.1. GTDB lineage: Bacteria > Acidobacteriota > Terriglobia > Bryobacterales > Bryobacteraceae > DATGMB01. Next base: position 25,933 of record DATGMB010000156.1, read on the forward strand.
GCTGGCGCAGTTTCAAGCGCTCGAGCGCACCGTACCCCCGCAGGTGCTCGAAAACTGGCGCTTCCAGCAGGCCCTTTATCGCGCCTATTACGACTACTACGACCGTGCCCGCCTGCTCTATGAAACCGCGCTCGAGCACGAAGCCATGGACCGCCTGCGCGACGCCCCGCGCACCGGCAGTCTGCTCGCCATGCGCGAGGCCGAAGCCGCGCTCGACCGCGCGCTCACCCGGCCGGTGGCACAATGGGCGCGGGCGCGCGTCTTCGAGCTCGCCGAGGCGCTCTTCCAGAGCATCCGCATGCAGTTGAGCGTGCCGCGCTACAAGGCGATCGCCACCGAGCGCGGCGCCAACCTCGATGCCATCGACCTGCCCCTCAACGATCGTGGCTGGCTCGAATCGCAGTTCGCGGAGATCCGCAAAACCGCTGACGAGCGCGAGCGCCTCGCGGCCATCGATGCCATCGTCAACCGCACCAATCCCGGCCCCGGCGGCTTTTACGACGATCTCGGCAACCTCAGCCGCCAGCCGCACCTCGTGCGAGGCGCGGGGTTCGATAAAGACCCGGCGTACTTTGAATCCTCGCTCGTCGGTTTCGCCATGCGCAGTCTGGGCGGCCCGCTGCTCACCCAGCCGCGCGCCTGGTGGGACCACGCCGAATCGCTCTACGAGGCGCCGCTCGAAATGTACTACCCCGGACTCGATCCATCTGCCGAATACAAGCTCCGCGTCGTGTACGCGGGAGACGCCACGCGGCCCAAAATCCGGCTGGTTGCGGGCGATGGCATCGAGATCCACCCGCTGCTTTCGCGCCCTGTCCCGTTCCGGCCTCTCGAATTCGATATCCCGCACGCCGCGACCGCCAAAGGCGAGCTGCGCCTGAAGTGGTACCGCGAGCCCGGTCTCGGCGATGCCGGCCGCGGCACGCAGGTCGCCGAGGTCTGGCTGATCCGCAAATGACGCGCCGCCTCAGGCCTCCAGATACCACGGCACGTTGACGATCGCGATCCTCCGGCGGCCCTTCACCAGCAGCAGCGCCGTCAGCAGCTCGCCGCGCTGATTGTGCATGAAATAGTCATACCAGTGCCGCTCCACCAGTTCGCTCAGGACAACTGCCACGGTGCGGTCCGGATGCTCGCTCTCCCGCCTCAGCACATGGTCGATAATGGGCTGGATCACCAACCGGTACGGCGAACGCAGCACCGTCAGCTTCGGCGCGGGCCGGCCGGCGGCGCGCGCCTGCTCGGCGATCTGCTCCTTCCATGCCTTGTCGGCCGGCGCGGAGCCCTCGCATTCCACGTGCACGATCTCGATATCTCCGGAAAGCATCATCGCGAAGTGCAGCGCCTTCTGCGAAACCGCGGTCCAGGCATCCACCGGCAGGATCACGAGCGGCGGCTTCAGATCGCTGGTCACGAAGGCCGCCTGCGGCGCGACCTCCCGCGCCACCCGGTCGTAATGCCGGTGGATCGCCGACATCAGGCTGATGAGCACGACCGCGATCACGGCCACCACCCAGGCGCCCTCCGTGAACTTCGCCGCCAGCACGACGAGAACCGTCGCGCCGGTCGCCAGAGCGCCCACGCCGTTGACCACCATGCTGGTCCGCGCGTGCCGTCCGCCGGTCCGCTTCCAGTGCGCCACCATCCCCGCTTGCGAGAGCGTGAAAGCCAGGAACGCGCCCACCGCGAACAGCGGGATCAAGCGATCCGTGACCCCGCCAAAAATGATGAGCAGAATGGCCGCCAGGAACGCCAGGACCCAGATGCCCTGCGAGTACACCAGCCGCCGCCCGCGCGTGGCGAACGACTGCGGCAGGTAGCAATCCATCGCCGCCGCCCGGCAGAGCCGCGGAAAATCCGCAAAGGACGTATTCGCGGAAAGCGAAAGCACCGTGAGAATGGAGCCGATCGTGACGTAGTAGAAGATGCCGCGACCGGCCACCGCGGCCGTAAGCTGTGAAAGCACGCTCTGGTAGCCGGCCTGCCCGGGCGGCGTCGCGCCGATGCCATACGCGCGCGCCAGCCACGCGATCCCGGCGAGCAGCACAATCAACAGCCCGATAATGATGGCAAGCGTCCGGCGCGCCGCCTTGACAACAGGCTCCTGGAATGCCTGCACGCCGTTGCTCACCGCCTCGACGCCGGTCATCGCCGTGCAGCCGCTGGAGAACGCCTTGAGCAGCAGCCACAGGCTCACCGCCTCACCCGTTGCCCGGAGCCGCGGCGGCATTACGGCCGGCTGCGGGTGGCCGCCCGCCATCGCCGCCGCGATCACTCCGCGCGCGATCACCGTGAGCAGGCAGGCCACGAACACGTACGTCGGGATCATGAACAGCACGCCGGGCTCCCGCACACCGCGCAGGTTCACCACCGTCAGGATCAGGAGGATCCCGAGGCACAGCGCCAGCGTATGCGGCTGGAGCGAAGGCACGGCGGAAACGAGCGCCCCCACGCCCGCCGAGATCCCCACCGCCACGTTCAACAGGTAGTCGATCATCAGCGCCGCCCCGGCCAGGAGCCCCGCGCGCGCGCCCAGGTTCTGCGAGGCGACCGTATACGATCCGCCGCCCCCGGGATACGCCGCGATCGTCTGCCGGTAGCTGAAATAGACGATCGCCAGCAGCACGATAATCGCGCCGCTGAGCGGCACGATCCAATGCAGCCCGGCCATCCCGAGCGGCAGCAGGATCGTGAGCGCAGCCTCCGGACCGTACGCCGCCGAACTCAGCGCGTCCAGCCCGAACGTCGGCACGCCCTGCGCGGCGCCGATTCGCTGTTGCTGCTCCTCCGTGGTGGATAACGGCCGGCCGAGCAGCAGATCCGCAAGAGGCATCCTGAAACATTATCGCCGCTAGGGCCGCAGAATCAGGCTGCCTGCAGCCGGATTCCGGCTCTCCGGCCGTGCGAATCCGCTCCCCGCGGCATGGCTCAGCGCTGATATTTCCGCAGCACTTCCCGCAGCCGGTCGTGCGGAAGCGCAATCACCTTATGCCCGTTGTAACCGGTCATCGTCTCCGCGCCGACCATCGCGTTCACGATCGCTTCTTCGGTCGCCTGGACCGTTGCCTCGAACAACCCGTTCATGTCGTCATTGGCGAGCATCGAGATCGACGTCGTGCCGCTCGTGATCCCGGCATTTGAGTTCGCTGTGGAGAACGCCACAAAAATATCGCCCGAGCCGTTTCCGGATACCGATCCCGTCCGCGCCAACCCCAGCGAGGCCCGCCTCGCCAGCCGCTTGAGCTGGTTGGGCAGCAGCGGCCCGTCCGTCGCCACCACGATGATGATCGAGCCGACATCCTTGTCCGCGAAGGCCCCGTTGCGCGCGTAGGGAACGCCGTCCTGGATTTCCCGGCCCACCGGAACACCCACGATCTGTAGCTGTGCGCGCCGCCCGCAATTGCACTGCACCAGCACGCCTACCATGTAAGCCCCGGCCTTCCGCGACGAGGTGCCGGTTCCGCCCTTGAATCCGTAGCAGACCATCCCCGTTCCGCCGCCGACGTTACCCTCCGCCACTGGCCCGCTCTTGGCGTTTTCGAGCGCCGCGACAGTGTCCGCCGCGGTGACGTGAAAACCGTTCACGTCGTTGAGGAACCCGTCCCAAGTCTCGGCCACCAAGGGCAGGAGCCATTCTTGCGCTTCCTCTCCCGGCCGGCTCCGCTTCACCTGCCACTCGATGAAGGAATCCCGCACCGTGCCCACGCTATGAGTATTCGTCAGCAGCACGGGCCCGCTCAGCAGCCCGCCTTCTTCGAGCCACGTCGTGCCCGTCATCTCGCCATTGCCGTTCAATGAAAACCAGGCGCCGAAGGCCGGCGCCATGGAGTTCTTTCCGCGCGGCCAGACCGCCGTCACGCCGGTCCGCACCGCGCCCCCGCCCTCGCCGGAATTCAGCGTGCGATAGCCCACTTCGACGCCCTTGACGTCCGTAATGGCGTTCCATTGCCCCGGCTGGCCCGCGAACGGCACGCCGAGATCCCGCGCCCGTTCCGCCCCGAAGGCAATCCCGCCCGTGAGGAACGCAATGACCGCCAGTAATTTCATGGTGGAGAGTATACAGGAAAGTTCCTCGCGAAAGCCGCGAAATGCCTCCGCCAGGATTTTCCGCAGATCCTCGCTCTGACATCCGCGTGCCGCCCATCCGTGGTCCTGGTCCGCCAGCAGCGGCTGCGAGGAGCCGCCATGGCAGCACTGATCCAGGAGCTGTGGACGGAGCACGAGCCCGCTCTCGGTCAGGGGTGCGTCTTGAAAGTTGGCCCTCGCGGAGCCCGCATCCGGCGTCTGCCGCTCAAATGAGCGCGACGGCCTACCGCTCCGGCCTCAGCACCACCGTACTCCCCGCCTCCACCTTCCCGAACTGCATCGGGTAGCTTTGCGCCGTGTAGTAATGCTCCCACTGGTCCCGGTAATGGCTGGAAAAGATTTGGCCGGATTGTCCGATCGTGACGTTCAGTAGCGACCGCTCCCAATCGCCCAGATCGGCGTTCATCCGCATCGAGGGCGCGAGATGCGCGGTCGTCTGCTTGGGCGAAGACGGCGATCCGCTCATCGGCACGGGGCCGATATCGAAATACGACCCGATCATCGGCACCTGGTGGATCACCGGATGATCGATGCGTACGCGCAGCCAGCGGCCGTACTGCCACTTGCCGATATCGGCGCCCTGCATGCGCCGGCCTTCTTCGAGCGCGTCCACCAGCGCGCGCAGCAGCATCTCATCGAAATCCGCGAACCATGCGGCGGGTCGCTCCGTGAGCAGTTTTGCCGCGACCGCGCGGCTCATCGGGTAATCGTACGCCAGCGCGTGGCCGGGCGCGGCGCGCTCCACCATGGCCGTGCGGATATGCTGGAACGCGAGCGTCGTGATCAGCGGCGCCGCCAGGCTATGCTCCATCTGCCCGTTCCAGCCGCGCAGCAGCTCGACCGCGCGGTCGAGCGAGCCCACATGCATTTTGCGCCGGTCGTACGCGGCCACAAGCTGTTGCGCCAGAAACCGGTCGAAGCTGGAATAGACGTCCTTCTGCACCGCGATCAGGTCCGCGGCGCGCCACCCCTTCCGCGAGCTCAGCATGTCGCGGATCTGCTGCATGCGGAAATGCGGCGCGAAATTGCCGTTCACGGGATAGGGATAATCGGCCGGGAACGGATTCTGGTTGGCCGTGACGACCATGCCGCCCGCCGGATTGAACGATTGCGGCAGTTCCTCGAACGGGATGTAAGCATCCCAGTCGTATTGCCCGCTCGATCCATCCACCGGCAGATCGCCCACGTACCCGCGCCGCTTCGGCAACTTGCCGGCGGCGTGATAGCCGATGTTGCCGTCCACATCCGCATAGACGAAGTTCGAGCCCGGCCCCGGAAAGCGCGAGAGCGCGGCCGTGAAGTCGCGCCAGTTTTCGGCGCGGTCGATGTCCAGGATCGGGTATTGCAGCAGGCCCGGATCGGCAGCCACCCAGCGCAGCGCCATCCGGTCCCCGCCTTCGCTCACGAACAGCGGGCCGAATCGGGTCACCCAAACCGTCAGCTCGGTGGGGTTCTGCCCCTTGACGCGAATGATCTCGCGCTCCAGCTTCGCCTGCTCCTGGTGCCCCTGGTAGGTGTAGCGGCCGGTCCGCTCGTCGATCTGCAGCAGGTAAAGATCCTGCACGTCGAACTGCAGGTTCGTGATGCCCCAGGCGATCCGCCGGTTGTGCCCCACGACGATCCCTGGCACGCCCGGTAGCGCCACGCCCGCCGCGTCCAGCCCCGGCGCCGTCAGGTGCGTCATGTACCAGATGCCCGGCACCGAGTAGGCCAGGTGCATGTCGTTCGAAAGTAGCGGCTTGCCCGAAGCAGTGCGGCTCCCCGCCAGCGCCCAGGCGTTCGACCCCGGCTGCACCTCCGCCCCCGAGCGCGGCGGAAACAGCGCCGCTACCAGCGCCGCATCGCCATCCTTCATCATGTCGCGCTTCAGCAGATCGTCCCGCCAGGTGCTGGTGAGGTCGCGGAACATGTGCAGGCAGATCAGGAGCGAATCGACCACGCTCCACGGCCGCGGCTGGTAGCCCGCCAGCGTGAATTCCACCGGCAGATTGCCGTAATGCGACGCAATATAGGCGTTCACGCCGCGCGCGTACGCCGCCATCGCCGCGCGGTCCGCCGCCGGCAGTGTGAGGTACGCGTTTTCCGCGATGCGCCGCAGGCGCAGCCGGCGCGATTCCCGATCGCTATCGAGCGCCAGCGGCCCGAACACCTCGGCGAGTTCGCCGGCGTCAAGCCGGCGCAGCAGGTCCATCTGGAACAGGCGGTCCTGGGCCGTTACGTACCCCTGGGCCACCAGCGCATCCTCGACGCTCCTGGCGCGGATGTGCGGCTCGCCCAATGTGTCGAAGGACACCGAGACATCCTCGGTCACCGGCGCCGCGATGGTTCCCGAGCGCTTCGGAAGGGGCCGGATGGCGAACCACCAGACCGCGCCGAGGGCGGCCGCCACCGCCGCCACGATCGCCAGATTCAGAGCCCGGATGAGCCGCTCGCCTATCGAGGGTGTGGAGGGTTTCAGCAAGAGTACGAAATATAATGATAAACGATCGCCGATTGTTCGCTGGATCCCGTAGCGCGTGCCGCCAGCCCCAATCTCCGGCCGAAGCGCGGCCTGGGCAGCCTCACAACCCTATGGCTTTTGGCCGTTGTTTGGATTACAATCGTGCCACAGAAAAAATGGGCGCGTTCCCGGGATACGATGGAGCGCGCCCACCTACGTAACGGAGTTAGTTGGTTATCAGTAAAGACGTACCGGCCGCGATTTGGTTATGCCTGTCCGCTAAAATGATTTTGGCAACGTGACGTATACCCCGTTCCGCATTCTGGCGGTCATTCTGCTCATCGCTGTCAACGGGTTCTTCGCGGGCGCCGAAGTCGCCCTGCTTTCGGTGCGGCAATCGCGGCTGCGCCAGATGGCGGAAGCCGGCCAGCCGGGAGCGCAAGCGGCGCTCAACCTGCTGGCCAATCCCGGCCGGCTGCTCTCCGTCACCCAGGTCGGTGTGACACTGGCCAGCCTCGGCCTCGGGTGGGCCGGCGAAGGCACCGTTTACGCTATCCTTTCCGGCTGGTTCCGCCCCGCCGCGACGCCTGCCACGGCTGCGGTGCTGCACGGCGCCGCATTCGTCCTCTCCTTCCTCGTCATTAGCTACTTTCACGTGGTGCTGGGGGAGGTTGTGCCCAAGAATCTCGCCATTGCCAGGGCGGACCAGTTGGCGGCGCTGGTCGCACCGGCGCTGCTCGTTTTTTATCGCGTCTCGCTCGCATTCGCCGTGGTGGTCGAGCGGTCGGCCGCCGTCATCACGCGGGCCCTCAAGATTCGCGGCGGCCCGCACGGCGGCGGCCACTCCGCCGAGGAATTGAAGCTCATCGTCAGCTCCAGCCGCGGCCTCGGGTATCTCCCGGAGCTTCAGGAGGACATGATCCATCGCGTGCTGGATCTCGGTGCCATCTCCGTGCGGGAGATTATGGTGCCGCGCCGCGATATGGTCACCATCGACGCCAATGCCAGCCTCGACGACGTGCTGCGCACCATGATCCGGGAGCAGCACTCGCGCCTGCCGGTCTTCGAGGGCTCGCCGGGAAAAATCATCGGCATCCTGCATTATAAGGACCTGCTGCCCGTCTGGGAGGAGCGCCGGCGCGCCATCCGCTCCGGCCGCCCCAGCCGCTCGTTCAAAATCGCGCGCCTCGTGCGGCCGCACCTCGTGGTGCCCGAAACCAAGCCGCTCTCCCAGATGCTGGAAGAGTTCCGTATGGGGCGCTCCCACATGGC
>DATGMB010000157.1:0-19742 GCA_035293845.1 Bryobacteraceae bacterium
TCCTGTCCAGCAGGCTGACGAACGTTGCACGACGTGGGTCCGAACTTAGGTTGCCCTGGCCATTGGGCATCGGACGTCGCTCCGGTACGGGCTGCATCTCGCCTAACGAGCAGCTCCTTTTCGGTTATGACAGTAGCACGCACGCCGGCGCTTTCCGGCCCGGGGTTCTTGTAAGTAGCTGGGGATAGGGCAAATAGAGTTTTGGATGTCGTGGGACGAGGGGAGCCGGGGTCAGGGATCGGGGGTCGGGGCTGCGGCGGTGGATCAGACCGTTGGGAGGACGACGGCTTGGGCGGGCGCGGCCGGCCAGGGGGTGGGGGTCAGGGGCGACGGGGAATCGGGGGAGAGAGTTGACGGAACGAAGCCAATCTGGCCGGAAGTGGGTTCGGCTTCAGCGGGTTGCGGCGTGTGGGTGGGATCTTCGACGGCTGTGAGTTCCTCTTCCACGGCGCCGGGTTCTTCCGTGAGGGCGTCGGGATCGGCTTCCGGTTCGGAGGTCCGACGGGCCCGGAGCTCGTCGAGTTCGCGGATGGCCTGGCGGGTGGAGCGTTCGAGGGCGGAGACGCGGCGTTGGAGGCGTTCGAGGTCGCGGGAGAGGGCGACGAAGCCCTGGCCGAGGGGCCAATGGCGGTCGAGGACGTCGAAGCGGTTGTTGGGACGGGTGGCGGCGGCGGTCTGGTAGTGGTGGCCCCAGAGCTCGGCTTCGATGAGGCTCATGCGGCGGCTGATCCACTCGTTGCGGACGATGGCGTCGACGAGATCGCGCTCGCACGGAGTGGCGGGCTGGAACTCCCGGTGGTATTCCTCGGTGAGGGTTTCGAGCTCATCGGGCCATTCGCCGCGAATGACGAGGTTCTCGGAATGAATCCCGGAGCGGAAGGCGTTCATGCGGGAGATTGCTTTGCCGGCCTGGGTGCGGGGACCGGTGGACTTTTGCGCGTTGCGGCGGTTGGCCGCGATCTGTTTCTCGGATGCCATAACGATTCTCTTTCCTCTTGCCGGCAGTGGCCGTGCGGTTCAGGGATAGCACGCGAGGGATGCGGTTTGAGGGGGGTGGGGCGTGGAAGTGGTTGAGGGAAGGGGAGAAATATTGTTGCGGTTGCGGTGAATGCAAGGCATCCGGCTGAGTTAAGATCGTCAACTTAAAGCCTGAATTATCTCTTCGAAAGGACCCCGTCCGCTCTTGACCAATTACGCCGACCGCCTCGTCCCGTTCATCTGGGATATTGCCGACCTCCTCCGCGGCCCGTACCGCCCGCCCGAATACCGCAAGGTCATGCTCCCCATGACCGTCCTGCGGCGTCTCGATTGCGTTCTGGAGGCGACGAAGACGAAGGTCCTGGAAGAAGCCAAGCGCCTCAAAGGCCAGCCGCCGGCGCTCGTGGACAAAATGCTGCGGAAGGCCGCGAAGCAGCCGTTCTACAACACGAGCAAGTACGACTTCGCCAAATTGCTCGGCGACGCCGACGGCATGGCGCGCAACCTGTGGCACTATATTCAGTCGTTCTCCCCAGAGGTCCGCGGGCTCTTCGGACATTTCAGCTTCGAGCAGCAGATCCAGAAGCTCGATAAATCCAACCGGCTGTTCAAGCTGGTGCAGAAGTTCGCCGAGGTGGATCTCCACCCCGACGCTGTTTCCAACCTGGAGATGGGCCGCAGCTTCGAGGAGCTGATCCGGAAGTTCAACGAAGCCGCCAACGAGGAAGCAGGAGACCACTTCACCCCGCGCGAGGTCATCCGCCTCATGGTGGACCTCATCTTCCTCCCGGATTCTGCCACTCTCCAGCAGAAGGGCGCCGTTCGGACGCTCTTCGACCCCGCCGCAGGGACCGGCGGCATGCTCTCGGAAGCCGCGAAGTATATGCGCGAGCTGAATCCGGATGCGAAACTCGTCCTCTTCGGCCAGGATTACAACGCGGAGGCTTACGCCATCTGCGGGTCCGACATGCTCATGAAAGGCGAGGACATCGAGCATATCCAGTTCGGCGATTCGCTGGGCGACGGCAAGACCTTCGACGCCTTCCCCGGTAAGAAGTTCGACTACATGCTCGCCAACCCGCCCTTCGGCGTGAAGTGGGAGGCGGAGGAGAAATTCGTTCGCGAGGAGCACGAGAGCCAGGGCTACGACGGCCGCTTCGGGGCCGGCCTGCCGCGCATCAATGACGGGTCTTTCCTGTTTCTCCAGCATATGATTTCGAAGATGAAGCCCTATGCGCATGGCGTAGAGACCGGCACACGCCTGGGCATCGTCTTCAACGGCTCGCCGCTCTTCACCGGGGACGCCGGCTCGGGCGAGAGCAACATCCGCAAATGGATCATCGAGAACGATTGGCTGGAAGGGATCGTCGCGCTGCCGGACCAGCTTTTTTACAACACCGGCATCAACACCTACATCTGGATCGTCACCAACCGCAAGGCGCGCAAGCGGAAGGGCAAGGTGCAGCTCGTCAATGCCGTCGAGTTCTACACCAAGATGCGCAAGAGCATGGGGAACAAGCGCAACGAGCTGAGCGAGGCGCAGATTGCCGAGATCGTGCGCATTTATGGGGCGTTCGAGGAAGGCGAATACTCGAAGATTTTCGATAACGACGATTTCGGGTACCGGAAGATTACGGTCGAGCGGCCGCTGCGGCTGAGCTTTTCCGCGACGCCGGCGCACGTGGCGGCGCTCCAGGAGTCGCGCGCGTTCGCTGCGCTGGCTACGTCCCGGAAATCCGGCAGCGCGGGGCGCAAGGAGGTGGAACGCGGCGAGCGGTTGCAGCGGGATCTGCTGAATGCGCTCGGAAAGCTGCCCGCCGGGCAGGTGTGGCTCGACCGGGAGGCGTTTCTGACCGCGCTGGATGAGTTGCTGGAGGCGGAGGGACTCGCGATCCCGGCGCCGGTACGCAAGGCGATCGTCGCGAGTTTCGGCGAGCGCGACGAGAACGCTGCCGTCTGCCGCGATGCGGACGGCAACCCCGAACCCGATCCCGAGCTGCGCGACACGGAGAACGTGCCGTTGAAAGAGGACGTTCACGAGTACTTCGCGCGAGAGGTGAAGCCGCACGTGCCGGATGCGTGGATCGATGAGGAGAAGACGAAGGTGGGCTACGAGATCCCCTTTACCCGGCATTTTTATAAGTACACACCCCCGCGCCCGCTGGAGGAGATCGAGCGGGAGATCCGGGAATTGGAGGCGGAGATTGTGAAGGGGTTGGCGGCGGTGGGGCGATGAGGAAGCGGCACGCAGGCCTGCGCTGGGTGCAAGAACTCCCGCCTGGCTGGACGGCTAAGCCCCTGCGGGCTGTGGCGAGCTGCCGCGTCAGCAGCGTGGACAAGCTCAGCGAGGAAGGGGAATTGCCCGTCTGTCTCTGCAATTACACGGATGTGTACTACAACGAGGCGATCACCCTCGCTTTGCCGTTCATGCAGGCCACGGCGAGCGCCGATGAAATCTCCGCCTTCCGTCTACTACCAGGCGATGTCCTGGTCACAAAGGACTCTGAGTCGTGGGACGACATTGCGGTCGCGGCGCTTGTTAAGGAAAGCTCCCCCGATCTCGTTTGCGGCTATCACCTCGCGATACTCCGGCCAGACCCGGCGGAAATCAGTGGCGAGTTCCTGCTGCGTTGCCTCCAGGCGAGTTGTGTGAACCATCAATTTCAGGTCGCCGCCACTGGCGTCACCCGGTTTGGCTTGCCAAGATGTGCGCTGCGGGCATCGCTCGTGCCCGTCCCGCCGCTGGAGCGTCAGAGGGATCTCTGCAAGCGGCTGGATCGGGCACTTGGCGAAATATCGGCTCTCGTTGCGAAGAAGCAGCGGCTAATCGAATTGCTGGAGGAGAAGCGGGCGGCTGCGGTCAGCCGAGCCGTTACAGTCGGTCTCGACCCTACAACCACCACGAGGGAGCTCGGCGAAGCCTACTGGCGCGAAGCTCCGGCACACTGGACGGCGACACGGTTGAAGTTCGTACTTAGGGGCATCGAGCAGGGCTGGTCGCCTCAGTGCGATTCCCGCGTGGCCGAGGCCGACGAGTGGGGTGTACTGAAGGTCGGCTGCGTGAACGGCTGCACGTTCGACGAGGCAGAGAACAAAGCGCTCCCTCCCGGCCTCGACATTGAAGAGCGGTATGAGATCCGGCCGGGGGACGTACTGATCAGCCGAGCGAACACTAGGGAACTCGTCGGCAGCGCCGCACTGGTCACCACAGTGCGGCCGAAGCTACTGCTCTGCGATAAGCTCTACCGCCTGCGCCCCGGCCCGCGGATCACACCCGCATACGCAACCTTGCTCCTTCAATCCGTACCAGTCCGGTACCAGATGGAGTGCGAGGCGACCGGCGCGAGTGGGTCGATGCAGAATGTCGGGCAGGACACCGTCCGAAATCTCCGGGTAGCCATTCCTCCCTTAGAGGAGCAAGTGAAAATTGCGGAATGGGCCTTAGCGCAGTCGGCCAACTTTGGCAAGCTAGCGGCAGCGCTCGAGACAACCATCGCCCGTCTCCGCGAATACCGCTCCGCCCTGATCACCGCCGCCGTCACCGGCCAGCTCGACATCAGCAAGCACGAGAAAAAAATGGAGGCCCTCGCCTGATGGTGGATCATCGTGAAATCGCGTTCGAAGAGGCCATCGAGCACTCCCTCCTGACCGCGGGCGGCTACGAAAGGGCCGACCCTGCCGCGTACGACCGCACCCGCGCGCTGCACCCGGAAATCGTCCTCGATTTCGTCCGCGGGACGCAGCCGAGAGGCTGGAAGGTGCTGACCGATTACTACGGCGCGAACGCTGCGGACGCGTTTCTCACCGAGCTGGTCCATGCGCTCGACGCACGCGGCACGCTCGACGTGCTGCGCCACGGCCTCGACTTCTTCGGCCAGACCTTCGCCCTCGCCTACTTCGCGCCGGCGAGCGGAATGAACCCGGAAACCGCGAAGCTCTACCGCGCCAACGGCCTCACCGTGACGCGGCAGCTCCATTTCAGCGTGCAGCATGAGCAGTCGGTCGACCTGCTGCTTTCGGTCAACGGGCTCCCCGTCGCCACGGCCGAACTGAAGAACGCGTTCACGGGGCAGACCGTGAACAACGCCATCGCGCAATATCGGGGCCGCGACCACCGCGAGCCGCTCTTTGCGTTCAAGAAGCGGGCGCTGGTCCACTTCGCGGTGGATACGGATACCTGCTATATGACCACGCGCCTCGAAGGCGAGGAAACGCGCTTCCTGCCGTTCAACCGCGGCAACGGGAAGGGCGCGGGGAATCCGGAAAACCCGAACGGCTACCGCACGTTCTACCTGTGGGAGCAGATCTGGCAGCGGGATAGCTGGCTCGACCTGCTAGGCCGCTTCCTCCACGTGGACCGCTCGGGGAAGCAGGAGACGCTCATCTTTCCGCGGTACCACCAGGTGGACGCCGTGCGCAAGCTGACGGCGGGCGCGCGGGCATCGGGGCCGGGGAAAAACTACCTAGTGTGGCATTCGGCGGGGAGCGGCAAGAGCAACAGCATTGCGTGGCTCGCGCATCGCCTCTCCAGCCTGCACGACGCGCAGGACCGGAAGGTGTTCGATAGCGTGGTGGTGCTGACGGACCGGCTGGTGCTCGATAAGCAGCTTCAGGACACGATTTACCAGTTCGAGCACAAGACGGGCGTGGTGGTGAAGATCGATGAGGATTCGAAACAGCTTGCCGACGCGCTACGCGCGGGCGCGCCGATCATCATCACGATCCTGCAGAAGTTTCCGTTCGTGACCAAGCACGCGGGCGACCTGCCGGAGCGGCGCTACGCGGTGATTGTGGACGAGGCGCACAGCTCGCAATCGGGCGAGAGCGCCGCGCGCATGAAGGCAACGCTGGCGGGGGAGCGCATCCGGGAGATCGCGCGGAAGCGGGCCGCAGAGGAAAATCTGCCGGATTACGAAGAGGAAGTGATCCGCGTGATGGAGGGGCGGAAGCAGCAGCCCAACCTCAGCTTCTTCGCTTTCACGGCAACGCCGAAATACAAGACCATCGAGATCTTCGGCCAGCGCGACGCCAACGGCGAGCCGCAGCCGTTCCACGAGTACAGCATGCGGCAGGCGATCGAGGAAGGCTTCATCCTCGACGTGCTCAAAAACTATACGGTTTACAGCACCTACTACGGACTGCTCAAGGCGGCGCAGGACGATCCGGAGGTGGAGAAGAAGAAGGCCGCGAAGGCTCTGGCGCGCTTCATGCGCCTGCACCCGCACAATATCGCGCAGAAGACCGAGGTTATCGTGGAGCACTTCAGGCAGAACGTGCGGCATCGCGTCGGCGGGCGGGCGAAGGCCATGGTCGTCACCGGCTCGCGGCTGGAGGCGGTGCGGTACAAGAGGGCCGCGGACGAATACATCCGGGCGAAACAGTACAACGATCTGCGGACGCTCGTCGCGTTCTCGGGCTCGCTGGTGGACCCGGACGATCCCACCGGCGAGGAACTCACCGAGGTCAAGATGAACGGCGGGAAGATCAGCGAGAAGCAGCTTCCGGAGGAGTTCAAGAAGCGGGAGTACGGGATTCTGATCGTCGCGGACAAATATCAGACCGGGTTCGACCAGCCGCTGCTTCACACGATGTACGTCGATAAGCGGCTGGCGGACGTGCAGGCGGTGCAGACGCTCTCGCGGCTGAACCGGGTGCATCCGGGCAAGGAAGACACGTTCGTTCTGGATTTCGTCAACGCCCCCGAGGAGATCCAGCGGGCTTTTCAGCGCTACTACGATACGGCGCCGCTGGTGACGGGTAAGCCGGATCCGCGCCAGCTTTACAATCTCAGGGCGGAACTCTACGCGACGTTCCTCGTGCAGGAGATCGAGGTCGAGCAGTTCGCCGCCGTATTCTTCAAGCCGAGAAGGAAGGAGAGTCCGACCGATAACGCCCTAATGAATTCTATTGTTGATAAGGCGGTGGCGCGATTCGGCGAGGCGCCGGAGCAGGATCAGGAGGAATTCCGCGGGCGGCTAGAATCCTTCCGCCGGCTCTACTCGTTTCTCTCGCAGGTGATTCCGTTCGGCGACAGCAAGTTGGAGAAGCTGGACGCTTATCTCCGGTTCCTCGAAAGCAAGCTGCTGGCGCGCGCGGGGACCTGCCGGCTCGATCTCGATCAGGATGTGCGGTTGAAATATTACCGGCTCCAGAAGATCAGTGAAGGCCGCATCGCGCTCGAAGCGGGCGTTCCCGGAACGCTGAAGGGCCCCTCCGACGTCGGCACGGGCCGCGCCGAGGATGAGCAGGTTCCGCTCTCGCGCGTGGTGGACGTGCTCAACGAACGCTTCGGCACCGAATTCACCGAGCGGGACGAGCTTTTCTGGGAGCAGGTGCGCGCGGACGCGGCGGCGGACGAGTCAGTCCGCGACGCCGGCGAAGCCAACACCATCGACAACTTCGCCCACGTATTCGACCGTAAGCTCGAAGAGATCGTGATCGAGCGCATGGACCGCAACAGCGATCAGGTGGTGCGCTTCCTGGACAATCCCGAGATGCGTGAGTGCATCACCCGGCTGATCCGCAATCAGGTGTATGCCCGCATCCGCCAACAGTCCGGAACACACGCCGCAGAGGTATGAGCGGGAACCGGCATAACGGCCGATTGCGATTTATATTTCGCCTGGATCAAGTAACTTGCGCACAGTGGCGGGCAATCTGCCATGTGCGGGGGAGTATGCTCACTGCCGTGGAGCGCCTTTCACGAAACGATCGCATCTGTGCCGTGGCAGCGGCCGCGGCGCACGATTTGAACGATGACTTGACGGTCATTCTGACCAGCGTCAGCGACAGCATCCGCTCGCTGGAGCCCGGCCACCCGGTGCGGGGGCTCCTCCTCGACCTGCAGTCTGCGGCGCAGCGCTGCGCCTGGACGGCGTCGGGCCTGTTGAACTTCACCGCCCGCCGGGGCGTCCGCCCTTCCGCGGCCTCGATGGGCCGGCTGGTCCAGGAGGAGATGAGATAGACGCGCTAAGGTAAAAATAGTGCGCATTCTCGGCATCGAATCCTCCTGCGATGAGACGGCCGCTGCCGTGGTGGAGCAGGCCCAGGGACGGCCTGCCATTCTTTCCTCGATCGTCGCGTCGCAACTTTCGACGCACGGCAAATACGGCGGCGTCGTTCCCGAGCTTGCCTCGCGCGAGCACCTGCGCGCCATCGTGCCGGTCGTCCGCGAAGCCCTCGACCGTTCGGGCGTCGCCTTGCGCGACCTTTCGGCGATTGCCGCGACGGTCGGCCCGGGCCTGGTCGGGTCGCTGCTGGTCGGACTGACCTATGCGAAATCGCTGAGCTTCGCTACGGGCGTGCCGCTCATCGCGGTGAACCACATCGAGGGCCATATCCACGCCGTGGTGCTGGAACATCCCGCGATCGAGTTTCCGGCGCTGGCGCTGGTGGTGAGCGGCGGCCACACGCATTTGTTCGAAGTGCAGCCCGGCTTCCGCTACCGGCTCCTCGGCAAGACCCGCGACGATGCGGCCGGCGAGGCCTTCGACAAGGTCGCCAAGCTGCTGGGCTTCGGCTATCCCGGCGGCCCGGTGATCGACCGGCTGGCGCCCTACGGCAATCCCGCGGCGGTCCGCTTCACGTTCGCCAAGATGAAGGGCAATGCGCTCGACTTCAGCTTCAGCGGCCTGAAGACCGCCGTGCTGCGCTGGGTGGAGGCGCACGATATGGAGTCCGAGATCGCCGCGCGCGTGGCGCTGCGGCGAGAGCGCCCCGCGCCCACCACGGAGGAATGGCTGACTCGCACGCCGCCGCGCACGCTCGACCTGCTGGCCAGCTTTCAGCATGCGGTGGTGAACGAGCTGCTGACGCGGGCGGCGGCCTGCGCGGAACAGATCGAAGCGCGCAGCCTGATCGTCTCGGGCGGCGTGGCCTGCAACGCGGGATTGCGCGCGGCCGCGGGCGCCGCGGGCTTGCCGTACCCGGTGTATTTTCCGACGCCCGGGCTGAGCACCGATAACGCCGCGATGATCGCCGCCGCCGCGTTTCCCAAGCTGGAGCGCGGGGAGTTCGCGGGGTTCGAGACGGCGGCGCAGGCGGGGTTGGCGCTGGCGTAGCGTTACACCGTCGCGAGCAGCTTCGCGATCAGCGCGGTGCGGTCCGCGATCCGGTCGATCAGGACGCTCTCGTTGGCCGCGTGCGCGCCCTCGCCGACGGCTCCCAGGCCGTCCAGCGTGGGAATCCCGAGCGCCGCCGTGAAGTTTCCGTCCGATCCGCCGCCGGTGAGCGATTCCTCTACCGTCACGCCCAATTCGCGGCCCAGCTTTTGCGCCGCGCGGAACAGCGCCACGATGCCTGCGGTCCGCTCCATGGGCGGCCGGTTCAGCCCGCCCGTTACTTCGATGCGGCAGCGGCGGTCGAAGGGCTTGAGGGCGCGGAATTTTTTGTCGAGCGCTGGCGCGTCGCGCAGGCGGAGCACGCGGATATCCACCTCGGCATGCGCTTCCGCCGCCACTACGTTGCTGCGCGTGCCGCCGGAGATGACGCCGGGATTCACGGTGATCCCGCGTTCCAGATGCGTGAATCCGGCGATGCGATCGATCTGGCGCGCGAGCTCCACGATGGCGCTGGCGCCGGCGCTGAAATCGACACCGGCGTGCGATGCCCGCCCCCGCACCGTCACGGTGAATGCGCCCACGCCCTTGCGCGCCGTTTTGAGCTTGCCTTCGAGGCCGGTGCCCGGCTCGAGCACCAGCACGGCCTGGCTGCGCGCCGCGTTTTTTTCCGTGAGCGCGCGCGAGGACGGGCTGCCGATTTCCTCATCCGAATTCACCTGCAGCAGCACCTTGCGGCCTACCGGAATCTCCAGCTCGCGCAGCGCGCGCACGGCGCCGATGAAGAAGGCGATGCCGGCCTTCATATCGAGCACGCCCGGCCCCCACAGCCGGCCGTCCGCCTGGCGGAACGGCATGGAGTGCAGCGTGCCCATGGGCCAGACGGTATCGGAGTGCGCGAGGGCCAGGATTTGACCCTGTTTGCGGCGCCCCGGAAGCGCCGGCTCGACCAGCAGATGCCGGCCGAAACCGCGCGCCGCGACCGTTTTCACTTTGGCGAACGGCGCGACGGTATCTGCGACGAGCTCCACGAAGCGGTCGATGGCTTCGGGCGTATCGCTGGGGGACTCGCATTCGACGAACTGGCGGATGAGCGCGATGGTCTCGGACTGCCGCCCGCGAACCTGAGAGAGGAGAGGATCCACGGAATCATGATAGCGGGTAGACGCTATTTTTCGACCGCCGGCCCGCGCACCCGCGCCGCGCCCGCGAGCATCAGGCGCCGCGGCAGCAGCCGCGAAAGCGCGACGAGCATGCGGTAGCGCAGGCCGGGGATGACGATGAGCCGGCCGCGATCCAACCCGCGCAGCGATTCCGCAACCACAGAATCGGCCGTCATCCACCAGCCCGGCGTCATGATTTTGGAACGGTCGACGCCGAGGACATCGTGAAATTCGCTGTAGGTGTAACCGGGGCAGAGCGCCTGCACGGTGACCGGGCTGCCGGCGCGGCGCAGCTCCAGCCACAGGCCCTCGGTAAATGCCAGCATCCAGGCCTTGGTGGCGCAGTAGCTGACGCTGCCCGGCGCGGGAAAGAAGGCGGCGACCGATGCCACGTTGACGATGCCGCCGCGACGCCGCTCCACCATTCCAGGGAGCGCCGCGCGGGTGAGCCGCCCGGTGGCGAGCACGTGGAGGCGGTGCATGTTGTCCTGCTGCGCCGGGTCGGCGTCGAAGAAAAAGCCGCGGGAGCCGAAGCCGGCGTTGTTGACCAGCAGTTCGAGGGGCGCCTCCGCGGCGAGGCGCGCGCAGACGGCGGAAACATCCGCGTCGCGCGTGAGGTCCGCTTCGATGGCTTCCGCCGCGACGCCGTGCTTCGCCTGAAGCCCGGCGGCGAGGCGCGCGAGCGCGTCGCGGCGGCGCGCGACGAGCCACAGGTCGTAGCCGCGCGCGGCGAGCTGCCGCGCGAACGCCGCGCCGATGCCGGCGGACGCTCCGGTGATGCAGGCGAGCGGTCGGGACATGCGGTGTCAGCTCAAGCGATGAGGGTAGCAGAAAATGGAACCCGCGGCGGCGGGAAATCCGCGTCACAATGGAGCCATGCGCCGGCTCGCCTACGCGCTCGCCCTCGCCCTTCCCGCTCTCGCCGCGGGACCGTGGCAGCCGCTTTTCGACGGCCACAGCCTGGATGGCTGGCAGGTCGCGGGGGCGCTGGGGCGGACCGCGTTTACCGTTGAGGACGGCGCGATCCGCACGCGGCCGGGCAGCGGATTGCTGTGGTACACGCGGCGCAAGATCGGCAACGCGACCCTGCGGGTGATCTACCGTATGTCGGCGGCCAATGGCAATTCCGGTGTCTTTATCCGCATTCCGGATGCGCCAGCGGACGAAAACTATGCGATCCATCACGGGATCGAGGTGCAAATCGACGATCGCGATAACGACTGGCACTGCACGGGCGTCCTCTACTCCATGACCCGCGCGCTGGCGCGGCCGTCCAAGCCGGCGCGCGAGTGGAACACCATGGATATCGCGCTCCACGGCCTGCGCACGCGGGTATGGCTGAATGGCGTGCTGGTTACCGATTCCGACGGCGTTTCGCCGGTGCCGCCGCGCGCCATGCCGTGGGAGCCGGAGCGCGGGCCGCGGCCGGAAGCCGGCTACATCGCCTTGCAGCATCACGACGATAAAGCGGTCCTCTGGTTCCGCGAGATCAGCCTGCGGCCGGAGTAAGTATGCCGGAGCTGGAGCCGATCCGCGCCACGCCCGCTCAGCCGCTGCGGCGGGCCGTGATGCGGCAGACGTGGCAGGACCTGACGTTTCTTCACTGGCCCTGCAGCCCGGTGCTGGTACGGCCGCTGGTGCCGCGCGAGCTCCATCTGGATCTCTTCGGCGGCTC
Source organism: Bryobacteraceae bacterium (assembly GCA_035293845.1). GTDB lineage: Bacteria > Acidobacteriota > Terriglobia > Bryobacterales > Bryobacteraceae > DATGMB01. The sequence goes on from DATGMB010000157.1 coordinate 11,874, forward strand.
CGCGTGGATCGGGCTGGTGCCGTTCCGCATCGTGGGGCTCACGCTGCCGCACGCGCCGTCCGTGCCGCGGCTTTCCCATTTTCCGGAGACCAACGTTCGCACGTACGTGGCCGATGGCGAAGGCCGGCGCGGCGTGTGGTTCTTCTCGCTCGATGCAGCGCGCCTCGCGGCCGTGATCGGCGCGCGCGCGTTTTTCGCGCTGCCGTACTACTGGGCACGCATGTCCGTAGAGCGCGGCCCCGCGACGGTGCGGTATCGCAGCGAGCGCATCGCCGGGCCGCGGGCGTTTGGGGATGACCGCGGTCCGCCCGCGGGCGCGGAGATCGAAATCCGCCCCGGCGCGGCGATCGCGGCACCGGACGAGCTGGAGCTATTCCTCACGGCGCGCTTCCACCTGTATGCGTGCCGCCAAAGCCAGAAAAAGATCGTGCGGGCGGACGTGGAGCATCCGCCATGGCCGCTGCAGCGCGCGGAAGTGGCCGTGCTGCGGGAGACGCTGCTGCGCGCGGCGGGCCTGCCCGAGCCCGAGGGCCCGCCGCTCGCGCACTTTGCCGCGCAGCTCGACGTGCGTGTAGCGGCGCCAGTGACCGAACGATAGAAGCGGAACATCTCGAAAACAACAATGATCCTGCTCCTCCCGGTTAAAATAGTAATGTGACGCACCGCTTCTTCCTGCTCTGCGCGCTCGCGCTCGGCGCGCAGGCGGCCCCGGCCCTGATGCCGCTCCCGGCCAAACTGGACACCACCTCCGGCATGCTCGCGATCGACGGCTCTTTCGGCATCCGGTCTGCCGGCCATTCCGACGCCCGGCTGAACGAGGCCATCCGCCGCACCACGGCGCTGCTTTCCCGCAAAACCGGAATTCCGTTCACGGCGAAGACCGGTGCGGGTCTGACCGTGGATTGCGCGGCCGCCGGCCACCTCAACCCCACGCTGGGAGAGGATGAATCCTACACGCTCGACGTCACGCCGCAGGGCGCCACGCTCAAGGCCGCTACCGTGGATGGAGCGATGCATGGTCTCGAGACCTTCTGGCAGCTCGCCGTCCCCGCGGAGCATGGGTTCGCCGTCCCGGCCGTCCACATCGAGGACCGGCCGCGCTTCGCCTGGCGCGGGCTGATGATCGATTCCTCCCGGCACTTCATGCCGGTGCCGGTGATCCTGCGCAATCTGGATGCGATGGCGGCGGTGAAGCTCAACGTCTTCCACTGGCACCTCTCCGACGACCAGGGCTTCCGCGTGGAGAGCCGCAAATTTCCCCGGCTGCAGGGCATGGGCTCGAACGGGCAATATTACACGCAGGCGGAGCTGCGCGAAGTGGTGGCGTACGCGCGCGACCGGGGCATCCGCGTGGTGCCGGAGTTCGATATCCCCGGCCACACGCTCGCGTGGTTCCCCGGCATGCCGCAGCTCGCCAGCGTCGCCGGCCCGTTCCAGACCGGCGACCGCATGGGCGGCTTCGAGCCGATCATGGACCCGACCCGCGAAACCACGTACAAGTTCCTGGATGGCTTCATCGGCGAGATGGTCCGCATTTTTCCCGATCCCTATTTCCACATCGGCGGCGACGAAGTCAACCCGAAAGCCTGGAACAACAACGCGCGCATCAAGGCGTTCATGGAGCAGCGCCATCTCGACGCCAAGGGCTTGCAGGCGTATTTCAACCAGCGGGTCTCGAAGATTCTGACGAAGTACCACCGCATCATGATCGGCTGGGACGAAGTGCTGCATCCGGACCTGCCGACCACGACCGTGATCCAGTCCTGGCGCGGCAATGCGGCGCTCGCGCAGGCGGCCGAGAAGGGCCATCGCGCGATTCTCTCCTGGGGCTATTACCTCGATCACCTGAGCCCGGCGAGCTATCACTACGGCATCGATCCGCTGGCGGGCCCGGCGGCGCAGCTCTCGCCCGAGGCGCAGCAGCGCATTCTGGGCGGCGAGGCCTGCATGTGGGCGGAGTACGTGAACGCGGAGACGGTGGATAGCCGCGTGTGGCCGCGCATGGCGGCCATTGCGGAGCGCTTCTGGTCGCCGAAGGATGTGACCGATGCCGATTCGATGTACGACCGCCTGGCGGTGGTGAGCCGCAACCTGGAATGGACGGGAGTGCAGCACCTCGCCGGCTACCGGCCGATGCTGGACCGCATCGCCGGCGAACATCGCGCCACGCCGCTTTACGTGCTCGCGGACGCGGTGGAAGCCACGGGCCTCGGCACGGGACGCGGCGGGCGCAACTCGGCGATCCGCTACACCACGACCACGCCGCTCAACCGGCTGGTGGACGCAGCGCGGCCGGAAAGCGAGAGCGTGCGCGCGGTGGAGCTCGCGGCGAAGCGGCTGGCGGCCAATCCCGCGGACGCCGCCGATGCCGCATTTCTGCGCGAGCAGTTCGCGGTCTGGGCCGGCAATGACGCCCGCTTTGCGCCGCTGGCCGAAGGCAACAGCATGATGCAGGAAGCCCAGCCGCTCTCGGTGGACCTCTCCGCGCTGGGCAAGGCCGGCCTGCGCCTGGTCGATGCCATTGCCGGCGGCCAGACTTTGCCCGCGGACTGGCTCTCGCAGCAGGGCACGGAGCTGACGCGCATGCAGCGGCCGGTCGCGGAAGTTCGGCTCGCCGCGGTTCGGCCGGTTAAGGTGCTGCTGGACGCGGCGGCGGCCAGGGCGAAGACGGCGACGGCGGCGCGATAACGACGCAAGGCCGCCTCAGCGCGGACCTTCTCGCGGTTGACGCGGCGGGCGGGAACTTTCCCGGCCGGGGTTCGTATGAACATCCGGGAGGGACCCATGAGAATATCGCTGTGCCTTTCGCTGCTGGCGCTCTTCGCGCTGACCGCCGCGGCCGACGTCGACGTGACCGGGAACTGGACCGGCACCTTCCATACCATCGCACCCAACGGAGAGACGAACGATTCTCCGGGGGTCATGAATCTGAAGCAGGACGGCAACGCGATTTCGGGCTCGGTGGGGAACGGCGAGAACGAACGCTACGAGATCCGCAAGGGCACGATCGAGGGGAACAAGGTCACCATCGACGTGGTGGTGGACGAGTTCACCTACCATGCCGAGCTGCTGGTGGATGGGGACCGGCTGTACGGCGACGCGCTGGGTAAATCCGCAAGCGGCCAGGAGCTGCGGGTCAAGGTGGACGTGAAACGGGCGAAATAACGAAGATTCGAGGAACTTTCGCGGCCGGTCTCCGTCTGAATAGCCGGGAGGAGTCCCGATGAAGATATTGCTTTCGCTTGCGCTCGCGGCGCTTTTTGCATTGACCGCCGCGGCCGACGTCAACGTGACCGGGAACTGGACCGGCACCTTCACTGCGACCGGGCCCGATGGACAGTCGAAAGATTCCGGCGCGCTGCTCGTCCTCAAGCAGGACGGCAATGAGATCACCGGGACGGCCGGGCCGGACGAAAACGAACGGTTCAACATTAAAAAGGGCACGATCGAGGGAAACAAGATCACCCTGGATGTGGACGCGGGCGAACACGTTCTTCATGTGGAGCTGACGCTCACCGAGGACCGCTTGCAGGGCACCGCCACGGCACAGGGCGACTCCGGGGAGCTGCGGGCCAAGCTGGATTTGAAGCGCGCGAATTAGGCTTTACCCGCGCGCCGCGCCTTTCGCCGGCGCGCGGCGCCACAGGTAGTACACCGGCAGGCCGGTCGCCGTCAGCGCCAGGCTGGCGAGCGACGGGCCGGGCCGCGTCACGAGCATATTCCCGAGGAACCAGACCGTGACCGCGATGAAGAGCAGTGGCGTCGCGGGGTAGCCCCACATGCGATAGGGCCGCGGCGCCTCCGGGCGCGTGCGGCGCAGAACGATCACCGCCGCCACCATCAGCCCGTAGAACAGCCACATGTTGAGCATCGCGTACTCGAGCAGCGCCTCGTAGGATCCCGTAACGACCAGCAGGATCGACCATGCGGCCTGCGCGGCTACCGCGAACGCCGGCGTGCCGAAGCGCGGGTGGACCTCCGCGAATTTGCGGAAGAAGAGGCCGTCGGCGGCCTGCGCGAAATAGAAGCGCGGGCTGGTGAGGAAGCAGCCGTTGATGGTGCCGAGGATGGAGACGAGCACGATGGCCGAAACCAGCCTGCCACCGGCGGCGCCCATCGCGCGTTCGGCCGCGGCGGCGCCCACGTGCTCGCTGGCGGCAATTTCCGGAATCGAGAGCACACGCAGGTAGGCCAGATTGGCGAGCAGGTAGATCGCCATGCAGGCGAGCGAACCGAGCGCGAGCGCGCGCAGCACGTTGCGCTGGGGGTCCCGGATTTCGCCCGCGACGAACGTCAACTGCACCCAGCCGTCGAAGGCCAGCAGGCACGCGATCAGCGCCACGCCGGCGCTGGCGAGAGAGAACGGCGGGTGCGCCGGCGCTGCGGCCGCGGGCGGGCGGCCGCCGGACCAGAAGGCGCCGGCGACGATCAGAAAAATGCCCAGCACCTTGGCCGCCGTGAATGCCTTCTGCACGCCCGCGCCTGCCTTGACGCCGCGGTAATTGATGGCGGCGAAGGCGAGGATCACGCCCGCGCCGAGCGCCTTCGCGGCGATGCCGCCGAGCGGAACGAAATACGCGGTGTAGAGAGCGAACGTCACGGCCAGCCATGCCACCTGCGCCGTGCGGGCCACGGTGAAGCTCGACCAGCCGCAGACGAAGGCGGCCAGCGGGCCGTAGGCTTCGCGGAGGAACACGTACTGGCCGCCGGTGGCGGGAAATGCCGCGCCCAGCTCCGCGCAGGCCAGCGCGCCGAAGAACGAGATCACGCCGGCGAAGATCCAGGCGCCCAGGATCAGCGGCGCCGAGTGCAGATTGGCGGCCACGAGGTTCGGCACGAGAAAGATGCCGCCGCCGATCACCAGCCCGATCACGATGGCGACGGAATCCGCCAGGGTGAGGCGGCGCGCCAGCGTCTCCACTACCAGCGCTCCCAGACGTAGGCCGAAAACTGGCGCCGGATTTCGAAGCCGGTGCGCAGGTAGAGATTGACCGCGCCGGTATTCGACGACGTGACCGTCAGCGTGGCGGAGCGGCAGCCCATATCCCGCAGAGTGGTGAGCGACTGCCGCAGCAGCGCGTAGCCGATGCCGGTCCCGCGCACCACGGGCGAGACGCAGATCTGCGTGATGTGGCCGCATGCCGGCGCGACCAGGCTGGCGAGCGAGATGCCGCACAGGCGGCCCGTGGCGGCCTCGAAGGCGGCAAAGGACGCGGGCCGGTAGAACGAGCCGCAGCCGGGGTATTGCACGATGTTGTAGAGGAAGCGCCGCGCGCCGGGAATGCTGCGGTATTGATCGTTGACGCGGCTGTCCACGTGGCCGGTGTAGGCGGCGGCAATCAGTTGCGCGGCCGGCTCCTGGTAGTGATCGGACCACTTCTCGATGTACATGGGCTGGCGCACGCGGCCCTCGGCCAGCGCGGCGCGCTCGAGGTCCAGGTACATGAAATTGCGGCGATAGGTGGAGGCGCAATCGGTGCGGGGAATGACGAAACCCGGCGCGTGCCGCAGCATCATGAGCTGGCTCTCGATGCGATTGACGGGCCGGGTCTTCATGACCGCATCCACGCCCCACTCGAGCAGCTCCGCTTCGCGCTCCGGGCTCGACCACGCGCGGCGCACGAACAGATCGCCGATGAGGCCCTTGTTGTCCTCGATCACATAGTACAGGTAGCCCGTGACCTCGCCATCCTCGATCAGCGCGCAACCGTTCAGCGCGCGCAGATCGACGAAGCGGCGCACGAGATCCGCGGATTTCTCAAAGTCCCAGTGCAGCTCTTCGAGCCACGCCGCGGTCTCTTCGGCGAGCAGCGGTTCGAGGTCCCGCGCCGCAAGCTGGCGCAGATCGACGATCTCGGGCGGTCGCAGCACGGGGGAATGGAGGCGCGCGGCCATGGGCTGCTATTGTACTCCGTACATCCGGGCGTAGCTCAACTGCTGCCGGACCACATCCCGCGGATAGGAGATTTCGACGGCGGAGACCTTCCCGGCCGCATCGAAATGAGGCGTCAGATCGGAGTAGACGCCGCACCAATAAGTCGGGATGTTCAGCCTGGCATAGCGCGCGGCGACCTGGTCCCGCAGCCTGGGGTCGAAGTGCACGGCATAGCGGTCGACCAGCGACTTGATCGCGTTGTAGTCGCCTTCCGCCTTGATGCGCATCAGCTCGGCGAGCAGCATGCCCACGCCCTGGTGCATCTTGTCGAAATCCACCAGCTCCAGATAGGTCTTGCCGTTGCGTTCGGCCTTGCGGATGGCGCCGGTCTTATCCATGATGTAGTTGACGATCAACTGGCGGTTGCGCTGGTGGTCCTCCTCGATGGTGTCGCCGTGCGGGATGCGGGCGAGCTGCGTGATGCCGACGCGGACCGCGGCGTAGTACATGGCCTTGGCGACATCGGGGCTCGAGACGAGGCCCAGCTCGCGCAGCTTGGGATCGGTGATGTTCCACAGCGCCATCAAATCGGCGCGCGCCTCTTCGAGCGTCGAATAGTATTCCTTCAGGTACGATTCCGGGCTCCCCTTGAGACCCGGGCTCAGCTTGCCGGAGCCGTGGCCGATCACTTCGTGCAAGGCGGTCATCAGGTCGCCGGCCTCCACGCCGTACTTCTTGCAGATGGCGATCTCTTCCGGCGAGGCGGCGAACTCTTCGAGCGAGCCCCATCCCTGCGCCTCGGCGAGGGCGCGCGTGCTGCCGGTGAACAGGAAGCTCTTGCTGCCGTACTTTTCGTGGATCTCGGCGTCGTTGGGGAGGTTGTCCCCGATGGTGGTGACGGAGAAATCGCCGGTTTCGATGACGGTTTCGACGGCCTTCGCCACGGGCGGCTGGACGCCCTGCTTTTTATACTGCCGGGCCCAGGGCGCGCGGTTCTCGAAGTACTGCGCGTTGGCCGCGATCTTCGCCATCAGGCCGCTCAGCTTGCTGTCCGTAATGCTGACGAAGCTCTGCGAAGTGCCTTTGGCGGCGCGGACGTCGCGGTAGACCTCGATGAAGCCGTTGGCGAAATCGACGGGCGGGCTGTTCTGCACCCAGGCGATGCCGAAGCGGATCCAGTCCCGCGGATCGCCGGTCTGGTAGTAGCGGATGAGATCGGACAGGACCTCGGCCTGGCCGGGCTCCGCGTACGCGCGCGCCTTGTCCAGATACTCGTTGGCCTTCCGGAGGAACTCCGCGTAGCGGCCCGGCGGCACTTTGCCATCGGGCGTACCGGCGCGGTAGACCTCTTCCAGGAGCTTGCCGTCCGCGGTCTTGACGAGGCGCGAGTTGAGCGGGTGGGTGTCGTGGAAATTTTTGAGGTCCGCCATGGAGGCGCCGGAGTAGAAATTGTTGGCGCTGGCCTGCAGGATATCAAGGCCGCCCGCCGGGCTTTTGGCGGTGAGCATCGGCTGGAAGGCAGGGTCGAATAGCGAGGCCCGTAAATCGTCGAGCTCGCGGTCGAGCTCGGCCTGCGTGCGCAGCGGCGGGAGGCCGTAGGCGGCGGCCTTGTAAGCGCCGGCGGCGAAGGCGAGGTGCGCGGCGGATTTCAACTCGTCGGGGGTGAAGCCGGGGACGAATTTCTGCGCGGTCATTTCATTGTGATTGCCGCGATTGGCCCAGAAGAGCTTGGTGTAATCGGAGACCTTGCCGCGCAGATCGGCGCGGAGGACCGCGCGATGCAGCATGATGCCTTCGAGCAGCCGCTTCTGGCGGAGCCCGAAGGCGGAGTTCTGGTCGTAATCGATGGGATCGATCGCGATGGAAGCCTGGCTGAGCCAGTAGGTAAGGGCCTGCTCGCGCGGGGTAAGCTGGCGGAAGCTTTCCGCCTGGAGCTGGATGAAGCCGGTCGCGCCGACGCGGTCGACCAGGGCGCCGGAATCGGCCGCCCAAAG
>DATGMB010000158.1:0-34120 GCA_035293845.1 Bryobacteraceae bacterium
CCCAGAAACGCATTGTGGAAGCCTTCGAGCGTGTATGCTGCGCCTTTCATCTTCCGGTAATCGGCTCGCAGTTTCAGGATCTCGAGCTTGCCGAGCGTATAGACGAGGTACGTCGGGTCGGCCGCCCCGCGCTTCGCCTCCTTCTCGGCCACCGGCCGCACCTGGTAGCCCTCGTTCACGAAGAAATCGGCTGCCTGCGCCACGGTCATTTTCTCCGTGTGCATGCGGATCCCGACGATGTACCGTGCATCCCGCAGCAACGCATCCTGCAACTGCCCGAGCCGCAGCTTGGGATCGTGCCCGCCGTAGCCCTCGTCCAGCATCATCTGCTCGCAGTAGTGCGCCCAGCCCTCCGCGTTCGAGGCCGCTCCGATCAGCTTGCGGACCTTCGTCGGCGCCTGCTTCACCCACAGAAACTGCACGTAGTGTCCCGGATACACTTCGTGAATCGCCGTGCTGATGATTGTCCCGCGATTGAAGCCCTCCATGTACTCCTCGGTTTGCTGCTGGGACCAGTCGCGCTCGGGCAACGTCACGTTGAAGAAGGCTTCCGTCGCCTTCGCCTCGTATGGCCCGGGCGTATCCATCGAGGCCGTGGTCAGCGCGCGCATGAATGGCGGCGTCTCTTCGACGATCGGCGGGACGGGCGAGGGAATGGTCACAATACGATGCGTCTCGACGAACGAGCGCAGCCCGCCGAGCACATCGCGGAACGTCTGCAGCAACTGGCCAGCCGGTGGATGGTCCTGCTCCAACTGTTTCAGGATCTCCTGCGGCGTGCGCCTAGCGTCGATCTGCGCCGCCACCCGCCGTAATTCCGCCTGATTGCGGTGCAGATCCTCGTATCCAAGCGCCAGCAGCCGGTCGAGCGGAAGGTCGACCATCTCGTCATAGAGCAGCTTCTTGCGGTAGTTCTCCGCGCCGATCCGAAAATCCCCGTTCGAGCGCGGGAGCAGGTCGCTTTTCATCCACGCCAGATACGCGTTCAACGCGTCGATCACGCTCTGGTTGGACGCGCGGAATTCCGCGAGCAGCGCGGGATCTTTCACGGAGTGGAATGCCGCCGGGACGTCGTTCTGGAAGAAGCTCACAATCCCGGGCATCTGCTCGATCGCGACTTCCGTGTACACGCGCGGGGGATTCACCAGGTTGGCGCGCGCGGATTCGAGCATGCGCGGGATCAGCTTCTCCCGCGCGATCGCGGAGCGCAGCCGCTCCTCCGGAGACGCGAAGGTCCGGCTCATGATCACGAAGATGGCGTTGGTCGCGCCGGAAGAGTAGACGTCCGGATTCTTCTCCCACATCCGGATCGACTCCAGGCTCAGCAGGGTGCCGCGGATCTGCGAAAGCACCAGCTCGCGATCCGCTGCCGCCCCAGGGGACAGCCCACGCGGATCGAACCGCTCCACTTCGCCTTCGAATCGGCGCAAGGCCGCGATATCCGACTGGATCTCGGTTTTGGACATCGCCGGCAACTGCCGATCGTACTGATGGAAGCCGCTTGCGGTCCCCTGTACGGGATCGTAGCGGAAGACGGCTTCGTCGAAATAGCGGTCCGCCAGTCTGGCGAAGGCGTCATCGCGGGACTGCGCGCCGCAAAGCACGGGCAGGAGCAGCAGCACACCGAAAGCTCTCATGCTTCGATTATGCCGCGGCTCGCCGCCCTACTCCTCCCTCAACGCGCGCACAGGCTCCACGCGCGCCGCCCGCAGCGCCGGAATCGCCGCCGCCGCGAAAGCGATCAGCGCCAGTGACGCCGTGGCTGCCGCGACCATTGACGGGTCCTGCCCCGGCAATCCATACAGCAGCGACCCGGCCAGCTTTCCGCACCCGAGCATCAGCGGCACGCCGGCCGCCACTCCCGCCGCGACCATCCACGCGCTCTCCCGCAAAAACAGGCTGGCAATGGCAGCCCTTTGCGAGCCGATCGCCATGCGGATGCCGATTTCGCGCGTTCTCCGCGTCACTGCGAATGAGAGCACACCATAGAGCCCGATTGCCGCCAGCGCCGCCGCGACGCATCCCAGCAGCGTGGAGAGAAACGCCAGCAGCCGCTCGCGCGAAAGCGCCGCATCGATCTGCATCTCCATCGTGGTGGCCGCCGGCGGTGGGAGTCCCGGCGCCAGGTCGTGCAGCGCCGCCCGCAGGCGATCCATCGCGCGGCGCGGGTCGCCCGTGGTGCGCACGTGAAGATAATAGTCCGAGAGCACGTTCCGTTGGAACATCGGCAGGTACAGGACCGGCTGCGGCTTCTCGCGCAAGTAGCGGAACTTGGCCGTGCGGACAATTCCCACCACCCGCACCTTGCGCGCGCCGCCGTACTCGAAGGCCTTGCCGAGCGCGTTGCCGCCCAGGAACTGCCGCGCGAACTGTTCGTTGACGATGGCAGCCCCCTCACCGCCTCCGGTGCCGTCGCGATCGGTGCCGGCGAAGTCCCGCCCGGCCACGAGCGGTGTGCCGAGCGTGCGAAAGTAGCCATCGCTGATCCGCGCCCAATAGGCCACAGGCCGCATATGGTTCGGACTCACATAGCCCGGGATGCTGAGCACCATCGACGCCATGCTGCCCGAGATCACATTGAGACTGCTGAAGCTCGCAGCGCGCACCTCCGGCCACGCGCGCACTTGCCGCAGCAGACCGGCATAGAACTGCAGCGCGTGAGCATCGTAAGGGCTGTGCTTCAGATCGATGGGCATATTGACCACGTTCTCCGGCCGAAAGCCCAAATCCACCGCCCGCAGATTCCGCAGCGTACGGGTGAACAGGCCGGCGCAGAAGAGCAGCGCCAGCGAAAGCGCGATTTGCCCCGCGATCACCGCGCGTGAAACCACCGCGCGCCGTCCCGGCCGCGCCCATGCGGTACCCTGAATTGCCGCCAGCGGCTCCGCCCGCGACGCCCGCCACGCCGGCAAGATGCCGAACAGCAGCCCCGCCGCGGCCGCGGCCGCCGCCGCAAATCCGAACACCGCGAGATCCGGCCGCACCATCGCGGCCAGCGGCTCATCCGGCGGCAGCAACCCAATGAGCGCCCGCAGGAGCACGATGCCCACCCCCATCCCGCCGCGCCGCCGGCGACTGCCAACAGCGCCGATTCCAACAAGAACTGACGAAACAGAGTGCCCCGCGAGGCTCCGATCGCCATCCGCATCCCCGCTTCGCGCGTCCGCTCGACCGACCGCACCAGCAGCAGCGCCGCGAGGTTCGCGCAGGCCACCAGCAGCAGCACCGCGACGAGCAGCGCCAGCACCAGTACCGGTTTGCCGAACCGCTCGGCGCCGGAGCCGATTCCCTGGCTGCCATCGTAGAGCAGGAAATCATCATGCGGCCCCATGCGCCATCCGGTGGCCTTCTGGATCTCGCGCGCAACCGGATTCAGCCGCGCCAAAGCCTGCGCGCGCGTCACGCCTGGCTTCAGCCGGGCGAGCAAGGTGAGAAAGCCAAATGTCGCCCGGTTGTCGCCGTAGAATGCCGACGCCATCGCGGTCGGCGCCTCGAGATCCGCGGGATTGTGCAGCGAGGCTCCGCGGAAGCCCTTCTGCGTGATGCCGACAATCTGGACCGGCTTATCGTCCAGCAGCACCTTCCTGCCGATCACGCCTGGATCGCCCGCGAACCGCTCCTGCCAGAGCCGGTCGGAGATCACGCACACTGGGCTCGCGCCTTCCACGGCGTCGTCGGCATCGTCCAGCAGCCTCCCCGCCGCGGCGCGCACGCCCAGCATGCGGAAATAATTGCCACTTACCAGCTCGATCTTCAGCTTCTCCGTCTCGCCGCGGTCGGTCATCGTGGCGTCCGCCGGGCTCACCGCCAGCACGTCCTCGAAATCCGTTCGCGCCCGCCGCAGCTCCCGGAAAAACGGATACCCGAAGCAGCAATTCTCCATGTGGAACTGCTCGTTTTTCTGCCGTAGGATGACCAGTCGCTCCGCCCCCGCGACCGGCAGCCGCTTCAGCACGATCGCGTTCACGAACGCGAACACCGCGGTGTTCGCCCCTAGCGCGATCGCGAGCGAACCCACCGCCACCGCAGTGAACGCCGGCCGCCGCGCCATCGCTCGCCACGCGTACCGCACATCTCGCGCCGCGGCTTCCAGCCACCGGATGCTCCATACCTCGCGCGTTCGCTCCGCGATCGCGGTGGCATTGCCGAACCGCCGCCGCGCCGCCGCGCGTGCCGCATCCGGGGCCATGCCGCGGGCGATCCGCTCCTCCACCTCGAACTCGAGGTGAGCGGCCATTTCCTGCTGCAGCTCTTCCTCGCTCCGCTTCCGCCGCCACCACATACGCTCAGCCCTCCGGTGCCAGCACGCGCGCCATCGCGTCCACAAACCGCTGCCATCGGGACGCCGCCGCCACCACCTGTTTCCGCCCTGCCGCCGTCAGCGAGTAATACCGCGCCCGCCGCCCGTTCGGCGACTTCTTCCATTCCGCCGTCACCCATTTGCGCTGCAACAGCCGCTGCAACGCCGGGTACAGCGACCCGTTATCGACCACGAACTCCTGCCCGGATTGCTGCTCGAGGAACTGGGCGATGCCGTAGGCGTGGTTCGGGCCGATTTGCAGACTCCGCAGAATCAGCACCTCCAGCGTGCCTTGCAGGAATTCCAGCGGCTCAGATAGACTGTCTACGGTAGACATGCTACGGATGCTACGCCCGGAGGCATCCGTTGTCAAGCGGGAGCGCTGGCTTTTGCCTTTCCTCGGCGCCCCGGCGGTTAGTTGCCGGTCCCGCTACTCCAGCCGGAAGGCCACCAGCGCGTCGCCCAGTGGAATCGGCAGCTTGCCGTGACCGCCGGCCGCGATCACCACGTACTGTTTCCCGCCCGCAAGATACGTCATCGGCGTCGCCTCGGCCGGCGCCGGCAGCTTCGCTTTCCACAACTCCTCGCCGGTGGTCAGATCGAATGCGCGGAAATAACCGTCCCACGCGGCGCCGATGAACACCAACCCGCCAGCGGTAACGATCGGCCCGCCGAATCCAGCGAGACCGCGTACCGGCGGATCGACCGGGATCATGCCCTCCGTCGTCCCCAGCGGCACTTCCCAGCGCACCTTGCCGGCGGCGAGGTCCACCGCCGTCAAGACGCTCCAGGGCGGCGCGTTGCATGGCAATCCCTTGGGCGACAGCAACGCTTCGCGGCTCATCCCGAAGGGCGTCCCATGCTGCGGCGAAACCTCGGCCCGCATCTGTCCCGATTGCGATGCCCGCTCCATTGCGCTGACCCGCTCGCGCGGAATCAGGTGCACCTCGAACGGAATCCGCAGCGTATTGGTCACCAGCGTCTGCGATTTTTCGTCAAACGCGTATCCGCTCCAGTTCATCCCGCCGATGTTGCCCGGGTAAATCAGCGAGCCCTCGACCGTCGGCGGCGTGAACGGCCCGCGGTTCACCAGTTTCGTCATCCGCTCCCGGCATGCATCGCGGTCCTCCGGAGTGATGCCCCAGGCGTCCTCCGGACCGATGCGCTGCGGCGTGAGCGGGGGCGGCGCGGCCGGATAGGGCTGCGCCGGCGACGTCTGCTCGCCCGCTGCGTCGCTCTGCGGCACGGGCCGCTCCGTGACCGGGAACACCGGCGTCCCATCGCCTCGATGCAGCACGAACAGGTTGCCGGTCTTGTTCCCCTGCACCACCACGGGAATCCGCGAGCCGCGGCGCACGAGCGTTGCGAGCAGCGGCGGCGACGCCGAGTCGTAGTCCCACAGATCGTGGTGGACCAGTTGGAAACCCCACACCAGCCGCCCCGTCCGCGCATCCAGCGCCACTACGGAGTTCGCCCACTTGCCGTCGCCCTTGCGCTCGCCGCCGTAATAATCGGGGCTCGCGCTGCCGGTGGGCACAAAGATCAGGTGCCGCTCCGGGTCGGCCGCGATGATTGACCACGCGTTCGCCGCGCCCGTATGTCCTGCATCATCGGGAATCGGCTCCCAGCGCCAGAGCAGCTTGCCCGTGCGCGCGTCGTAACCCCGCACTGCGCCGTCCGGACTCGCCACCCGGTCGTTGTCGGCAATCCCCGACCCGACCACGACAATCCCGTCGATCACCGCCGGCGGAGAGGTCTCCTCGTATTCCCCCTGCCGCGTGATGTTGCGGATGCCCTGCCGCAGATCGATCTGCCCCGCGGTGCCGAAATCCGCGCACGGCTTGCCGGTTGCCGCGTCCAGGCAGATGAGCCGTGCGTCGATCGTGCCGATATAAATCCGCCGCCGGTAGCGCGCGCCCGCCGCGCTATCGGCCCACGTCGAAACCCCTCGGTTCATCAGCCCTTCCGAGAAATGGCCGTTCAGATCGATGCGCGGATCGTAGCTCCATCGCTCCGCGCCCGTGGCCGGATCGAGCGCCAGCACGCGGTTGAACGCCGTGCTCACGTAAAGCGTGCCGTCCGTCATGATCGGCGTCGCCTCGAACGCGCTCTTGCGGGGATGCGCCTTCCCGTCCGAGACATCGCCCGTGTGGTACGTCCACGCCACCCGCAGACGCCGCACATTCTTGCGATCGATCTGCGCCAGCGGCGAGAACCGCGACCCGCCCGCATCGTGTCCGTAATACGGCCAGTCGCCCGCTTCGGGCCTCGCCGCCCACGCAGCCCATAGCAGAAGGCCCGCCGCCAGGGCCGAAATCGCTGCACGATGGAGCATCCACGCACCTCCGGGTATCAGTCTATCGCGCACAATCGGTATCCGATTCCGGTCGCCCGCTACGCAGAGCCGCCGTCGGCTCGACTGCGACCGCTCGGCGCGCTGGCAGCAGCGTCGCCGCGAATGTGTTCCATACTACGTCTGCCGGTAAGAAGCATCCCGTAACTGGTGCTGGAAGGATAGTCCTTGCACGCACCGCCTCCCGGTGTCATAATCCATGCCATGGCGACCGCGGTAGTCAAGATGGAGCCGAAATCGGAGGGCATTCAGACCCCCCGCAAAAAGCGGCCCAAGGAAATCGCGGTCATTACCGAATGCTGTACCGGATGCGCCGGCTCCCCCGCTTGCGTGCCGTATTGCCCGGTAGCGGATTGCATGTACTGGGTGCCGGACGTAGATCACCCGCCCTTCGGCCACATCGAGGTCGATCCCGTCCTCTGTATCGGCTGCAAGAAGTGCACCAGCAAGGGCCCGGACGGTGCGTTCCTCGACGGCTGCCCGTGGGATGCCATCGAGATGGTCGCGATCGAGGAAGTGGAGGCTCGCATCGGCTTCAAAATGCCGGTCTGACCCCCGCCATGGCGCTCGAAATCCACGAGAGGGAACGCGAAGGGATTACCATCCTCGAACTCGGCGGCCGCATCACCGCGGGCCCGGAAGCCGGCATCCTCCGCGAGCGCGTCGCGGCGCTCGCTTCCGCCGGTCCGCGCAACGTCGTCCTCGAGATGCGCGGCGTCGGCTACATCGATTCGACCGGCCTCGGCGCGCTCGTCATCTGCGCCACCAGCCTGCGGCGCAATGGCGGCAATATCAAGCTGCTCAGCCTGAACCGCCGCAATATCGAGCTGCTCGTCATGACCAAGCTCGCGACCGTCTTCGAGATCTTCAGCGACGAGCAGGACGCTGTCAACAGCTACTTCCCCGACCGCAAGATCCAGACGTTCGATATCCTGGATTTCGTGCAGCACATGAAGAGCGAGGAATAGCCGGGGATGGCCCTGGTCGTAGTGGGAGGCGTTGCCGCCGGCCTCAGTGCGGCTGCCCGCGCGCGGCGCATCGATCCGCGCCTCGAGATCACGGTCCTCGAAAAGGGGCCCGATATTTCGTACGGCGCCTGCGGACTGCCCTATCTGATCGAAGGCCGCGTGCGGCGGCCGGAAGACCTGGTCGTCTACACGGCCGAATACTTCCACAAGGAGCGCAATATCACGGTGCGCACCGGCACGCGCGTGGCGGCCGTAGCGCACGCCCGCCGCGAGGTGCTGCTCGCCGGCGGCGAGCGCCTTCGCTATGACCGCCTGGTGCTCGCCACCGGGGCCCGCTGCTCCACCTTGGGTATTGCCGGCGCGGCTCAGCCGCACGTCTTCACACTCCACACGCTCGAAGATGCCAGACGCCTCCGCGCTTTCCTTCTTGACCGCCGCCCGCGCCGCGCCGCCGTGGTCGGGGCGGGCTACCTGGGTGTCGAAGCCGCCGACGCGCTGCGCCGCCACGGCCTCCGTGTCACTGTTTACGAGCGCACGCAAAACGTGCTGCTCCGCGAAGACGCCGCGTTCACCGCGGCGGTTCGAAAGCAACTCGAGACGCATGGTGTCGAGCTTTGCTGCGGCGTGAACGTCGATTCCCTCGACGCTTTGGACGCCGATCTCGTCGTGCTTGCCGCCGGCTTCCAGCCGAATGTCGAGCTCGCCGCGGAAGCCGGGATCGAAATCGGCCGCACCGGCGCCATCCGCACGGACGACCGCATGGAGACCAGCATCCGCGGCATCTTCGCTGCTGGCGATTGCGCCGAAACGCAGCACCTCGTCACCGGCCGGCCCGCCTGGATTCCGCTCGGGACAACCGCTAACAAGACCGGCCGCATCGCCGGCGCCAACGCGGCGGGCGCGCGCGAGCGCTTCGCGGGCGTCGCCGGCACCTCGATCGTCGGCATCTTCGGTATGGCCTTCGCTGTTACCGGCCTCTCCGAAGCGCAGGCCCGCGCCGGGGGCCTCTCGCCGGTCGCGGCCCGTATCGAAGGCCGCTCGCGCCCTCGCTATTACAGCGGCGTGACCACCACTGTCGAGCTCGTTGCCGAGCGTTCGACCGGCCGCCTGCTCGGCGGCGCGGTCATCGGCGAGGAGGGCGCTGCCGGCCGCATCAACGTGATCGCCGCCGCTCTGGCATCCCGCATGCGCCTGGACGAATTCGAGCAGCTCGACCTCGCGTATTCACCGCCGTTCGCGCCCGTCTGGGACCCGTTGTTGATTGCCGCGCAACAGTTGAAAAAGGCTACTTGATTTTCTGCGCCGGTTCAGGCAAGCTGGTAGGTTTTCCTCGAACTACCATGCTGGAACGTGTGCTATACCACGACCATTGCTTCGACGGAGCGGCTTCCGCTGCGTTCTTCAGCCGCTTCATCGCCGGAGCGATTCATCCGGACGCTGAATTCCGGTATACGGGGATGGCGCACAAGGCCTCCCAGTCGTTCGATCCGGAGCTGTTCGACGGCGACGAGAACGCCATTGTCGACTTCAAGTATTCGAGCGACCCCCGGCTGACCTGGTGGTTCGATCACCACCAGAGCGCCTTCCTCAGCCCCGAGGATGCCGAGCACTTCCGCCGCGACACCAGCGGCCGCAAGCTGTACAACCCCAGCTTTAAATCGTGCACCGCCTTCATCGCGGATGTCGCCTGCAACCGCTTCGGCTTCCGCGCGCCCGACCTCGACGACCTCGTCCACTGGTCCATCATCATCGATGGCGCGCAGTACAAGGACGCGAAGAGCGCCGTCGAGCTCGGCGCGCCCGCCATGAAGCTCACGCTGGTGATCGAGGCCGCCAAAGGCTCCGATATCGTCCAGAACATCATCCGCTGGATGCAGCGCCGTACGCTCGCCGAGATCGTGGCCGAGCCGGAGATCCAGCAGCTTTACCAGCCGCTCTACGAGCGCCATCTGCGGTCCATCGACATCATCCACGAGCGCTCGCGCGTCGAAGACGGCGTCATCTTCTTCGATCTCGCCGGCCAGGACGTCGAGGGCTACAACAAGTTCATCCCGTATTACCTGTTCCCGCAGTCCATCTACACGGTTTCGGTGAGCCCGTCGAGCTTCCGCACCAAGATTTCGGTGGGCTCGAATCCGTGGGCCGTCGAGGAGCCGAAGCACAACCTGGCGACTATCTGCGAACGCTATGGCGGCGGCGGGCACGCCCGCGTCGGCGCCATCAGCCTGCCGCCCGGCGAGCTCGACCGCGCCCGCCAAGTCGCGGCTGAGATCGTAGCCGAGCTGAAGACGTAAGGCGTAGAATATGAGCGTGGAGACGAAGGCGCTCGTTCCGGTCGAAGAATACCTGGCCACCAGTTACGAGCCCGATTGCGACTACGTAGACGGCGAACTGGTGGAGCGGAACGTGGGAGAATTCGATCACGCGGATTTACAAGGGCAGATCTATGCCTACCTGCTGCGATACAGGAAGGCAGGCTGGATCGCGGTTGTCGAGCAACGGGTTCAAGTCGCCCGGACCCGCTTCCGCGTGCCGGACGTGTGCGTGGCGCGCGCAGAGAAGCCCATGCCGCAGATCTTCCGTACTCCTCCGGTAATCGTGATCGAGATCCTTTCGCCGGACGATCGCCTGAAGACAATGCAAAAGCGCATCGACGATTATCTCGCGTTCGGTGTTCCCAACGTCTGGCTGATTGATCCTCAGGAACGCCGCGCATTCATCTACACCCACGAAGGCAGCACGGAGTGCATGGACCTGATCCTCCGCGCCCGCGAGTGCGAGATCGTTCTGCCCCTGCCCGAGGTTTTCGCCGAGCTTCAGTAACCCTGCTCGCGCAGCCGCTCTACGGTAAGCCCGCCCTTCAAATCCAGCTTCCGCAGCAGCTTCTCGACGTGCTTCGCCAGCACATCGCACTCCAGGTTCACGCGCGCGCCCGGACGGTAGCCCCCAAGCGTCGTGTTCCGGTACGTGTGCGGGATGATCGTCACGCTCAGTATGTCACCTTCGAGAGCCGCAATGGTCAGGCTGATGCCGTCGATCGCGATCGACCCCTTGTACACGAGGAATGGGTCCAACTCCGCCGGCACACGCACGCGCAGCCACCAGTTCTCTTCGCCCAGCGCATCGAGCGAGAGGAATTCGCCCGTGCCGTCCACGTGTCCTTGTACGATATGCCCGCTCAAGCGCCCTGCCGGCGAAAGCGGCCGTTCCAGGTTCACGCGCGCTCCAGGCCGCAGCGCGCCCAGGTTGCTGCGCCGCAGCGTCTCCGGCGCGACGTCCGCGGCGAAGGAATCGGACCGCAGGTCCACGGCCGTGAGGCATACGCCGTTGACGGCGATGCTCGCGCCCTCCGCGCTCCCTTCGAGTACCGTGGAACAGCGCACGCGGAGCCGCGGCGCTGCGGCCTCAACGGTCCCCAGCTCTTCAATAATTCCCGTGAACATCGATGTACCCTTCCACCGCGAACTCGTCCGGCGGAATCGCATGCACCGTCACGCCGTGCACGCGGATCGCATCCGACCGCCGCCGCCGCCCGATTCCCCCCGCGAGCGGTAGCGCCTCCAGCCCGCCCAGGATCTTCGGGCCGTAGTAAAAGAACACGCGATCGACGCAGCCCGTTTCGAGCGCTGTCCAGTTCAGCTTGCTGCCCGCTTCGATCATCAGCGACAGGTACTGCTCGCTCGCGAGCCACCGGATCAGCCCGCGCAGGTCCGCGCGCCCGCCCGGTCCGTCCATCACCAGCACCCGAACGCCACGGCCTTCCAGCAGCTTGCGGCGCTCTACCGACGAGGCCGAGGTCGTGACCACCGCCACATCGCCCGCCGCGCCGCGCGCCATTTGCGAATCGAGCGGCAGCCGGAGCTGCGAATCCATTACGATGCGCAGCAGCGGCCGCGAGCGCGGCAGGCCGGAGCGGTCCGTGAGCCGGCAGTCGTCCGCCAGCACCGTGCCGATTCCCGTGAGGATCGCGTCGTGCTCGTGCCGCAGTTGCTGCACGTGCGCGCGCGCCTTCTCGCTCGTGATCCACCCGCGGTTATCGTCCGGCGCCGAGATCTTTCCGTCCAGCGTGATCGCCGCCTTCAGCGTCACGAGCGGCCTGCCGGTGCGCATGAAATGGACAAAGGCCTCGTTAAGCTTCGCCGCCTCCGCGGTGTACTCGCGCGCCACGTCCACCTGGATGCCCGCCGCGCGCAGCATGCGGAAGCCTTCGCCGGAAACCCGGGGGTTCGGGTCCTCCATCGCCGCCACGACGCGCGCGATTCCCGCCGCGATCACCGCGTTCGCGCAGGCCGGCGTGCGGCCCTGGTGCGAGCATGGCTCCAGGTTCAGATAGAGCGTCGCGCCACGGGCCCGCTCGCCCGCGTCCTCGATGGCCAGCACCTCCGCGTGCTTCAACCCGGTGTAGGTGTGAAAGCCGCGGCCCACGATCTCGCCATCGCGCGCCAGCACCGCGCCTACCATTGGGTTGGGACTGGTCTGGCCGCGCCCCTGCCTCGCCAGGGCGAGCGCCTCGCGCATGAGTTCGGCGTCGGTCATTCGAACAAGGACTGGATGAACTTCTCGGCGTCGAACGGCAGCAAGTCCTCGGCCTTCTCGCCGACCCCGATGTACCGGATCGGCAGGTTCAGCTCGCGCGCGATGGCGATCACGATCCCGCCCTTCGCTGTCCCGTCGAGCTTCGTCAGCACGATACCCGTGACGCCCGAGGTCTCGGTGAATTTGCGCGCCTGCTCCAGCCCGTTCTGCCCGGTGGTGGCATCGAGCACCAGCAGCACCTCATGCGGCGCGCTGGGGATTACCTTCTTGGCCGTGCGGCTCATCTTCTGCAACTCGGCCATCAGGTTTTCCTTGGTCTGCAGCCGGCCGGCGGTATCGACGATCACGTAATCCGCCTTGCGCGCCCGCGCCGCGTTCAGCGCATCGAAGAGCACCGCGCTCGGGTCGCTGCCGGCGCTCTGCCGGACCACCGGCGAGCCCGTGCGCTCGCCCCAGATCTCGAGCTGTTCGATCGCCGCCGCGCGGAACGTATCCGCCGCGCAGAGAAGCACCGTGCGCTGCTCGGCCTGGAAGCGCGCCGCCAGCTTGCCGATCGTCGTGGTCTTTCCCGAGCCGTTGACTCCCACCACCAGCACCACCGCGGGCGGCTCGGCGACGCGCGCCGGTGCGCGCTCGCTTGCCTCCAGGATTTCGAGCAGGTGCTCGCGGATCAGCCCGCGCAGCTCGGCGGCGTCGTTCAACTGGTGCCGCCCCACGCGCTCCCGGATGCGCTCCAGGATCTCCTCGGTGGTGCGCACTCCGATATCGGCGGAGATCAGCGTGAACTCGAGCTCGTCGAGCAGATCGGCGTCGATCTCGCGCCTGCCCTGCAGGGCGTCTTCCAGCGCCGAAACCAGCCCGGCGCGCGTCTTCTGCACGCCGCTCTTGAGTTTTTCGAGAAGCGACGGCTCCTGCTCCACGGAGCCGAACAGAGTCTGAATCATTGTTGCTTAGATTGTACCGAACCACGCAGGGCCGGCCCATGGCCGGCGAGTCCGTGATAAGCGTAGACTATGTCCACCATCCGCACGGCGGCCATCTTCGGCGCGACCGGCGCCATCGGGACGCACCTCGGCAGCGAACTCGATCGCCGCGGCATCCCCTTCCGCGCCGTCGGCCGCCGCAAGGCGCGGCTCGAGGAGACCTTTGGCGCGTTGCCTCGCGCCGAGATCCGTGAAGCCGATGCCGCCGATATCGCCTCCGCCACCGCCGCCCTGCGGGGCGCCGATACCGTTTTCTACACCCTCGGCCTGCCGTATCCCCAGCATCGGCTGCACCCCGTGCTGATGCGCAATACGTTGCAAGCCGCCGAGGCCGCGGGCGTAGCGCGCCTCGTGCTCGTCTCCAGCGTTTACCCTTTCGGCGTTCCGCGCACCGCCAGGGTGGCGGAGACTCATCCGCGGGTCCCGTGCTCGCGCAAGGGCGAATACCGCAAGCAGCAGGAAGACCTGGTGCTCGAAGCCCACGCCAAGGGCAGCATCGCCGCCTCGATCCTCCGGCTCCCGGACTTCTACGGCCCCGGCGCGGACCTGAGCCTTGCGCACTTGATATTCCAGGCGGCCGTCCAGGGCAAGACGGCCACATGGCTCGGGCCCGCGGGCACGCCGCACGAGTTCGTTTACGTTCCGGATACCGCGCCTGTCCTGGCGGAGCTCGCAGAGGCGGAGGATTGCTACGGCCAGGCCTGGCACTTCGCCGGCCCCGGCCCGATCTCCGGTATCGATTTCATCACCCGCGTCTACCGCGCCGCCGGCCGCGCGCCCAAATACCGCACGGTTGGCCCCGGGCTCATGAAGATCCTGGGCTGGTTCAAGGCCGATTACGCCGAAGTGCAGGAGATGATGTACCTGCAGGAAACCCCAGTCCTCCTCGACGATTCCAAGCTCCTCGCCCGCTTCCCCGAAACCCGTAAGACGCCATACGACGAAGGAATCCGCGCCACACTGCAGCCGGCAGGCGGCCCGCGAGTGTAGCATCTCGCACATGGCCCGCCATCTGCACAGACCACCGTGAGGAGTGTAGATATGACACCCATTGGTATCATTGTGCTGATCGCGGCGATTGTGATCGCCTGCGTGCTGGCGTGGTATCTCGTGCGCGAGCGCCGCTCGCGCCGTCTGCGCTCGCGCTTCGGTCCCGAATACGAGCACACGCTGGGCGAGTACACCAGCCGCTCACGAGCCGAAGAGGCGCTCGAGCGCCGCGAGCGCCGCATCGAGCGCATCCCGATCCGCGGCCTCTCGCGCGAGGAGCATGATCGCTTCGCCCGCGAGTGGCACGATCTCCAGTCCCGCTTTGTCGACGATCCGCCGGGTTCTATTGCCGAAGCAGACCGCCTGGTGTGCGAAGTGATGCGCACCCGCGGCTATCCGGTCACCGACTTCGAGCGCCGCACGGAGGACCTCTCCGTCGACCACCCCTACGTGGTCAGCAACTACCGCGCGGCGCATGCGATTGCCCTCCGTCACGAGAAGGGCGAGGCCAGCACGGAGGACCTGCGGCAGGCGCTCGTCCATTACCGTGATCTTTTCGATGAACTGTTGGAGGCCCAGGTGGCAGGCCCCAGGGAGACCAGACGATGACGAATCAAGAACCACTTTCGACGGCCGATTTTGTCCAATCCGGATCCGGCGCCGCCCGCGAGGAAAGCCCGGGTCCGCTGCTGCCGGGCGACACTGTGCAGCAGCTCCGCGATCGCTGGAACCAGATCCAGGCCGGCTTCGTCGACGAGCCGCGCGCCAGCGTCCAGCAGGCGGACGAACTCGTCGCGCTTGCCATGCGCCGCATTACGGAGACCTTCGCCGCCGAGCGCGAGGGACTTGAACAGCAGTGGGGCCGCGGCAACGACGTTTCCACCGAGGACCTGCGACAGGCGCTCCGGAAGTACCGCTCGTTCTTTCAGCGGCTCCTGACCGTTTGAAACGCTGCCGCTGTAGTGGAAACCGCGCTTCGCGGGTCTTAGGAACGTACACCGTCCGCCGCCTTCACGGCGCAGACGGTGCGCGTCCCTTAAGACCCGAATGTATCCACCACCGCTACCGGCGCTGAGGCCGGCGTGTACCCGCGCGCCGGAAAGCCGCGCCCGCAAACTACCGCTCGATGCCGCTGCCTGCGTGTGCGTCTTCGCCTGGCTGGCGGCGCGCGCGGCCATCCAGTCCATCACCATCGATGAGGCCGATACGTACCTCGCGTTCGTCGGGCGGCGCTACCCTTCCCATTGGGAAGCCGCCGCGAACAACCATGTGTTGAACTCGCTGCTCATGCGCCTCTCGGTTGCTCTGTTCGGAGCGTCCCAATGGAGCCTGCGGCTGCCCGCGCTCGCCGGCGCCGCGGTCTACATCGCGGCCGCGCTCGCGCTGGCGCGGCGGCTAGGAGGAGGCGGCTTCCTCCGCGGGTGCATTCTCGCCTGCCTGTTGTGCAATCCCTTCGTGATGGATCACCTCGTCGCAGCGCGCGGTTACAGCATGGCCCTGGGATTCCTGGTGGCCTGCCTGGCTCTGGCGGCACGCGAAGCGCCCGTGGAGAGTGAGCTCCGGCAATGCGCGGTGTGCTCGGCCGCGGCGGCGCTCTCGTTTTGCGCCAACTTCTCCTTCGCCATCGCCGATGCCGCGCTGCTCCTTCTCATTTCGCTCCGGCTCGCCCGTCGCGAGGCGGCTCGTTGCACAGACCGCCGTGAGCGGGTGGCCGCGTGCACACGGGTGCTCCTGGCGGCGGTCCTCCCCGGCGCGCTCATCGCGCTGCTGATCGTCGGATCGGTGCTGGCCGAATGGGCCAAGGGAGGCGACCTGGTCTGGGGTGCGGCCACGATGCGGCAGACGTTCCAGAGCGTCGTCCGCGCCTCGCTGTTCGAGCCCAACCCCTATATGCTGAATCCGGTCCTCCTCCGGATGGCGAAACGTGCAAGCTCTCTGCTGTTTCCCATGCTGGCTGCGTCGTGCGCTTTACGCATCGCCCTCGTCGCGACCGCGCGCCGGAAATGGGCGCCGCCCGCAGCATTCGCCGCTGCCATTGCCTGGGTCAGCGGCGGCGTGGCCGCGCTCGCTCTCGCAGGCCACTACCTGCTCCACCGCTTCTTCCACATTCTCCTGCCGCTGGACCGCACCGCGGTGTTCCTCGCGCCGCTGGCCTTTCTCTTCGCGGGCGCTCTGGCCGCGATCCCGATCGAGACGCGCGCCGGCCGAATGTCGCAGCGGGTTGCCACGGGCGTCCTGGCAGCCTTTAGCATCTATTTCCTTTGCTGCCTGCGACTGACGTATTTCCGCACCTGGCAGTTCGATGCCGACGCCGCGCAGCTCTACCGCACGCTCGCCTCCTGCAACCACCGCTATGGCGTGACCGCCGTGTCTGCCAACTGGCGCTACGTCGCCGTGCTGAACTTCTACCGCGCCGCATCCGGAGACGAAACGCTGGAGCCTGTTCCGCCGGGGCCGAACGTGGTTGCCTGGTACCCGCCTGGAAAGGACGCGTATGTGCTCTATCTGCCCGCCGACCAGCCCTTCGTCGATCGCGAGCACCTGAGCATCGTTTACTCGGACGGCGCGACTGGTTCGGCCGTGGCGGTTCCGCGGTGGGCCGCTACGCGAGCAGTTCGCCTGTCATCACCGTGACCGCTTGTCCCCCGAGCACCACGCGGCCGCCTTCGAGACGCACGCGAATCACGCCGCCGCGCGCGGACGCCTGATAGGCCAGGAATTCCGTACGGCCAAGCTTCGCGGCCCAGTATGGTCCGAGCGCAGTATGCGCGGAGCCGGTCACCGGGTCTTCATCGATGCCGGAGCCGGGCGCGAAGAACCGGGAAATGAAATCGAATTCGCCCTGCCTCGGCCGCGCCGTCACGATCACGCCGCGGACCGGAATGCGCCGCAGCGCGGAGTGATCCGGCGCCACCGCCCGCAGGACCTCTTCGGATTCGACCTCGACCAGGTAGTCCCAAACGTTGCGCCCGACGAACACAGGGTTCCGAACGCCCAGGCTGGGGAGCAGTTCCGGCGGCGGCTCGGCGGCTTCGACGGTCTTCGCGGGGAAGTTGAGCTCGATCCATTCGCCGCGCCGGTCCGCGGTGAGCAGACCGCTACGCGTGTGGAACCGCGCCTGGCAGGACGCCGGCAGATGCCCGTCCTCCCACAACACATGCGCGCTGGCGAGTGTCGCGTGGCCGCAGAGATCGACCTCCACCGCCGGCGTCAGCCAGCGCAGGTTATATCCGCCATCCTGCGGGACGAGGAATGCCGTCTCGGAGAGGTTCATTTCGCGGGCGACGTCGCGCAGCCATTGGTCTGGGCGTGCGGACGGCAGCACACAAACGGCGGCGGGGTTACCCGCAAACGGACGGTTCGTGAAGGCGTCCACTTGCACAATTCGCATGGCCATGATCTGCCAGATTAGCACTTGCAATCCGGGGCGGCTTGGCGGAGGCTAGAGGTAAGGAGACGGCGGCAACAGGCCCGCCGCGGGATGCAGGTGACCGTCTTTCGTTTCTCGAGGATCGCGCTGGTTGCAACCGTGCTGGCGGCGATCTGGGTGGTGACGCCGGTGCGGCGATCCGGAGAGCCAGGGGTACGGCCACTGGGCACGCCCGTCGGCCCGGTGCGAATCCTACGCTTCTACGCGAGCGCTGGCAGTGTCACCGCCGGGGAACGGGCCAAGCTGTGCTACGGCGTCGAGAATGCGCGCGCGGTGCGGATTTCGCCCGCCGTGAGCGAAGTGTACCCGTCCCCAAGCCGCTGCTTTGAGATCGTGCCCGAGCGTACCACGCATTACGTGATCCTCGCCGAAGGCTTCGATGGCGAAGTGGCCACGCGCTCGTTTACGCTCTCCGTTGTGCCGCAGGCCACACCGGATCACCCTGTGAATTACGCCACCACCCACAGCCGGACCGCGACGCCGGCCCCTTAGCCGTCGAAGTCGCGGATTCGTCCGGCCACGTCCTCCACCATCGCGTCCGTCATGTGGGGCCAGAGAGGGAGCGAGAGGATTTCGCGGCAGGCCCGTTCGGCCACGGGAAAGCTTCCGCGCGCGGCCCCGAATTGGCGGAACGCGGGCTGGAGGTGCAGGGGCACCGGATAGTGGATGCCGGTGGCGATGCCGTGGCTTGCCAGGTGTTGGCGCAGGCGCTCGCGCCGGCGCGTGCGCACCACATACAGGTGGCACACCGAGCCGGCGCGCCGCGGCAGCGGCCGCACGGAGTTGCAATCGGCGAGCAGCCGGTCATAGAGACCGGCGAGGCGCGCGCGGGCGGCATTCCACTCGGCCAGCCTGGGCAGGAAGGCGCGCAGGTAGCAGGCCTGCATCTCATCGAGCCGGGAGTTGACCGCGCGAACACGGCTCACCTGGCCGCCGTTGCGGCCGCCGTCGCGCAGCAACCGGAGGCGCGCCGCGAGGGTGCGGGAATCGGTGAGGACCGCGCCGCCATCGCCCAGGCAGGGCAGGTTCTTGGTGGGGTAGAAGCTGTAGGCGACCGGGGCGGAGAAGCGGAGCGGAGCCCCGTGGGCCTGGCACGCGTCCTGCACTACGAGCGTTCGCGCGCGGCGCGCCGGGAGCGCGGCCGGCTGCCCGTAGAGGTGCACGGGAATTACGGCGCGCGCTCCACGAGGCACGCCGTCGAGCAGCAGCGTATCCGGGTCGATGTCCGTGAACTTCGGGCGGCAGCCCGCGGCCAGAACCGCCTGCGCGGTGAAGGGGGAAGTCAGAGCGGGGACCGCGACGGCCGCCCCGGATTCGCCGAGCCCCGCCGCGCGCAGCGCCAGCTCGATGGCGGCCGTTCCGCTGCCCACTCCGACTGCGTACCGCGCGCCGAACGACGCCGCCAACTCGCGCTCGAACGCCTCGACCTCGCTCCCCAGGACGAAGTGCATGCGGCCGAACAAGCGGTCGAGGTTCGCGCGCCACGCCGCCTCGGTCTCGTGCAGCATGGGGCGGAGGTCGACCATCGGGATTCTCATGGCGCCACCGTACTTACCTTAGCACCACCAGGCGCACCCACAGCCGCAGGAGCTGATAGAAAGTGACGGCGAGTGAGCGGACGCGGAAAAACTGCGAGTGGCCGTACAGGCGCGGGTAGTGATGGACCCCGATTTCGCGGACCTCGCAGCCGCTCAGCTCGAGCTTGCGGACGAGCTCGACGCAGATCGTGCCGCTGGTGGAAGTCAGATGGATCTGGTCGAGCAGCGCGCGGCGGATCAGGCGGTAGTCGCAGTCGATATCGCGGATGCGGATGCGAAAGAGCAGGCGCGCGCAGAAGTTGTACGCGCGGCCGATCCAGATGCGGTGCGCCGGGTCGTGGCGCTCCAGCTTGTAGCCGTTGACGAGGCCGGTGGCGGGACCGGCGAGGGCAAGCAGGCGGGGCAGTTCGCCGACGTCGTACTGGCCATCGCCATCGGTGTAGAACACGTAGTCCTTGCGGGCGGCGGCGAAGCCGCTGCGCAAGGCGCCGCCGTACCCGCGGTTTTCCGGGTGCGTGATGACGCGCATCGCGGGGCCGTAGTGCAGGCGGAGCTCTTCGAGCACTTCGCCGGTGCGGTCGCGGCTGCCGTCATTGACGACGATGACCTCGTAATCGGCGACGTGGCGCTCCAGCACTTCGAACGTCCTGGCGATCAGTTTGGGCAGCGATGGCGCGTCGTTATAGGCCGGGAAGAAGACGCTCAAGGAGGGGAACTTGGGAGGCGCGGGACTCACGCGGTCTTCTCTCCCACGACGATGGCGGATTGGCCGGCGGGGAAGTCGCGGCCGGCGCCGATCCAGGCGGCTTCGGCGGCAAGCGCGCGATAGAGAATGGCATCGAGCCAGGGCGCGACCGGCGCGACACCGCTCGCGGGCGGGCGGCGAAGCAGCGGCTCCCAAATGCGGAAGCGGGCCAGCGCGACCGGCAGAAGCAGGGCGTTGGCATAGGTCGCGCGGCGCACGCGCAGTCCCGCGCGTTCGAGGGCCTCGGCGAGGGCAGGGAGGGTGAAGCGCTGGCGCTCGGCGGCGAACTGCGAATGGCGGCTGCGCAGCGCATCGAGGGCGGCGGCACGGATGACGAGCAGGCCGCCGGGGGCGAGGACGCGGGCAAACTCGGCGATGGCGCGCCTCTCCTCGCCGCGCTCGAAGTGCGGCAGAACATCGAGCGAGAGGACGAGGTCGAAAGCCGCGGCGGGGAAGGGCAGACGCGAGATATCGGCGCGGGCGAGAGAGCGGACGCCCATTTCGCGCGCGTAGCGGAGGCCTTCGGCGGCGAGATCGACGGGGACGACCGGCCATTGGCGCGCGTCCTGCAGAATCCGGGAGAAGTAGCCGGTGCCGCAGCCGGCTTCGAGCGCCCGCCGCGGCGGGCGGCCGCCGAGCAGCGGATCGAGGATACGGAAGAGGATCTCGCGCATGCCGCGATACCACCAGAAGTCCTTCTCCGAGCGGGCGATGTTGGCGAATTCGGCTGGATTCATGCCGCTCATGGGCGCCTCGGGGCGGCGGTCTGCGGGCGATATGGGGGCAGCTCGCGGCGGATGTGGAGCGGATCGGGCGAGTGGCGGCCGAGAGCGGTGGTAGCGGGGTTCATGGCGGTCATGACGGCCTCGCGGCGATGGTGCCGGAGATGGTGGGGCAGGTCGCGGCGGATGTGGAGCGGATCGGGCGAGTGGCGGCCGAGGGCGGCGGCGGTAGCGGGGTTCATGGCGGTCATGCCGGCGTCGCGGCGATGGTGCAGGAGATGGTGGGGCAGGTCGCGGCGGATGCGGAGGACACCGGGCGAGCCGGCGGTGCGGGCGGTGGTAGCGGGGTTCACGGCGGTCATGCCGGCCTCGCGGCGACGCCGGTGTGGGGGACACTGGGGCAGCTGGGGGTGGACGCGGGAGGAATCGGTCGAGGCGGCGGGGCGGCTGGCGAGGGCGGGGTTCATGGCGGTCATGCCGGCGTCGCGGCGATGGTGCAGGAGATGGTGGGGCAGGTGGCGGCGGATGTGGAGGACACCGGGCGAGCCGGCGGTGCGGGCGGTGGTAGCGGGGCTCATGGCGGTCATGACGGCGTCGCGGCGATGGTGCAGGAGATGGTGGGGCAGCTCGCGGCGGATGCGGGAGGAATCGGACGAGCCGGCGGAGGGGCGGCTGGTGATGGCGGGGTTCATGGCGGTCATGGGTGTTTCGCGGCCACACACTGCGGGAGGTAATGGGGCAGCTCGCGGAGGTACCAGTCGAGGGTACGGCGGATGCCATCGGCGAAGGGCACGGCGGCGCGCCAGCCGAGGTCGCGGCGGATGCGGGAGGAATCGGTCGAGTAGCTGCCGATGTCGATTGCTTTGCCGGCCTGGGGGAAGGGGCGGTAAACCGGCTCAGGCGCGCCCGCGGCGCGGCTGACGATGGCGGCGATCTCCGCGAGGCCCAGCACGGCGGGACCGCCGACATTCCAGATGCGGTCGCCGGGGCGATCGGACGCGCCGGCGACCAGGAAGGCGTCGACGGCGTCGTCTACGTAGACGGGGTCGCGGAGCTGGTGTCCATCGCCAAAGATCTCGATGGGATCGCCCAGCAGGGCGCAGCGCAGGAAGTGGCCGAGGAAGCCCTGGCCGGGGATGTTCAGGGCCATGCGCGGTCCATAGACGTTGGTGAGGCAGAGGACGCGGGCATCGACGCGGCCCATCTCGCTCCACAGCAGATGGTAGGCGGTGGCGGCGTACTTGTGGACGCCGTTGAAGTCGACTGGCCGCACGGGGTGGTGTTCGTCGACGGGGAGGTACTGCGGAACGCCGTAGATCTGGCGGGTGCCGGCATACACGATGCGGATGCCGGGCGCCTGGCGCGCGCATTCCTCGAGGAAGCGGAGCTGGGCGGCGGCGTTGATGGCGGCGTCGCGCGCGGGGTCCAGCATGCTGCGGAGGTGGCTGATCTCGCCGGCGAAGTTGAACACGGCGTCTGCGCCGCGGAGCAGGCCGGCGAGGGCGGGGGCATCGCCGATATCGGCCTCGACGACGCGCACTCCGGGAGCGGCGGCGAGGTTGCGGGGGTTGGCGCCGCAGACGGGATCGCGGGAATCGACCACCGCCACGCGGGCGCCGGCCGCGGCGAGGCGCACGGCGAGACTGCTGCCGATGAACCCCAGACCGCCGGTGACGACGACGTTGCGGTTCCGGTATGCGAGGGCGGTGTCTTCGATGAGCTACTTGTAGCGCATGGACTGGGAGAGATGCAAGTGGCCGGGGGCCCCGGCTTACGGTCGCGGCTCGGTTTCGAGGCGCGGGGCGGGTTCGGGGATGGCATCCTGGCGGAGGCGCTCGTAGACGGCGCGGGCGGCGCGCTGGGCGGCGACCTTCTTGGTGCGGCCGTCGGCCTGGCCGCTCCACTCGCGGCCGAGGCGGACTTCGACGGTGAAGATCTTGGAATGCTCGGGGCCGCGCTCGCGCACGATGGCGTAGCGCGGCTGGGGCAGGCCGCGGCTCTGCGCGAGCTCCTGGAGGGCGCTCTTGAAGTTGGCGATGGCGGGCTGGATATCGGTGCCGGCGTCGGCATCTTCGGCGAGCGGGGCGTCGAGGATATGGCCGTGGACGAAGCGGCGCGCGGCGTCGCTGCCGCCATCGAGATAGATGGCGGCGATGACGGCTTCGAGGGCGTCGACGAGGAGGGTCTTTTTGGCGCGGCCGCCGCTCATCTCCTCGCTGCGGCCGAGCTCGAGAAAGGCGCCGATTTCGAGGCGGCGTGCGACGCCGTGCAGGTGCGCGGCGGAGACGAGGTGCGCCTTGCGGCGGGAGAGCTCGCCTTCGCTGTGGCCGGGGAAGCGCGCGACGAGCGCCTCGGCGACGAGGAACCCGAGCACGGAATCGCCGAGGAACTCGAGCTGCTCGTTATCGCCGACCTGAACGCCGCCGGCGCGCGCTTCATTGGCGAGTGAGCTGTGAGTGAGCGCGCGGCGCAGCAGCGCGGCGTCGGAGAAGCGATGCCCGATCCTCTGCTCCAGCGTGGCCGTATCGGCGCGCATGGGACGCGGCTACTTCTTGCTGGCGGCCGCCTTGACGTTTTGCGCCACGGAGCGGATCTGCGGATGGAGCTGGGGGTTGGCGAGGAGCTTGTCGCAGATGGCGATGGCTTCGTCGTTCTTGCCGGACTGCTGGAGGGCGGAAGCGAGGCGGACCTGGAAGGTGGGCTCATCGGGGAGGCCATCGACGGCGGCCTTGAACTCGGCGATTGCGACATCGTATTTCTTGCGGTTCAAAGCCACCATGCCGAGGCCGTTATGGGCATCGGCGATGAGCCCCTTCTTGCCTTCCTCCCACTGCGCATCGGTGAGCTGGGGATTGGGCTTGGCGGCGGTCTTGAGGTCTTCGATGGTGGTGTTGAAGTACTTTTCGGCCTGGACGAGCTTCTCTTCCTTATCGAGATCGTTTTCGCGCACGCGCTGGACGATCATATTGCCAAGCATGTTGGTCACCTGGAAATTCTTGGGGTTGACCTGGAGCACCTGCTGGCCGTAGACCATGGCGTGTTCGATATCGCCCTTCTGCTGGTAGGCGTTGGTCTCGAAGAGGAGGGCGGTTTCCTTGTAGAAGGAGTCGGCGTACTTGGTGACGAGGTCGTCGGCCGCCTTGATGGTGGCGTCGGGGTTGCCCTGCGCCTGCATGAGGGCCACTACGGCCTGGGATTCACCCTTGGACTTCGTGTTCGGGACCAGGCCCTGCTGCTGCGCCACGAGGGCTGTCGTGCCGGCCGCCAAAGCGAGGGCGCCGTTGAGGATCGTTCGTTTCATTGCTAACTCCTTGGAATAGTCACTGCTGGTTGGAACTTTGCCGTATGCCTTCCTGGGCCGCTTTGCGCGCCGCATCGGTGGCGCCGGAGACCTGGAGGGCATCGCCGAAAAATTTTGCCGCATCGGCCTTTTCATTGGCGGCGAGCGAGAGGCGGCCGAGGTAGACGAGGGCCCAGGCTTTCACCTGGGGCTCGGGGTCGAGATCGAGCGTCTTATGGAACATGCGTTCGGCGGTTTCGGGATCCTTGCGCAGCACGGCGATGCGGGCGAGGCCGTAATAGGCGCCGGCCTGGATGGATTTCTGATCGGTCTGCGAAAGGACTTCGAGATAGAGCTTCTGCGCGGGGTCGAGGTCGCGCTTGAGATAGAGCTCCTCGGCGGCGTTGAGGGTTTTGGCCGCGGGGGTGAGGACGGGCTCGGGCGGCAGGGCGCGCAGCACGGGAATGGTGTGGGCGGGCAGGGGTTCGCGGTCGAAGACGACGCTCGCGAGGCGCTTCTCCTCTTTCACGAGGTCGATCGCCTGCACCATTTGCTGGTAGTAAAGCACCATGGCGGCGGGCTGTTTTTCGTAGACGGCGAGCTGCTCGGCGAAGTACGGGGTGAGGATGAAGCCCTGGTGGAGCGACTGCACGACGATATCGGGGCGCCGATCGAGGCGCGATTCGACGGCCTTGATGAGGCATTCGGTGGTCAGGCGCTGGAAGTCCTCTTTGTAAACGCCGTCGATGGCGGGGGCGCGGTCGAGATTTTTGGCGAGGATCTCTTTGCGCGCGAGGATTTCGGAGGCTCGGGAGGCCAGGGGATCGAGGAGGTAGTGGAGATAGCCGTGGCGGATATCGCTCGAGCGGAGATCGGAGGAGGGGGTGACGACGATGGTGTACTCGTCTCCGTAGCTGCGGGTCTGGATCTGGTTGGGCGAGGCCTGCGGCGCGACGAAGATCTGGAAGCGGCGGCCGCGGACGCCGGAGGTCTGCCACCGCAGGTAGAGATTGACCTGCAGCACGGCGTCGGAGACCGGCTGGTGGTAGCGCGCGATGACCTGGTCGATGGCGGGCTGCGAGCGCTTCCAGAGGTCGGCGATGCCGGCCTCCTTATAGAAGGCGACGAGCAGGGGCTGCAAGGCCTTCATGCCTGCGACATCCGGGGGAAGGTCGACATCCTTGGCGTTGAAGTTGAAATTCGGCGGCGGGCCGACACTGAGCGCGAAGGAGATGTACTGGCTGAGGTCGGCGGCGGGATTGGACAGGTGATGGCTGGCGTAGAAATCCCGGATCGCGGTGAGGGACGGGACGTGGCGTTTGGCGATCTCCTCGCGGATTTCCTTGCGGAGGGGATGATTGCTGGGCGAATCGAGGTCCGCGTCATAGCCGGCGGAGTTGATGGCCGCGAGCACGGTGAACAGGGTGGGGCTGGCATCGAGCTGCCCCGTCTGGGCCGGTGCGGGACGGGCGGCGAAGGCGATCGCCAGGACGGCTGGTAATACGGACCGAAACAATATGCTCCAGTTTAGCATCGGTGTGCGGGAAGGCCTGGGGATTGGGGTTGGGGGGCTTGGGCCGGGGATTGGGGAGCGGCGGCGCGCGGCGTGGGTTGGGGCGGGTGCGGCGGAACGAAGCCAATTGCAGGTGGGGATGGAGGATTGGGGGTTGGGGATTGGACGGCCGGGGCGGGCGGCGAGGGTTGGGGCTGCTGTGGCGGAACGAAGCCAATTTCGCCGGCTTCGGCGACGCCGGCGGCCGGGGCGGCTGCCTTGCGGAGATCGCGGAGCTCTTTGAGGGCATTGCGGCTGGAGCGCTCCAGGGCGTTGACGCGGGCCTGGACGCGGACGAGTTGTTTTTCGAGGGTCTCGAAGGCATCGGCGAGGGGGTGGTCGCGGCGGATGATCTGGGCGCTCCAGCGTCCGTCGAAGTTGTCGGCTCGCTTGTCAAAGTGGAAGGCGTGGATGTCGGCTTCGGTGCGGCGGAGCCGGCGGATGAGCCACTGGTTGTAGACGAGCGCGTCAACCAGATCGCGCTCGCGCGGGGTGGCGGGGCGGAACTCGTCGTAGTACTCGGCGGCGAGCCGGGTGAGCTCCGCGGGGTCTTCATCGCGGATGATGAGGGATTTGGCGTAGAGGCCGGACTTGACGGCGTTCGCGCTGGAGGCGGACTTGCCGGCTTGGGTACGGGGGCCGGTGGACTTCTTCGCGTTGCGGCGGTTAGCGGAGATTTGAGCTTCGGTTGGCATCGTTGACCTCGGGTACGGTGTAGCACGAGGGGAGGCTGGAGTCTGAAATTCGGAGCGGGAAGTGGTTGAAGGAGAGGGGAATATATTTTTAGATTCCAGGTGACGTGCCCACCGCCTCACTGTGGACTGGCGCACAGTTGCGAGCCCCGGCAACGGTTACCATGCTCGAATGCGAACCAGCGCGTGGCCGCTCCTGATCGCCGGGCTCTCGGCGATGCCGGTTCTTGCGCAGACGGTGAGGCCGATGCCGATCGCGGAAGCGATCCGCAACCGGCCGGACCGTTCGGCGGCGCACAACGGGGAAACGATCGCGATCACGGGCGTCATCACGGACGGATCGCACGATGTGGGATCCGGGAGCAGCCTGGCGAATGTGCAGGATGCGGGCGGCGGAATCGCGCTGTTTGGAAGCCACGCGGTGCTTCCGCCGGAGGCGTTCCGGCGCGGGGACGTGGTCGAGGCGCGCGGGAAGCTGTCGCAGTACCGCGGCATGGAGGAGCTGCTGCTCCAGGAGATCCACCGCACGGCGACCGCGCGGGTTCCGGCTCCGCTGGACGTTTCGGCGGCGCAGGTGGCGGGCGAGGAGTTTTCCGGCCGGCTGGTGCGGGTGAAGGGAAAGCTGATCGTGGGACCGAAGGGGGACGTCGCGTTGCGCGACGGAACGGGCGAGATTCCGGTGTACCTCTTCCATTCCTTCTTCCAGAACACGAGCTTTATGCAGAGGCTGCTCGAGGGCGGGCCGGCGGAGATCACGGGGCTGGCAAGGCAGCGCGTCGAGCCGGGGCAGCCTCCGAACAGCGGGTATCTGCTCTCGCCCAGGGACGAGCAGGACTTCCACTTCGGGCCGCTGCCGAAGTATCGCCAGATGGCGGCGGGCGGGCTGGTCCTGCTGGGCGCGTTCCTTTATCTGTGGCTACGGCGCAATGCCGCGGAGAAGCGGGCGCGCAAGCTGGCGGCGCTTTCCGCGGGCTTGAAGGAAAGCGAGGAGCGGTTCCGGCAGATGGCGGCGAGTATTTACCAGATCTTCTGGATGCTGGACGTGAAGACGAATCGCATCCTCTATGTGAGCCCTTCGTTCGAGGAGGTGTGGGGGCGCCGCCCGGAGATCTTCGCGCAGCGCAGCGGCCTGCTCGATACGGTGCATCCCGACGATCGCGCGCGCGTGAGCGAGTACCTGACCAAGAGCGCCATGGAGGCATCGAAGGAAACGTACCGGATCGTGCGGCCGGATGGCTCGGTGCGCTGGATTCTGGACCGCGCGTTCCCGGTGTTCGATGCTCACGGGAAGCTTTACCGGATCACGGGGACGCTGGAGGACATCACGGACCGGCGGGCGCTCGAGGAGCAACTGCGGCAGGCGCAGAAGATGGAAGCAGTGGGGCGGTTGGCGGGGGGCATCGCGCACGACTTCAACAACGTGCTGACGGTGGTGAGCGGGTATCTCCATATGGTGCTCGACGTGACGCCGCCTGGCGACCCGCGGCATGAGAAGCTGAAGCAGATCCTGGCGGCGGCGAACCGCGCCACGACGCTGACCAGCCAGTTACTGGCCTTCGGGCGCAAGCAGATGGTACAGCCGAAGCTGGTGGACGTGAACCATCTGGTAGGCAACATGGAGAGGCTGCTACGGCGGGTGATGGGCGAGCACATCCGTCTGGAGACCGAGTTCGGCAGTCCCTTGCCGTTCGTCAAAGCGGATCCGAATCAGCTCGAGCAGGTGCTGATCAACCTGGCCGCCAATGCGCGCGACGCGATGCCGGAGGGCGGCGAATTCCGCATTCGCACGCTGCGGGAGGGATCGCTGGTGCGGATGGAAATCAGCGACACGGGATGCGGGATGAGCCCGGACGTGGTGGAGCACGTCTTCGAGCCGTTCTTCACGACGAAGGAAGTGGGGCGGGGGACAGGACTGGGGCTGAGCAGCGTCTACGGGATCATCCAGCAGAACGGGGGGACGATTACGGTGAGCAGCAGCCCGGGGCGGGGGACGATGTTTATCGTCCTGCTGCCGGCGGCGGAAGAAGCGGAGATGGACGAATCGAAGGCAGCGGCGGCTTTCGGCAGCTTACGGGGGACGGAAACCATTCTGGTGGCCGAAGACGAGCCGGCGGTGCGGACGCTGGTGTGCGGGATGCTGGAACAGCTCGGTTACACGGTGCTGCAGGCGGCGGACGGACACGAGGCGCTGCGCATTCTGGAGCGGCAGGGGCACGTGGACCTGCTGCTGACGGATGCCATCATGCCGGTGATGAGCGGGCGGGAACTGGCGCGGCGGGTGGGGCACCGGACGAAGGTGTTGTACATGTCGGGGTACACGGACGACACGCTGGCGTTCCACGGGCTGCCGCAGGCGGGGGCGGATTATCTGCAGAAGCCGTTTACGGCCGAGGCGCTGGGGGCAAAGGTGCGGCAGGTGCTGGCGGCGCCGGAGACGGGGCGGGCTGCGGCGGGCCTTTCCTGAGCGGGGTGCCGGCGCGCCGCGGCCTTGCCCTGCGTTACGGGGGACACGGCGTGTCCGGCGGCCGGGCATGCGGAGTTTCTGCGGGCTGTGTGACTGCCGCGGGCAGATACACCCGGAAGATCGAGCCGCCGCCGGGCGAACTGCGGACCTCGATAAAGCCGTTGTACGTGCGCACGATACCCTGGACGGCGGCCAGGCCCAAGCCGCGTCCGGTGAACTTGGTCGAGAAGAAGGGCTCGAAGATCCGGGCGAGGGTGGCGCGGTCCATACCGCAGCCGTTGTCCGCGACTTCGAGGCAGACAAAAGGCCCTGTACGCACATCGAACTCCGGCGCATGCGCGCGAGCTCTTGCGGGAGCGATTTCGCATGCGCTGGTGGTGATTTCGACCCGGCCGCCGCGATCCGGCGGCATGGATTCGCCGGCATTAATGACGAGATTCAGGAGGACCTGTTCGATCTGGCTGGGATCGGCATGGACGGGTAGCGCCTGCCCAGACAGATGGGATACGAGTTCTATTCCCTTGGGGACGGATGCCGAGAGGAGTTCCCAGGCGCGGATCACGAGGTCCGAAAGATCGAAGGTTTCCGAGAGGGACCGATCCTTGCCGGCATAGGCCAGCAATTGCCGGGTAAGATGCGCGGCCTGTTCCGACGCCTGAATGACGCTTTCCAGCACGGTGCAGGAAGGGTACTGGCGGAGTGCGATCTCTGCGTTTCCCGCGATGACCGTAAGGAGATTGTTGAAATCGTGAGCGACGCCGCCGGCGAGCACGCCAATGCTCTCCAGTTTCTGGACCTGGCGCAGGCGTTCCTCGGTTTTCTTGTGCTCCGTGATATCGGCGAAGACGCCCACGGCGCCGCGCGGGCGGCCCTCGGGGCCGGGGAGCGGAACGGCGTTGCCGATCAGGTTCAGGACGGAGCCGTCTTCGAACACGGCCTCCAACTCGGAACCGACGGTTGGCCGGCCGGTGGCGGCGGCTTTCTGCATGGGCAGTTCGGAGTGGGGAAGCTCCACTCCGGATCTCAACAGCCGGCAGATTTGCAGCCGCTCTCCCGCTGGGGAGAATTGCGAAAGATTGCTTCCGGGCGGGCGGCGAAACAACCGGCAGGCGGCGCGATTGCCGATGATGTTCCGGCACTCCGGATCGCGCGAGAGGAACACCGCCACGGGCATGGCGTCCATCATCGCCTGCAACTCGGCGGCGCGGGCGCGCTCCTCCTCATGGGATCTGCGGAGGTCGTCTTCGATTTTGCGCTGCGCGCTGATGTCGGTCAGGGTGCCGAACCAGCGGGCGATCCGGCCTTCCCGGTCGCGCAAAGGCCTGGCACGCGCCAGGAACGGCCGAACGGCGCCGTCGGCGCCGCGCACGGCGAGTATCGATTCGAACTCCGAACCGGTCGCGATCGCACGCCTCCAGTCCTGCAAACCGTCGCGCGAAGCCTCGGGATCGAGCGCCGACTGCCAATCCCACCCCTGCGATTGGTCCGCCGTCAGGCCGGTGTAGTCACACCAGCGCCGGTTGACCCAGAAGAACGAGCCGTCGGGGTGGGCCATACCGCACAACTGCGGAATCGTATTGGCGAGCGTTCGGAACTGCTGTTCACTTTCGCGCAGGCTCTCCTCGATCTCCTTGCGGGCGGTGATGTCGCGATTGATGGCGAGGAGACGGAACTCTGAGGACAGGCCATCTCCAAGCAGCACCTGGCGGCTCTCCACCACGAGGGGGCGGCCGTCGCGGGCAACCTGGCGCATCTCGCCCTCCCAGCGGCGTTCGCGAAGCAACAGCTCATTGATATCCCGGAGCGGGATGGAACTGACCGTCCGCAGCAATTCATGAATCAGCCTGCCGGCCGCCTGGCGCTCCGGCCAGCCGTAGATCTCTTCGGCTCCCTTGTTCCATGTGATGATGCGCCGCCGGATATCCATGGTGATGACGGCATCGTGGGAAAGATCGATCAGCCGGGCCTGGCCCAGCAGCGTATCCCCGGCTTTCGCGCGGGCCACGAAGGATTCACGCAGGCTGCCGACGAGCCATGCGATGAGGGCGGTGGCGCCGGCATAAGCGGCAAGCCGCCAGGGTGGATGCGGTCCAAGGTGCGCCGAGACATGGAGGGAGCGCAGGACGAGAACACTCAGAATGCTGAGGGCCGCTGCCGTTATGCCGGGTGCGCGTCCTCCCAGGAGGGCAGCGACCATCACCGCCATCAAGAAAGGCAGGTAGGGGCCCAGATGCGGCTCGATCGCAAGCCGCACTCCGGTGGCGGCGAGCACGGTGGCAATGCTGATGCCATATCGCCAGGCGCGGCTGCGGTCCGCGGCTACCGGCCGTGCCCATCGGGGGAAATGATTGGGTTCGGAGGGCAGATTGACCTCACGCTCAGGGGAATCGCAGGATTCCTGCCCTGATGGTTGCACCCGGGCTGCCAGTTCCGCCGGGTGGTCTCCGGGATTTCGGTTGCGGGCGTTGAGAGAGGATGCACGGTGGCAGCGGGCCGGTGCATCCGGGTTCGCACGGACCAGGCCCAATCAGGCCAGTGCGGCTACGCGCCCATTTCGCGGCGGATGACGGCGGCGATGGATTCGCTGGCGCGCTCGACCTGGGCGAGGTCGGGGCCTTCGACCATGACGCGGGCGAGGGGCTCGGTGCCGGAGAAGCGGACGAGGACGCGGCCGGAGCCGGCGAATTCGTCCTCGACGCGGCGGATCTCTGCGGCGACGGAGGGGACTTCGGTGAGCGCCTTCTTTTCGCGGACGCGCACGTTGACGAGGCGCTGGGGGTAGACCTCGAGATCGGCGGTGAGCTCGTCGAGGCCCTGGCCGGCGCGGAGGGCGGTTTCGAAGACGCGGAGGGCGGTAAGGATGCCGTCGCCCGTGGTGGCGAAGTCGGCGAAGATGACGTGGCCGGACTGCTCGCCGCCGAGCGATGCGCCGAGGCGGAGCATTTCCTCGAGGACGTACTTATCGCCGACGGCGGTGCGGACCATGCGGATGCCGTCGCGGGCGAGGGCCTTTTCGAGGCCGAGATTGGACATGACGGTGGCGACGACGGTGTCCTGGGGAAGGCAGCCGGCGGCGCGGAGGGCACGGGCGGAGAGGAGCAGGGCGCCGTCGCCATCGACGATTTTGCCGCTGCGGGCGACGAAGATGGCGCGATCGGCATCGCCGTCGAAGGCGACGCCGAAATGGGCGCGGTGTTCGAGGACGGCAGCGCGGGCGGTTTCGAGGTGGAGCGCGCCGCAGCCGAGGTTGATGTTGCGGCCGTCGGGGGCGTCGCAGATGGCGATGACCTCCGCGCCGAGGCGGCGGAAGAGCTCCGGCGCGAGGCGGCTGGCGGCGCCGTTGCCGCAATCGACGACCATGCGGACGCCGTCGAAGCGGCAGGAGGCCGTGCCGGCGAGATAGTCGAGGTATTGGCCGGCGAGGGAATCGTCGATGGCGAGGGGCTCGGGGCGGGGCTCCAGGCCACCCGAGCGAAGGCGGAGGATCTCCTGCTCGATGACGTGCTCCTCCTCATCGGGGAGCTTGAAACCGCTGTGGCCGAAGACCTTGATGCCGTTATCGCGGAACGGGTTGTGGGAGGCGGAGATCATCACGCCGGCGAAGAACGGGCCGGTGCGGGTGAGCCTGGCGACGCCGGGGGTGGTGACGACGCCGGCGTAGCGGACGCGGGCGCCGCGGGCGATCAGGCCGCCGGCGACGAGTTCGGCGATCCAGCCGCCGGATTCGCGGGTGTCGCGGCCGATCAGGATTTCGGGAGCGGCATGGGCGGCGGTGGCATCGTGGCCGAGCGCGAGTCCGAACGCGTAGACGGTGGCGGGGTCGAGGGGGTATTCGCCGGCGACGCCGCGAATGCCGTCGGTGCCGAAGAGTTGTTTAGCCAAGTGGGATCTTCCTCCGTTGTAGGGAGACAGCAGTCAGGAGACAGGAGACAGGAGAATCGGGCTCCCGTCTCCTGACTCCTGTCTTCTGATTTCCGCTGTCCATATCACTTCTTCTTCATTACAACCGAAACCGTGACCTGGGGCGAGCCCTCGAAGCGGACGTAGGGGTCGGCGATATACGCATTGACGCGGAAGGAGGCGCGGCCGATGGCGGTGGAGACGTCGATGGGGTCGGTGACGGCGTCCTGAACCTGGGCGACGCGGCCGGCGGGACCGGCGATGGCGAGCCGGCCGGGGTCGACCGAGTAGCTGGCGACGGAGTAGCCGTTGACGCCATCGAGATGGAAGCGTGGGAGGACGGGGATGAGGCGGGTGGCGCGGCGGTCGAAATCGAAGCGGACCTCGGAGGGGATGGCGCGGATGAGGCGGACGCCCCGAGGCAGGCGGACGCTGCCGTATCCGATAGGGAAGGTGCGCTCGCCGGGCTGGACGCCGGACATATCGAGGACGACGGCGGGGCGGACGCCGGCGAGACCGAACGGTTCGAGGCCGCCCATATTGCGGAGGGCGCCGGCGGGGCCGTGGAGCTCGAGGGTGACGGAGCTCACGGGCTGGGAGCTGATATCGAGATCGTCGGGCAGATTGCGGAATTCGAGGCGGACGCTCGCGAAGGTGCTGAGCTCGGGCTCGGTGGCGACGAGGGCCCAGATGACGACGGCAATGGCCAGGGCGAGGAGCTTCCAGAGGAAATTGGCGGCAATCCAGCCGAGGACGCGGCGCATTTAGGGCTTCACCCTTTCCGCGGGGCGGGTTTTATCGGCGTCCTGCGAGAGCGGGATATCGGCGGGGAACTGGTCGATGACCATGGGAATGGGGCGCTGGACCTCGAAGTGGCGATTGACGCGTTCGAGCACTTCGGCGGGGGAGAGCCCCTGGACGAGCTCGCCGAAAGCGGCGACGGAGATGCGGCCGGTTTCCTCGGAGACGACGAGCGAGAGGGAGTCGGTTTCCTCGGTGATGCCGATGGCGGCGCGGTGGCGGGTGCCGAGGGAGCGGGAAAGGGCGGTATTGGTGGTGAGGGGGAGGAAGCAGGCGGCAGCAGCGATGCGGTCGTTCTGGACGATGACGGCTCCGTCGTGGAGCGGGAGGCCGGGCTGGAAGATGGACAGCAGGAGGTCGCGGGAGATGCGGGCGTCGAGGCGGACGCCGCTTTCGACGAAGGTGCGGAGGCCGATATCGCGCTCGAGGACGATGAGGGCGCCGGTCTTGGCGGCGGCGAGCTCTTCGATGGCGAGGAGGATCTCGTTGACGGATTCGGGCTTCCAGAACTCGCCGCCCCAGCCGAACCAGTGCTTGCGGCCGAGGCGGGCGAGGGTGCGGCGGATCTCGGACTGGAAGAGGACGATGATGGCGAGTCCGAGGTAAGGGACGATGAAGGAGAGCAGGGAGCGGAGGGCTTCGAGGCCGGCCCAGACGGCGAGGCCG
This sequence comes from Bryobacteraceae bacterium, assembly GCA_035293845.1. Lineage (GTDB taxonomy): Bacteria > Acidobacteriota > Terriglobia > Bryobacterales > Bryobacteraceae > DATGMB01. Next base: position 33,921 of record DATGMB010000158.1, read on the forward strand.
TATAGCAGGACCATGATGAGAATGCCGATCAGGATGTGGCTGGCGCGGGTGCCGCGGACGACCATCAGGGCCTGGTAGACGAGGAAGGCGACGACCAGGATATCGATGATGCCGGTCGCGGTGAGCTCCGGCAGCGATGGCAGGAGATGCGGCATGGAAGTCGGCAAGTTTAGTTTAACTGGTGGAGCGGGTTGCGGGCG